>MGTY01000105.1 GCA_001799695.1 Elusimicrobia bacterium GWA2_69_24
GCCGAGGCCTGCGCCGGCATCGGCGCGCTCCAGATCCAGAACCGCGGCACCCTGGGCGGGAACATCGCCAACGCGTCCCCGGCCGGGGACACCTTCCCCGCGCTGGCGGTCTACGAGGCGGTCGTGCGCACGGCCTTCGCCGGGGGCAGCCGGACCATCCCCTTCCTGGGGATCTTCGCGGGCGTGAAGAAGACCACGCTCCACCCCGGCGAGCTCATCGAATCGGTGGAACTGACCTTCCCGCAGCCCAAGCCGGGCCGGCGGCTCTACCGCAAGGTGGGGACGCGGGCCGCCCAGGCGATCTCCAAGACCGCGGCGGCGGGACTGCTCTGGTTCGCCAAGGACCGCTCCGTGGCCCAGATCCGATTCGCGCTGGGGAGCATGGCCCCGACCGTGCGCCGCCTGCGGGCCGCGGAAGCCTTCCTCGCGGGCAAGCGCCTGGACGAGCCGGTCATCCGCGAGGCCTGCGCGCTCTTGGAGCGCGACGTCTCCCCCATCGACGACATCCGCTCCACCAAGGCCTATCGCCTGCGCGTCTCCCAGAACATCCTGCGCGGCTTCCTGCAGTCCTGAACGCCGAGCGGAGCTCTGGACCCATTTCCTCATAGGTCCACAGCCCGCGCCGCCCTGGGGCTTTTGCCCGTCGCCCGCGCCCCACTTCTGAGCGACAATCAAGGCAGATGAGGCTATTACTAACGGCGCTGCTCGTCTGCGCGTCCTGGTCTCCGGCCGCGGCCAATATGGTCGCCCAGGTCGTCTCCAGCCATGGACCGGCCGTCGTGGCGCCCATCGCGCCCGGACTGGGCCTGGCCGCGCCCGCCTCGGGCCTGGACCTGGGCCGCGCCCTGCGCGTGGGCGTCCTGGGGTCCGCGCTATCCGCCATCGCCCTGCCCTCCGCCCTTCCCGTCCCAGCCGCGCTCTCGGCCCCGGCCGCTCCCATCGCAGCCGCGGCGGCTCCGACGACCGCGGCGGCGGCGCCTTCGGCCCTGATCCCCGCGGCCGGTTCCGCGCCCTCGGCTTCGAGGCTATCGCAAGGCGTCGCGGCCCTGACCCAGGCGCCGCCGGGAACCGCCCCCGGGCGATCGACCCTCGGACGCGTCCGCGAGATGCTGACCTCGGCGGAGCACGGCGCCGGCCGGGGCGTCTCCGGGACCGTGGATTGGGCCCAGCGCGCCCAGTCCCTCGGCAGCGTCTATGACGGACAGGGGGGCGCCCGGTCCCAGGCCGCGGTGGCGGCCGGCCCGTACGAGCCCGCTTCCTCTAAAGCGCTGCCGCTCGCCAAGCCCCAGCCGGAAATCAGCCGATTCCAGAAGCTGGCGAAGCGCTTCGATTTCATCCAGAATCCCCCGGCGCGCAAGGCCCTGCTCGCGACCGGCATCTTCAAGTTCGGCATGGAGGCGCTGAACATCACGATGCCCCTCATCGCGCTGACCTATTTCGGCAGCGCGGTCTGGATGGCGACCATGGCCGTGACCTGGGGCTCGGCCATGACCCTCTCCAGCATGCTCTCCGGCGGCCTCATCGACCGCAAGCCGGTCAATAAGGTCCTGGCCGCAGCCATGGTGACCCAGGCCGGCCTCGTGGCCGGGATCATCGGCCTGTTCATGGCCGGGATCGCCTCGCCCCTGATGGTGCTGCCGCTCTACGCGGCGGCGGGCGCCACCATGGGGATCGTCGTCACCGCGCGCGACTGCATCCCCGCGCGCATCCTGGGCCGCGACCACGGGCTGTTGGGCCGCTTCAACGCCACGACGCACATCGTCTACGAGATCGCGGGCACCATCGCGCCCCTTTTGGTCGGTCTCCTGATCCACCAATTCGGGCTGACGGCGGCCCTGTTCATCCATCCTCCCGCCTACCTGCTGGCCGCGCTCGTGTTCGGCCGCATGGAGCTGGGGAGGATCCGCTCCGGAGGGACCGGAGCAAACGCGTCCTCCGACGCCCAGCCGGCCCCGGCTCCCGCCGGGGGGTTCAAGGGGCTGATCAAGCGGACGGCGGGCGACATCAAGGCCGGCGCCAAGTTCATCTTCGGCAGCCAGGAGTTCCGCTGGCTGGGCTTCATGCTGCTCGGCCCCATGGTCGTGCACCGGGTGGTCGAGCAGATCGTGATGCCGGTCTTCGTCAAGACCGTGCTGGGTTCGGCCGAGAAGGCGGCCTGGATCGTGAGCGGCTCGAACTTCGGCGAGTTCCTCGGCGCCCTGCTCCTGCTCAAGGTGATGATGGGCTCTCAGCAGGGGAAGAGGCCTTCCCGCTTCCGCTGGATCCCGCTCATGGCCCTCGGGACGCTCGGTACCTGGAGCCTGATCTCCGGGGGCAGCCTCTACATGGTCATCCCGGCCATCTTCGCCATGAGCCTCACCTGGGCCGCCAACGACATCAACATGACCTCCTACTTCCAGTCCCGCCTGCCCAGCGAACACGCCGGCAAAGCCATCGGGTTCCTCATGGCGGCCGAATTCGGCGTCATCATGGCGAGCTCCTACCTGCTGGGACTGATGTTCGACCTCTTCCCGGCCAAGTGGGCTTTCCTGGCGATCAACCTGGCGCTGACCGCCCTGGCCTTCATGTTCTACAAGGGACGCGCGAAATTGGAGGCCCTCTCCCCGAAGAACGGCTCGCCGGAAAGTCCGGCGAAGAGTCCGACCTAGACGGCCAGCGTCACCAGGAAGATGAAGGCCACGCCCGCGACCGTCATGGCGACGGTCTTCAGCGAGGAGTGCTCCTGATGCGCCTCGATGAGGATGTCCGCGATGCCCACATAGAGCAGGAAGCCCGCGAAGAAGCCGAGGTACAGCAGGACGGCCTGGTCCGGCAGGGTGAAGAACAAAGTCGACAGGGCCCCCAGCACCGGGGCGGCGGCATCCGCCAGGATCAAGGCCAGGGTCCAGCGCAGCGAATTCTTGTGGACCAGCATCAGCGAGCCGGTGTTGAGCCCGTCGGAGAAATCGTGTCCGATGACGGCCACCGCGATGAGCAGGCCGTCCGCCGTGGAGATCTGGAATCCCAACCCGATCGCGACCCCGTCCAGGAAGGAATGGAAGGTCAGGCCGAGGGCGGACATGAGCCCGATGGCCGGATGCTTGTGCTCCTCGTAGCTGCCCTCCCCGCTGTGATGGATGGCGATGGATTTCTCCACCACATGGAAGAACAGGAAGCCCGCGACCAGGGCCAGCATGGGCTGGCGGGGGTCCGCGTTCGTCTTCTGCACCAGGTGCATGATCTCCGGCAGGATCTCCAGCGCCACGACGCCGACGAGCACCCCCGCGGTGAAGCCCAGGATGAGCTGAAGCCGATTGCGGAAGCGTATGCTCGCCAGGCCGCCCAGGAGGGTGGATACGAAGGTCAGCAAGGCCGCGATGAAGATCATTGCCGGTTCCCCATGGATCGCGACCCTAGAAGCGCGTCCGGGAGAGGATGTCCAAGACCTGGTCCGCCAGTCTCTTGAACCGGTCGTTGACCGCCGTGGTCTTGCGCCATTCCGCCTCCGCCTCGCGATCGATGGGCCGGAGGTCCCGGGTCAGTTCCAGTCCCTGTCGGTCCCCCAGCAGCAGGGAGAAGGCGAACTTCCCGCCCCCCGCTCCCGCGCCGTAGCCCGAGACGCAGTTGACGTAGTCTATCATGCCGGTCTTCGCCGCGATGCGCAGGAGCGCGGGCGGATCGAGCAGGCGCCGGCGCAGCGTGCCGGACCAGCCGGCGATGGGGAGGGTGGTCTCCAGCACCGGACCCAACTTGGGGTCGCGGGCCATGAAGGCCAGGAGCCGGGCGAGCTGGGCCGGGGAGAAGCGCGAGAGGCGCGAGAGCCCGGAGCCGTTCTCCAAGGTGAAGCTCCCCGCGGCGAACCCGACCTTCTCCACCAGGAAGCGGGAAGCGGCCGCCGTCCCGTCCTCCAAAGACGGCGGGCCGGCGCGGCCGCTCCGGGGCTCGGCGACCCCGACCGTCAATAGGACCATCTCCGCGACGTAGTTGTCGCTCTCCTGGTTCATGTCGCGCAGGATCTCGTAGAGGGGGCGGCTCCGGTAGGAGAACAGCCGCCGCGCCCCGCGCGGGACCTCGCCCCGGACCACCTCGGTGACGGCCAGGCCTTCCGCCTCGGCCACGCGCGCGAAGACCCGGCCGAAATGCTCCGTGGCGTTGCGGATGGCCAGGACCTGCCGGCCCGGCTCCAGCGGGCCGATGAGGGCGATCGCGTGCCGCCGGGCCTCCCCATCCCACTCCACCTGGAACTGCGGCTTGTAGTGCGTCTCGAAGCCCAGCTCCCCGGTCGAGCGGATGACCGTGAAGCCCTCCGGATCGGGGGTCACCCGGACGGCCAGCTTCTGCGTCCCGTCCGCCGCGCTCCCCTCATGGGAGAGCGTGAGGACCACGCGGTCTTCCTCCACGCCCAAGGGCCCCAGGCCCGTGTTGAAGGCGTCGGCGCGGTTGAAGCCGGGATGGATCTGCTCGTAGCTCTGGAAGAAGGAGTCGTCGAGGACCAGCGGCCCGCGGAAGCCGGCGGCCCGCGGGTCGGCCAGGATCATCCGCACCATGTCCTTGAGGTGCAGGACTCCGAGCGTGGGATCGCCATAGCCCTTGATGTGCAGCGCCCCGCTCGAGAGGCTCACCTCCGTGCGGAAGCGGTACGCGGGACCCAGGATGGCGAGCGCGGCCGCCGTGGTGGCCAGCTTGGCGTTGGACGCGGGGGTCATGGGCTGGTCCTCGTTGAACGCCAGCGCGGACCCGGCTCCGGCCAGGGTCCGCACGCTGAGCGCGAAGCTGTCCCGGGCCAGCCCCGACCCGGCCAGCAGGGCCTCGATGCCGGAGCGGGCGTCGCCGAGGCTCAGCTCCGGCCCCGGCTCCGGGCGGAACAGGGTGAACGCGGGCGGCGCCGGGGGCGTCCGTGCCGGCCGGGACGCGGTGCAGGCGGAGAGCAGTCCGGCCGCGGCTATAAGGGCGAGGGGCAGCGGGAGACGGGCGCGGGCGGCGGTCATGGCTCCGAGGGCTTCAGGATCAGCCCCTGCTCCGGACCCGCCTGCACGGTGACGCGGCCGTCCACCACGGGGAACGTCGCGCCGGAGAGCGCGTCCACGAGCTCCGGGAAGCGCGCCAGGGCGCGGGGCAGCTCGAACTCGGCCGGGACCGTCCCGGCGCCGCGGTGCAGGACGACCACGGAGGCGAACTTCCCGTATTCCCGGGAGAAGGCGTACACGTCCCGGGCCGCGTCCGCCAGCACGGTCCGGAAGCTCCCGCGCCGCAGCTCCGGGGAATCCCGCCGGAGGCGCAGCAGCTTCCGATAGTGCGCGCGCAGGTCCGCGTTCTGCCCCGACGGGTCCCAGGGGAAGGCCTTCCGGCACTCGGGGTCCTTGCCCCCGGTGAGCCCGACCTCGTCTCCATAGTAGATGACCGGAGCGCCCAGATAGGTCATCTGGAAGAGCACCGCCAGCTTGAGCCGCTCCCAGTCCTCGCCGAAGACCGTGGCGACGCGCTCGGTATCGTGACTCCCCAGGAGGTTGAACTGGACCGGCAGGGAGCTCTTCGGATAGCGGTGGCGCTGCTGGGAGAGCTGCTCGTCGAACTCCTTGAGCCCGAGCTTCCCGGAGGCGAAATAGCCCAGCACGGCCGAGCGGAACACGTAGTTCATCACCGCGTCGAACTCGTCGCCGCCCAGCCAAGGGAGGCCGTCGGACCATATCTCGCCCACGATGTAGGCCTCGGGCTTGGCCCGGCGCATCTTCTGGCGGAACTCGCGCCAGAAGGGATGCGGCACCTCGTTGGGGACGTCCAGGCGCCAGCCGTCCGCCCCGGCTTTCAGCCAATGCTCGCCTACGCCCATCAGGTATTCCCGGACCCCGGGATCGCCGGTGTCGAGCTTGGGCAGGTGGCCGAAGTTCCACCAGCATTCATAGGTCGGGGTGGAGGGGTCCACGGGGAAGCTGCGCACCGCGTACCAGCCGGCGTACTGGGAGGCCTGCTGGTTCTTGACCAGGTCCTGGAAGGCCCAGAAGCGGTCGCCGCTGTGGTTGAAGACCCCGTCGAGGATCACGCGCATGCCCCGATCGTGGGCGGCCCGCATGAGTTCGGCGAACACCGCGTCGTCGCCCAGGTGCGGGTCGATCTTGAGGTAATCGGCGGTGTCGTACTTGTGGTTGGACGGGGAGGCGAAGACCGGGTTGAAGTAGAGGGCGTTGACCCCCAACTCGGCCAGGTCCGGGAGCTTCTCCAGGACCCCCTTCAGGTCCCCGCCCATGAAGTTGGTGATGGTCGGGGTGCTGCCCCAGAGCTGGACGTCCGGAGGGTCGTTGGACGGGTCCCCGTTGTAGAAGCGGTCCGGAAAGATCTGATAGAAGACCGAATCCGCGGCCCAGCCCGGGGCGCTGAGGGACGGCGCCGTGCGCAGGTCGAAGACGTAGGCGCCGCTCCGGGACCGGTCCGGGGTCGGGCCCTCGGGGCCCAGGAACAGCCTCTGGCCCGCGTCCCGGAACTCGAAGGCGTAGGTGAAGCTGACCGAGGAGACCTCGACCAGGGACTCCCAGACGTCGTAGCCGTCGCGGGAGAACACCCGCTCCAGCGCGCGGGGCGAGGTCTCATCGTCCACCCAGAGCCGGCCCTCCTCGGCGTCGCCCTGCGCGGTGCGCGCCCGCAGGACGGCCTCGCGCGCCTGCGGCACGAACTCGCAGTACTCGATGGCGTGCGGATGGCCGAGGGCTTCCGCCGCGAACTGCCCGTCGCCCAACTGGGCGGGGACCGCGGTGCCCAGCCGCCCGACGACCACGACCGCGTTGAACCCGGTGAAGCCGTCCGGCTCGCGGGTCGAGTTGTCGGGGTCCTCCATCCAGAGCTCCCCGTTGAGCACGAACTTATAGGTATAGCGGCCCGGGGCCAGCCGGAGCGCGGTCTGATAGACCCCGGCGCCGTCGTCCTTGAGCGCGACCCCTTCCTTCTTCCAGTCGTTGAACGAGCCCGCCACCGCCACGCTCGACACCGCGATGGGCGGGGCGAAGGAGAAGGTGGTCTCGAAGAGGTCACCCCCGACCGCGCGGACCGAGACCTTGGCCGCGGCCGGAGCGGCTGCGAGCAGGGAGGCGAGCAGGAACCCGAGCGTGACCCTCATGGCGTCATCCATCATATCTCAATTTGCTAGATTTAGGCGATCATGCGGCGGCTCATCGAGGCCCTCCCCAAGGCCGAGCTCCATCTCCACATCGAGGGCACGCTGGAGCCGGAGCTGCTGTTGGAGCTGGCCGCGCGCAACAAAGTCCGCCTGCGCCACGGCTCCGCGGCCGAGGTCCGCGCCGCCTACCGCTTCAAGGACCTCCAGTCCTTCCTGGACATCTACTACGAGGGCGCCGGGGTCCTGCGCACGGAGCGGGACTTCCACGACCTCGCCGCCGCCTATTTCCGGAAGGCCGCGGCCCAGAACATACGCCGCGCCGAGATATTCTTCGACCCCCAGACCCACACGGAACGGGGCGTCCCCTACCGCGCGGTGCTGGACGGCCTGTGGGCCGCGGCCGAGGAGGCCCGCCGCGGCGGGCTGTCCGTGGGCCTCATCCTCTGCTTCCTGCGGCACCTGAGCGAGGACCAGGCGCTGGCGACCCTGCGCGAGGCCCTGCCCTTCAAGGACCGCCTCCTGGCCGTGGGCTTGGACTCCTCCGAGAAGGGCAACCCTCCCGAGAATTTCCGCAAGGTCTTCGACCGGGCCCGGGCCGCGGGCCTGCGCGCCGTGGCGCACGCGGGCGAGGAAGGTCCCGCGGCGTACATCCGCCAGGCCCTGGACCTGCTCCGGGTCGAACGCGTGGACCATGGCATCCGCTGCCTGGAGGACCCCGAACTGGTGGCGCGGCTCAAGCGCCTGGGCATGCCTCTGACCGTCTGCCCGCTCTCCAACGTGAAGCTCCGGGTCTTCGACTCCATCGCGGACCATACCCTGCGCCGTCTCCTCCAAGAGGGGCTGTGCGTGACCGTCAACTCCGACGACCCGGCCTACTTCGGCGGCTACCTCAACGAGAACTTCCTGGCGGTGCAGCAGGCCCTGGGGCTCACCGAGGCGGAGCTCCGCCAGCTCGCCCGGAACTCCTTCACGGCGAGCTTCCTGGATGACGAGTCCAAGCTCCGCTTCCTGGCCGAAGTCGACTCCTGTAGGCCTCTGGACCCCTAAGCGCCTAGGCACATTGTTGTCCCCCCACCCGGCCCTAGGACCCTCAGGGACTGCGGGCCGCCATTGATATGATGGCCTTACGCAGCATCCATAGAGGTGAGCCGATGAAGAGCATGCTTTCCGTCGCACTATCCCTGTCTTTGGTCCTCTCCGCGTTCGGGCCCGGGGTCACGGCCGCATCCGCCGCGGCCATGGCCGCTCCGGTGCTCACGCGCACCGCGCCCACGGCGCCGGTCATGCCCATCGCCCCCCTGGGCGGCCTCCTGTCCCAAGGGCTGCTCCAGACCAACCCCGGCTTGACCCTGCCGAGCCTCGGCTCGGGCCTTACCTCGGTCGGCGCTCCCGCCCTGCAGGCCGTCTCGCTGCAGGCCGGCGTGCAGGCCATGCCCGGCGCGGCCCCCATCCTCCCGGCCTCGCGCCTCTCGGCCCAGGCGCTGCAGGGACCCGCGACCCTCAAGGCCGCGCTCCTGGCCGCGCAGGGCGTACAGCAGCCCGGCACCCAGGCCACCCCCTTCGCCCGGACCATGGGCGCGCTCTCCGCCGAGACGCCCGGGTTCCAGGACATGGGCACGGCGGCCTCCAAGTCCGAGGCGGGACGCGACTTCGAGTCCCGCATCGGCGGCGGGAACTCCGTCCCCGTGGCCGCGACGGATCCCAGCCCCAAGGAAGTCGAACTCATCGTCACCGCGGACGAGAAGTCGGGGCGCCAACTGACGGCGGACATCTACCCCGCCTACCTCAACGAGCCCGGCATGACGGCTCAGAAGCTCGACACCGCCCTGCAGCAGCAGCTGATGATGTTCGGCATCACCAAGTCGCTCCTGGGCGTCCACAACGCCGCCGCCCTCGGGACCATCGCCAAGATCAACACCACGGTCATCCGCGTCCCCGCGGACCAGGCCGCTTCCTTAATGAGCGCCTTCGCGGCCCTGGGCCTCGAGACGCAGATCGGGCGCACCTTCGAGCGGCCCAAGCCGCAGGAAGCCGAGCCCGCGGCCAAGACCGTGAGCCTCAAGCAGATGGTCTCCATCATCCGCGCGGACCAGCTGCAGGCGGACCTGAAGAAGGTCCTAGGCGAGCCCGCGGCCCCGGCCCCGGAGCAGCAGGCGCAGGCCAAGCCTTCCTTCATCGCCAGCGCCGTCAGCTTCGTGAAGACCGTCGTCCGCAAGGCCCTGTTCGGCGTCGCCGCCGTGAACCCGATCCTGCCCTTCGCCGTCCTGGACAGCTGGGCGGCGGTGGACCACCCCTTCCTCAAGGGGCACTATATCAAGAGCGTGGACAACTCCGACGACGGCGAGGCGCACGGGACGCACACGTCAGGGACGATCATCGGCGTGGATATCTTCAACTTCCAAGGCCGGAACTACAACATCTTCCCCAACGGCAGCGCCTCGGAAGGGGACATCCTCTTCAAGCTCAGCATGGCGCAGAAGGACGGCGCCCTGGCGACCTCCAACTCGTGGGGCGACGGCTCGGGCAACCCCGCGGGGGCTATCGAGAAGCTGTTCGTCAAGACCGCAGCGGAAGGGATGCACCACAGCGTCTCCGCCGGGAACTCCGGCTCCCGCAAGAACACCATCGGCGGCCCGGCCATCGCGGTCTACCTCGCCGACCTCATCCTCAACGGGAAGCTGATCGGCAAGCTCAAGCGCATCAAGGCCATCGCGGCCTCCGATGCCGACAAGAAGACCGCGTACTTCTCCTCCCGCGGCCCCGGCAGCCCGACCACGGCCCGGGACCCGCAGTACAAGGACTACCCGCAGAAGCCGGACGAAAGCGGCGTGGGCGTGAACCTCGTCGCCCCGGTGCCGAAGGGGGCCACCGTCCCCGAGCTCGGCGGTCCGGGCGAGTCCATGTCCGGGACCTCGATGTCCAACCCCGGCGTGTTCGGCGGGATGATGCTCCTCACCCGGGGCATCCTGGTCCTGCTCAAGGACTACCTGCCCAAGCTCTCGGACAAGGAGCTCACGCAGTTCGCCATGGACCTGGCGCGGTACTCCATGACCCAGACCGCGCAGAAAGTGGCGCCGGTGGATGAGGTCGGCGACGGCTTCATCGACATCCAGGCCTCCTTCGAATACGCGACCAAGCTCCTCAAGGACGCGACCCCGCAGCGCGCCGCCGTCCGCGTGCACGCGGCTCTCCGGAGCCTCTTCGGCTTCGCTCCGCTGGCCGCGGGAGGATCGTCCCTCCAGGCGACCCCGCGGGCGCTGAGCATGACGGAATTCGGGGTGCTCAACGGCGTCGGCGTGGTCGGGTCCATAGCGGCGGGATTCCTCATGCACGCCCCGATACTGGGCATCCTCGGCGCTTACGTCGCGCCCATCCCCGTGCTGTTCGCCTATGTGGGGATCATGCGGCTGCTCGGGCACAAGGTGGGGATGCCCAGCATACGCTTCAACCCGGGCATCTCCTTCGCGGGAAAGCAGCACAACCTGCTATCCTCCAGGGACTGACCGCAATCCGCCGAAGGCGACGTAAGGGCCGGTGCGCACAGCGCGCCGGCCCTTCCTCTATTCCGCGGCGCATCGTATAATTAGGGCATGAGCCTGGACCTCCTAAAGCCTCTCCGTTTTCTCGCGAAGGGCCTCGCCGGCATGG
Source organism: Elusimicrobia bacterium GWA2_69_24 (assembly GCA_001799695.1). Taxonomy (GTDB): domain Bacteria; phylum Elusimicrobiota; class Elusimicrobia; order UBA1565; family UBA1565; genus UBA10166. The sequence continues at coordinate 10,736 of MGTY01000105.1, forward strand.
ACAGCGCGAGTCAGCTGGCCGCCGGCTTCGCTCTCGGCATGGCCGTGGGCCTGATCCCGAAATCGAGCCTCTTCAGCCACCTCGGTCTCATCCTCCTCTGCCTGGTGCAGGTCAACCTCGCCGCCGCTTACGGCGCGGTCGCGCTCTTCGCCGTCCTGTCCCCCCTGTTCGACCCAGCCTCGCACGCCATCGGAAGCCTGCTCCTCATCCGCACCCAGGCGCTCCAGCCCTTGTGGTCCTCCCTCTACAACCTCCCGATCGTGCCCTGGACCGAATTCAACAACACCGTGGTCCTGGGCTCGCTCCTGCTGGGCGCGGCCCTGGCCTATCCGGTCTACCGGCTGTCCATACCCTTCTTCGAGCGCTACCGCGAAACCTTCGGCGCCCGCCTGCGCAAGTTCAAGCTGGTCAAGCTCCTGCTCGGAGCCGAAGTCGCCGGGAAGCTGGGGGTCGGGTCATGATCCGTTGGTCCTACGTCGGGTCTCGGCTGGCGCTTCTGGCCGTGGTCTGGGCCTTCTTCGCCTTCGCCTTCGACCCCCTCCTGAAACGGGGCATGGCGAAGGCCCTCTCCAGCGCCCTGGGCGCCAAGGTGGATATCGGAGGGGTCCGGACGCATATCTTCCCCCCTTCCCTGCAGCTCAAGGACTTCGCCGCCGCGGACTCCTCGGACCCCATGCGCAATCTCGTCGAGTTCTCCGCCTGCCGCTTCTCGCTGGAAGGCCGGCCGCTCCTCGAGAAGAAGATCGCCGTTTCCGCGGCCCAGCTCGACGGCCTGCGCTGGGGCACCCCGCGCAAACGCTCGGGGGCGCTGCCCAAGGTCCCCCCTTCCGCCGCCGCCCAGAAACTCAAAGGCTGGGCCCAGTCCCACGCCAAGATGCCGGGCTTCGAAGGCGGCAAGCTGGCGGGCCTCAAGGACGTCAAACTGGACGCCAAGAGCCTCGCCTCCTCCAAGCTCGCCGAAGAGCTCGAGGCCAAATGGAAGAACAAGCTCGACGCTCTCGAGACCACCGTCTCCACGGCCGCGGCCGCCGCTGACCTCAAGGAACTCGAACGCCTGTTCAACCAGGCCAAGGGCTCGGGCTCCATCCCGGACAAGCTCAAATCGGCCAAGGAACTCCTGGACCGGGTGCAGTCCCTGCGCCAAAAGACCTCCTCTCTGCGCAAGGAGCTCGACAGCGGCCTGGCCGGGATGCGCGGCGAGCTGGAGATCCTGCGCAAGGCCAAGGACGGGGACCTCAAGGGTCTCGCGGGCGAACTGGGCTTGCCCTCTTTCGACCAGGAATCTTTGACCGCCTACCTGCTCGGCCCCAAGGCGGCGGACGCGGTCACCCGCGTCATCCATCTGGTGCGGACCTCCCGCAAGGCCATGTCCCCCGCAAAGAAAGCCCCCCTGCAGGCGGCCCGCGGCGTGACGGTGCCCTTCCCGAAAGAGCGCAGCTGGCCGGCCTATTGGCTCAAGGACATGCGGCTGAGCGGCACCGCGGAGCTGGGCGGCGGCCTGGATTTCAGCGGCACGGCCCGGGACTTCTCCACCGAGCCCGCCTTGGTGGGAAAGCCCGCCATACTTTCCCTCTCCGGGGAACAGGGCCGGCGCTCGTTCGTTCTGGAAGCCGCCTTAGACCACACCTCAGAGACTCCCAAGGAAAGCCTGCGCCTGACTCTGAAAAGCATGCCCATGCAGGCCTTCTCAGTCGGGGATCCCGCCTCCTTCGCCCTGCAGGTGACCCCGGGCAACGCGGTCGTCAGCGCGGACATCTCGGTGAAGGGCGAAGCCATCTCCGGCAGGATCACGCTCCGGGAAGAGGGCATCTCCCTGTCCCCCTCATCCGCGGGCGGCGACCCGCTCCTCAACAAGGCCCTGAGCTCGGCCTTCAGCGGCATCTCCGACATCGAGCTCGACATCGTCCTGGCCGGCACCTTGGACGACCCGGAGCTCAAACTCAATTCCAACTTCGGCCGCGCCGCGGCCGACGGCTTGAAGAAGGCGGTGGGGGCCGAGGTGCAGGGGAAGCTCAAGGCCCTGCAGGACCAGGTGGACGCCGCCCTCCAAGGCAAGACCGCCGGCCTGGACAACCTTCTCAAGACCCGGGGCGGGGGCCTGCAGCAGCGCCTGGGCCTCAACGACCAGAAGCTCCAGGAACTGCAGGACAAGATCGGGCGGGAACTCAAGGTCCCCCTCCCCAAGTTCGATCTAAAGAAGCTGTTCCACTGAGCCGGAGCGTCTGGGCCCTTGGGCCCATATCGGCCTGGGCCTCCCGCCAGTGGACAGATTGGGCATATCGGGCCATTCTATAGGCATGAAGACCCAGGCCCTTCAGGCGGCTCTCCGGAGCGCGGCGCTCCTCCTCGCGCTCCCCGCCGGGGCCTTCGCCTACGGCTGGGAGGCCGCCGCGGTCCCCACCCAGGAGATGATCACCCCCAACCGCTCCACCGACCAGGGCAAGCCCCCCGTGGTCGAGGCCCCGAAGGCCGAAAACCCCGCCGACAAGACCGCCTCCCCCGAGAAGGACAAGCAGAACCTCTCCGAGGGTTCCACCAGCTCCGGCTCCGGCAGCAGCGGCTCCGGCAGCAACGGCTCCACGACCTCCGGGACCCAGACCTCCTCCTCCGGCTCCGGCATGACCAGCGGCGACAAGGGCGGCGTCTCGGGCGCCACGGACGAGGCCCTGACGCGGTCCGGCGAGAAGATCTTCGACGGCGGCAAGGGCCGGTCTGAGGCCCCCGTGGTCCCGGCCTCCGACACCACGCAGAGCTCCGGGACCTCGTCCCAGCAGGGAACCGGAGCTCTCCCCATCGTCAAAGGCCTCGACACCTCCTTCCCCGTGCCTCCGCCCTCCCTCGGCGTCGAGATGAAGGGCACCAAGACCGCGTCGGTCGGCGGCGCGGGCACCGAGACCGCCTCCTTCGACGACTGGACCCAGGCCATCAAGAAGCGCCTGTCGGGCGCCTGGGACTCGGTGTCCAGCGCGGTCACGGGGACCATCGACACCATCAAGGAACTCCTGGCCAAGCTCGGGGACGCCTTCAGGAAGGCGTTCATGGCCGTCTGGCAGGCGGCTGACACCAAATCCATCGGCACCGTGAACCACGGCGCCCTGGCCAACGGCATCGCGATGCCGGAAGTCCCCTACTGGAAGGTCATCAACCGCCGCGAGACCTGGGGCACCAAGCACATGATCCTGGGCCTCATGTACATCGGCGGCCGGGTGAGCCTTGACGGCGCCCCGGTAATGAGGATAGGCGACATCTCCGACTCCAACGGCGGCAAGCTGGGCGGCCACAAGTCGCACCAGGCCGGCCTCGACGTGGACATCCCCTTCTTCTACAAGGGCGGCGTGCACGACGTCTGGGCCAACTACCGGGTGCTCTACCACCTCTGCAACAACCCGTTCTTCAAGGTGACCATCGCTTTCGTCAGCCCCCGGGTCAAGCAGATGCTCCTGGCCGCGGCCAAGAAGGACGGCCATCCCGAGGTCGCCTCATGGGCCCAGCAAGTCCTCAACACCAACGAGCCCGGCCACGACAACCACTTCCACGTCCGCATCTCCCCCCAATCCAAGCTCGCCGAGTGGATGCAGAACATCTTCTAGCCCTCCTCCACCCACCAGGGACCTCGTCGCAAGAAAGTCTTTCTGTCGCGCTGCCGCCAGCTCCTCGGTCTCGCCCCGGACATCCCACGCTCCGCTCCCATATCGACCACGGAAATGGTTCACGATCTCACCGGCAAGGACCTCAGGCTTTGCCCCTGCTGCCGCAAGGGACGCATGCGCATGGTCCGCAAGCTCATCCCGCTGCGGGACTGGACCCCCGAAGCCAAGCGCCTCGATACCTCATGATCCGCAACTGCACCCACCTCCTCCCGTTTCCCTGGCTCCCTTCCACGAGCCAGCACCTCTCGCTGTCTTGCTACCGCCTCCCACCCCCGCAGCCCCGCAACCGCATCCCCAAGAGGTTCGCCTTTACCACCGCCGCGCTCCAGCCGCCTTTTCAAAACCCTCTTTTTGCCTTTGTGTTTCTCCCCTAAGCCATATAGAATCCCCATAAGGAGCCGCAAAACGGCTTCGTCCAGCAAGTTTTATCCGTCATGCTTCGCACAACGGATAAAACTCTTAACGTTCGGCGCGCGGAATACAAACGCCGGAACGGATAGACGGACATTATTGATGAAGCCCTATATCATCGGATTCGACGGTCGCGGGCCTCGAACAGGAACAGCTCTGTCTGGGCAGAGTACCGACGGCGCCCACAAGGCTGCGCGCCGTCGATCCAGGCGTTATACCCACGAAGATGATTAAGGTAGAGAAACTCGACCCACGAGACAATTCCAGAGGATTCTTGACCGGGGGTCCGCTGCTCTGGTTCTTCGCGGGCGGTCTCATTTGCTTTATCACTGGATGCGGTTCGGTTGAATTCAACTTGGCTCGGAAGCGCGGGGACAAGCCATGGTTCGTTCTTTCCCCTTCCGCATCAGATCCGACCCTCCAATTGAAGAGAGTTCCGGTTTACAAATTGGTCCGTAAGGCAAGTTCAAAGGAAGGACAGAAAGAAGGATTGAAAACAGATAAGACCTGGGGTGAGGGACTCGAGGGTTCCGAATGGAAAGAGCATGGGGAAATCCTAACCCATGTAAATGTGGACGTTGATGAAGATCATCCAGAATTCTGTCTTTTCAATATTCGCGTTGAGTTTTCGAGCGAAGTCAGTTCGTCTGCTTACACGGTTGGGAGTTCTACAGTCGGAGAGTGTGAAAAAGGACCATTTGATAATCCGGTTTTCATCGGGAAATTCCCCAAAGGAAGAGCTGATTGGCTGACCGTGGAGTATCAATTCCACAAGTAAGGCGGGGTATAACTAAGCGCTTGACCGGACGGCGGCAAGAGGAGTTCCATAGCCGCCGCCGATCAGCGCGGCGTTGAACGAAAGATAAGGCGACTGAGTTCATATAACTGTTAATGCGGAGCAAACGACGATTTACACGATGGGCGGGATTCCTGGGAGCACTCTTGCTCTCTGGTGGCTACTTCGTCGAAGGTAGCGCAAATCCAGCGGAAGGTTCGAATGAGATATCGCCCCAAGAGGAGGCTCAACTCAGAGAGGCGGCGAAGAAGAGACCTCCCGCGGAAGTCGACAGACTTATCGGGGGCATGAAGGCAAGAAGGAAGGAAGCCGCTTCCTATCGCGCAAATCCGAGCAAGGTCCGGGACGAATTGCTACCTCTTGCGGAAGAAATGAAGAGGCACTCATCCCCGGAGGACGCGACGGAATTCAGGAAATATCGAGACAAGCTGGGCGACCGGATTCACTGGTTTGAGCAGAATCGAGTCCCGATTGGGATGGAAATCGGAAACCCGTTGGCGGAGAACCTAATCGAAGCTTTCAAGGGGCACAACCCCGCGCTGGACCATCTGCCGATTAGCGTTGCCGGGAAATACTCTAATAGCGCGAAAACGAAAGAGTACCTCTTGTCGAGGCTTAGAGAGGGCGAACGACCCGAGCAAGATGCTGTTCTTCACACACTTGCGTGGAGCAATTTCTGGCCGAAAGATCCAGATTTCTTCTCAGTCCTAGAGTATTTGTTGTCTCGTCGCGGCGGTGAGGACACTTTCGTGCTATACGATTTACTGGTCATCGATCGGGATCGCGCCCAGCCGATTCTCATGAAGATTGTCGATACGACTAAGAGTGCCGTGGTGTTCTATAAAGTATCGGGCATGGTGGCTTCCTTTAAGCGCACGGATCTCCTGGAGCGCCTGTTTCGCAGAGTGAGAGAGATTCCGCTCGAGAGCCGCTCATCTGTGCCGGGTCTATGCAATGTTCCGCCAGAGACGGTTCTAGATTACATCCGGGGCGCGGAAGGAGAGAAGCTCGCCTTTGCGCTTGATGCATTCACAGAAACACATGCGGCCATTCGAGATGGCTATCCCCTTCTGGTTGCTAAGCTGTCGAGCAAAGACGTCGTGAGTCGACGTGCCGTAGCGCACTGTATGAGCGTCCTGGCGCGCCAAGGAACCTGGACTAATCATCAAGCCTTTTCCGACTTGAAAGACTTTGTCTCCCGTGAGACCGATGAAAGTGCCCTAAAGGAAGCACAAGAGACGATCAGGTACTTGGAGGTTCAATTGCGTTATCGGTGATTTCGGTCTAACATCGGATGCGACGGCCGCGGGCCTCGAACAAGAACAGCTCTGTCCGGACAGAGTACCGTCGGCGCACTCGCGATTGCGCGCTGCCGACCCAACCGTTAGGCAGGCCCATCAACATCAATAATGGCCAGCTTGAGACCTTGACAGATGCATATCGTTGATGCATACTGATATGTATGAGAACAACGCTAATACTTCGAGATGATATCTTAAAACGTGCTGCCCAGCTTTCCGGCACCACGGAGAAGACCGCATTGGTTCATGCCGGCCTTGAAGCCCTGATCGAGAAGAAGGCACGAGAACGCCTTGCTGCCCTGGGCGGGTCCGAGCCTCGGCTCAGGAAGATTCGCCGGCGCCGATGATCCTTGTAGACACATCTGTTTGGGTGGATTATCTGCGGGGCCACGAGCGCAGGCTAGCGGATATCCTCACCGAAGGCCTGGTGCTCACACATCCGCTCGTCATTGAGGAACTGGCCTGCGGGAATCTCTTGCATCGAGCCAAGATCCTCGACCTCTTGCGTGCGCTGCCGATAGCGTCACTTGCATCGCATGAAGAGGTGCTCGAGCTCATTTGCGCCGAGCGTCTCCATGGCACTGGGCTGGGAGCAGTGGATGCTCATTTATTGGCTTCCGCCCGCCTTTCTCGCGCCAGAATCTGGAGCAAGGATAGGGCCTTGTGCCGTGCCGCGGGGCACCTCGCCCTCCTGGGCCATGCACCCGAGAATGAGGGGAGTGCCTAACATCGGATACAGCCGAGCGCGGCGGATTAAGGAGTGCTGGTAGCCGCGTCGGCTGATCCAGAGCGTTAGGCCCACTGATCCACCAGAAGGCCTCTTGACAACTGTATATCATGGTCATATACTTAGAGTGGCATGGCAAACATTGACCTGTCGAAGTGTACGGGGTTCGATTGGGACGATGGGAACTTCGACAAGAATTGGTCAAGTCACAAGGTCACGCCTTTCGAATGTGAACAGGCTTTCTTCAACCAACCTCTTATTGTGGACTCCGATGAAACACACTCAGAGAAGGAATCTCGATTTCTCGTGTTAGGGCAGACCGATATGAGCAGAAAGCTATTTGTGGTATTCACCGTCCGAAAGCATCTAATCCGCGTGATTTCCGCCCGCGATATGACCCGCAAAGAAAAGGAGGTCTACGCTAGCCATGAGAACTAGAATCCCCAAGTTCAAAAACGAGGAAGATGAACGCGCTTATTGGGCCTCCCACGATTCCACCGTGCATGTGGACTGGAAGAAGGGCAAAAAAACCATCTTCCCCAGACTCCGGCCCTCCGTCAGGTCGATCTCTCTTCGGCTTCCTGAATCAATGCTTGAGGAGATTCGGCTGTTGGCCAACAAACGAGACGTGCCATATCAATCACTGATGAAAATATTCCTCTCCGAACGCATTGACCAGGAACTTCGTCCACATGGGGCCTAACATTCTGCGGGCGCGGGCCTCGAATGGGAACAGACATGCCAGGACGGGTTACCGTAGGCGCCCACGCGCGTGCGCGCCGCAGACCGTGAGCGTTATGGCTACCAAGAGGTGCCATTGAATTGGATGCGGAGTCCTGCTGTCCTTTGGCTATGACGACAAAGCAGAAGGTTATGAACGCGGTACGGAGCCTGCCCGCGAATGCTTCTTACGAAGATGTGATGGAGCGACTTCTTGTTTTGGCAAAGGCAGAAAAGGGTCTTCAGCAGGCAGATGCCGGCCAGACCGTTTCGCATGAAATGGTCAAGCAGAAGATGAAGAGATGGCTGAAATAAGGTGGACGCACAGGCCTGCCAGGACCTACAGGCTATCGTTGATTTCATTGCCAAGGACTCCCCCCATTACGCCCGCCTCTTCGTTGTCGATATCTTCTAGGCAGTTGACCGCATAGCCGCGTTCCCGCGATCAGGCAGAGTAGTCCCTGAGCTTTGCGATCCAACAGTGCGGGAACTCATTTTGGGCAATTATCGTCTCGTATATCGAGTCAAGGCGAAGTGCATCCAGTTGCTCACGGTTTATCATGGCGCTCGGCTGATGGACCCCGGGAAACTCAAGTAAACGAGGTTGAGCCATAACATTCGGTACTGCGGGCGCGGGCCTCGAACAGGAACAGCTCTGTCTGGACCTGGCATATGCACATAACTCAAGTCGTTTGTTAATATGTGCCTATGGCGAAACGATTTCCCGGAACGTTGCTCGAGTTTGGGGCGTGGTTTCGGACAGAGGAATCATGTCAGAAATACCTGGCGCGCCTTCGCTGGCCGGACGGTTTCCGGTGCCGTCGTTGCGGTCATCGAACGGCCTGGCGCACGAAACGGGGACTTTACCACTGCGCAGGGTGTGACGCCGAGATGTCGGTGACTACCGGGACGACTTTCCAGGACACGAGGATGCCGTTGCGACTTTGGTTTTGAGCGGCTTGGTGGATCACCAATCAAAATAGCGGCGTCAGTGCTCTCGGGAGGTCCTGTCCGGGCGTGTAGAAGTCGACGAGACTCTGATCGGCGGGGCCAAAAAAGGCGCGCATTCTAAATACAACAAGACGATTGTGAGCATCGCGGCTGAAATCCGAGGCAAGGGCACAGGACGTATTCGACTGCGGAAAATCCCCGATGATACCGAGGCCAGCATCAAGGCTTTCATCCTAAGCACCATCGCGCCGGGTTCGGAGTTGGCGACGGACGGAGCGCATGCCTACAAGGCTCTGGTCCCGCATGGCTATCGCCATAATCGGACCGTTCAATATGGGCAGGACGATGATGTGTTGGCGCGAGTTCTTCCCCGAGTCCATCGAGTGGCAGCGTCGCTGAAACGGTGGCTGCTAGGCATGCATCAGGGCCGAATATCCCCGGGCCAGTTGGACCATTACCTGGAGGAGTTTTCTTTCCGGTTCAATCGACGATTATCGTCGCGACGCGGCATGCTGTTTTTTCGCCTTCTTCAGCAATGCGCGGTCGGCTTCTCGATCGCGGGCGGCTGGAGTTAGTTCCAATTTTGGTTGAGTGACAGGCACCCGCATCCGGGCGGCCGCCCTTTTCTGTACAATCGGGGGATGGGAGCTTGGGTGCTGGTCCTTCTCTGCGCGCAGGCGGCTTTCGCGTCGGACAAGCCGCTGTCGCGCCGGGTGCATGACAAGAAGCCCTGGCGCACCCTGGAAGCCAACTCGGAGCAAAGGCAGCCGGTCTACCTCGGCCTGACCCCTTATCAGCTCGCCGCGAAGGTCCCCCCGCCCGCTGCCGCCGAACTGCCGGATTCCTTGCGGGTCCTCGGGGAAGCCCAGGCCCGGCGCATCGTCGCGTCTTTGCGCCGGCAGGAGCTCGAGCTCGAATGCTGGCCCGCCCGCGACGACGACGGCGCCCTGACCTGGGCCTTCGCCCGCTGGCGGCGCTCCCCGGAGTCCGATTGGGCCTGGATCCCGCACACGACGCCCATGGAGGACCTCCCGCCGGTCCCCTTCCTTCCCAAGCCTTTGAAGAGCTGGGAGCCGCCGGACCGGACGGCCATATTCTCGGATTTCTCGGAACTCGAAGGACTCTATGACAAGCCCGTATTCGGAGACTGCGTGTGGACCGAGGAATCGGGGCGGCCCGTCCTGCCCAGTTGGCTGTCCACCCGGGACCGCGACACCTACCTCAGGAAACTGATCTCGGACGAGCATCGGATATGCTTCGTCCTCCCCCAACCCGCCGTGCTCAACGGGCGTCCCCGCAGCTTCGTGACAGGCGTATCGAGCTCGGCCGTCCGCTGGCCGGAAGAGCTGCGCTGGACCCGGGCGGGACCTTCCCATCCCCCTTCCCCGGCCGTCCCGCGCCTGACCGCCTGGCCCGGCGACTTCGCCGCCGCTCTGCGCCGGGACACCCTCGCCCTCGCGGGCGAGGAGGAGCTGGTCTTTCCCAAGGACGGCCGGCGTCTGCGCCTGACGCGGAAGAACTCGGCCCAGCCGGACCATCAGCTCTCGGACCTGTCCGAATACCTCATCCAGCGCTACGCGGCGCTGGGCATCGCCGTGAAGGTCCGGAGCTTCCGCTGGCGGGGCATCCCCCAGACGAACCTCATCGCCGTTCTGCCCGGGACCCTACAGGGCCGGGCGAACCGGCCCGTGCTGTTGGCCGACCACGTTGATACCGCCTTCGCCGAAGACCTCTTCAAGGCGGGCCGGCGCCGCGTCAGCGTCCCGGGAGCGGACGACAACGCGGCCGCGACCGCGGCCCTCCTACAGGCGGCCCGCATCCTCAAGGACGTACCGCGCCGGAGCGACATCTGGCTCGTCCACCTCACAGGCGAGGAGTTCCCGGCCGACGACCTGGGGGCGCGGCGACTGACCCGCGAGCTCCTGGCCGAGCGGCAGGCCCTGCGGGGGATCGTGCTCCTGGACATGATCGGCTATCGCGACCCCGGCGATCCCGTATTCCAGATCAACGCGGGGGAAAGCCCGGAGTCCTTGCGCATCGCCCGCGTCGCAGTCGACTTGGCCGGCAAGCTCGCCTTGCCGCTCTCCGCCCGCCTGCGCACCCGCTTCGACCCCGAGAGCTACCTGTACAACACCGACGGGCTCATCTTCTCGGACGCCGGGTTCCCGGTCGTCCTGTTCAACGAGCACCTCAACGCCCGGCACAACCTGGAAAGGCCGCATTACCACGAGTCCACGGACGTCGGCGCCCGCATGGACTTCGATTACGCCGCGGGCATCGCCCAGCTGGCCATCGAAACCGTCGCGGCCCTGGCCAACGAGGAATGATGCGGATGACACCGGCCTTTCTGATGGCTTTCGCGGCCGCCGCCGCGGGGGGCGCGGCGGCAGCTCCCGAGCCGCGCCTGCCGGCAGCGCATCTTCCAGTGCCCCTCGTGCGGCAGGCGACCGATTACAGCTGCGGGGCCGCGGCCATGCTCGCGGCGCTCTATTACTGGAAGGCGTTCGAAGGCCCCGAGTCCGAGCTCTACCCGCTCCTGGGCACCACGCCCAAGGACGGCACCGACCCCCGAAGCATGCGGGCCGCGGCCGAGCGCCTGGGCCTGGCCGCCAGGCTTCAGGAAGGCATGACGCTGGAGGACCTGTCCGCCGCTCTCGGGAAGGGCGAGACCGTCATACTCGACCTGCAAGCCTGGTCCGACCCTGCCGCGCCGCCCGTGAAATGGGCCAACCGCTGGGAGGACGGGCACTACGTGGTCCTAGTCGGCACGGACGCGCAGCATGTGTACGTCATGGACCCTTCCGTGGCCGCGGGCTACGGGCACATCCCCCTCACCGAGCTCTACGAGCGCTGGCACGATTACGAGGACAGGGACGGCAAGATGTGGCGCAACCAGCATCTGGGCCTCATCCTGTCCGGCAAGGAACACATCGCTGCCTATCCCGCCCCACTGGAGAGAATCCGATGAGAACCGCCGCTTTCGCCCTCTGCTTCCTGTGCCTGGGCGTTGCCGCCCTCCCCGCCGCCGCCCAGCGGCGGGAAGCCCAGCGGACTGAGGCCGCGCCGGTCGAGCTGCGCGCTCGCCTGCGCGAACTGGGAATCGTCATCGGCCGCCGCACCCCGGGCAAGCTCAACGCCATCACCGATGTGGCCGGCGTGCGCGTGGGGCAGGTCACCTTGCGCAAAGGGGAAGGGAAGCTCGAACCCGGCCAGGGTCCGGTGCGCACCGGCGTCACGGCCATACTCCCCCACGGCGGGGACCTCTGGCGGGAAAAGGTCCCGGCCGCCTCTTGGGTCCTCAACGGCACCGGCGAGATGACCGGGAGCATCTGGGTGGATACCCAGGGCGCCCTGGAAGTCCCCATACTCCTCACCAACACCATGAACGTGGGCCGCGTCATGCAGGGCTCGATCAAGTACATGCTCAAGCGCTACCCCGACATCGGGGTAGCCGACGACGTGGTGGCCCCCCTGGTGGCAGAGTGCGACGACTCCACGCTCAACGACGCGCGCGGGACGCACGTCACGGAGGACGACGCGGTCCGCGCCATCGAGGAGGCGGTCGAGGGCCCGGTGGCCGAAGGCGACGTGGGCGCCGGCACCGGCATGACGGCGTTCGAGTTCAAGTCCGGCATCGGCACGGCTTCGCGGGTCCTGACGGCGGAGGAGGGCGGCTGGACCGTGGGCGTCCTGGTCAACTCGAACATGGGACTGCGGGAGGAACTGACCGTGGCCGGGGCCCCCGTGGGAAGGGAGATATCGGACCTGATGCCCAAGGAAGTCACGGACGGCTCCATCGTGGTAGTCGTGGCCACCGACGCGCCCCTCGACCACCTCAAGCTCAAGCGCCTGGCCTCCAAGGCGGCCCTGGGGCTGGCCCGCACCGGAGCCACCTCGCGGCACGGCAGCGGCGACCTGTTCCTCGCCTTCTCGACCGGCAACCGCGTCCCGCATTACCCCAAGCCGCTCACCTACAAGATGGAAGTGGTGGCGGACACCCACCTGAACCCGCTGTTCGAAGCCGTGCAGGAAGCGACGGAGGAGGCCATCCTCAACGCCCTGACCGCGGCGCGCACCACCGAGGGCCGGGACGGGAACACCGCCTACGCTCTGCCCCTCGACCGCCTGAGCGCGGCCGTCTCCAAATACGGCCGCAAGCCCTGACGCTAGGGGATGAGGAGCTCCGTGCCGAGCTCGATGCCGGAGGGATCCTTGATCCGCTCCTGGTTGGCGTCCAGGATCGCCTTCCAGGCGCTTCCGGCGCCGTAATACTTAACGGCGAGGCTCCAGAGGCTGTCGCCTTTCTCGAAGCGGTGGCTGCGGGCCGCCTGCTGCGCGGGCTCGACGGAAGCCGTCGCCGCGGGGGCCGCGGCCGCGGCGGCGGGCCCGTTCGAAACGGAGACCGGCGACTCGACCGCGGCCGGGGCCGAGCTCGACACCTCCACCAGCGCGGCAACCTCGCGCGCCAGGTCGGCCGCTGCCGCCGCCGCGCAGCGGCCCTGCAGGAAGCGGATCATCGGATGGTCGGTCGCGATGCGGTCCAGGTCCCCGCAATGGCGCTGAGACGGACCGGGGTCGCCCTCCCGGCGCGCGGATTCCGCGGAGAGAGACCGCTGGACCAGGCTCCCCGCCAGGAGGCGCTGAGACTCTTCGCGGATGCGGGTGTTGCCGCGGTTTCCGGGATCGCCCGCCAAGGCGGTCTGGACCGCGGCCAAGGACTCCAGATAATCCCCTTCCTTGAAAGCCTTCTTCGCCGAGCGTCCGGCGCCCGCGCTCGCACCCGACCGCGGCGCCACCCGGCAATACCAGGAGTCGCCCGCGACCGAGACCTCGGCCTCGGAAGCCTGCGCCGGCCGGCGCCGGGCGATGATGCGCTTGACCGCCTTTTCCGCCGCCGGCCGCAGTTCGCGCCCGCCCTTGAACACGACCTCGTTGAGGCCGGGGATGGCCCGCACGTCCCCGATCTCCGCCAGGGCGTCGATGGCGGCCTCCTTGACGCCCGGGTCCTTCTCCCGGGGGATGAGGCGGGCCAGGGGCAGGACCCCCGCCGGGTCCTGGAGCGACCCCAGGGTCTCGACCGCGCGGCGGCGCACCCAGGCGTCCTCGTCCTCGAGCCCCCGCGCGACCGCGTGTGCCGCCTCGGGCGTCCCGATGGAGCCCAGCCCATGGACCGCGGCGATGCGCAGCTTACGGCTGTCATCCTTGACCAGCACGCGCGCCAGCATGGGCACGGCGGCGTCGTCCTTGAGCACTCCAAGCCTCTCCACCGCTTCCCGCCGGACGCTCTCCTCGTCGTCGTCCAAGAACAGCGAGAGCAGGGCCGCGGGCTGGGACCCCTTGAGCTGCGCGAACCGTTCCACGGCGTAAGAGCGCAGCCCATCGTCCGGATCCCGGCTGGCCAGGGCCAGGCCCAGGAGCGCCGCCTCGTCCCCGGCGGAGGACAGCCCTGCGATGGCGGCCTTGCGGACCGCCGCCTTCTTGTCTTTCAGGAGCGGGACCAGCGCGACGGCCCTTCCGTCCCCGCCGCCGCGGGCCACCGCCTGGGCCGCGGCCAGGCGCACGTCCGCGTCACGGTCCGCGAGCGCGCCGGTCAACGCGGCCGCGGCCTCCGGCCCGCCGGCCTTCTCGAGTGCGGCCACGGCCTTGAGGCGGCGGCCGGAACGCCACGAACGAAGGTCCTGGAGGGCCGCCGCCCTGGCCGCGGCAAGCCGGGGCTCGTCCGGAGCAGCCGGCTCGGCTCGGAGGCCGAAGCACAGTATCCCGGTGAGGATGAGAGCGGCCCCGGCGGCGTGCTGGCGCATGGCATTCAAAGCATAGCCCGCAAGCCCTGTTTTCGCCAGCGCAGGGACCGCGCTAGTCCCCGAAGCTGATGCCGAGGGCCCGGCCGGTCTGGACGAGGTCCCCGTCCACGGGCACCTTCCGGAGCCGGCCGATGGCCTCGGTGATGGGCACGGCCACCGTGTCCGGCGGGCGCAGAGCCACCATGTGGCCGAACTTGGCGTCGGCGATGAGTTGGACCGCGCGGGCCCCGAACCGGGTGCAGAGCAGGCGGTCGAAGCTCGTGGGCCCGCCGCCGCGCTGGAGGTGTCCCAGCACGCAGACCCGGGACTCCTTGCCCGTGCGCTTCTCGATCTCCTTGGCGACTACCGCGCCCAGGCCGCCCAGCCGGACCTCGCGGTCCTTGGCCGCGGCGTCCTGGACCACCAGGCCGCCGCCCGACTGGCGCGCGCCCTCGGCGGCCACGACGATGGTGAAGTGCTTGCCCATCTTCTCGCGCTCGCGGATCTTGGCGCAGATGCTCTCGTAGCGGAAAGGGATCTCCGGGATGAGGATGATGTCCCCGCCCCCGGAAATCCCCGCCGAGACCGCGATCCAGCCCGCATGGCGGCCCATGACCTCCAGGACCAGGACGCGGTTGTGGCTCTCGGCCGTGGTGTGCAAGCGGTCGAGGGCGTCCGTGGCGCAGCAGACCGCGGAATCGAAGCCGAAGGTCATGACCGTGGCCTCCAGGTCGTTGTCGATGGTCTTGGGGACTCCGACCACCGGGATGCCCGCCTCGAAGAGCTGCTGCGCGATGGTCAGGGAGCCGTCGCCGCCGACGCAGATCAGGCCCTTCAGCCGGAGCCTCTTAGCGGTGGCCTGGGCGTCCGCCAGGATCTTGGGCGCGAGGCGGTTCACCTGGCCTTCCTTGCCGGTCTTGGCCGCGAAGCGGCCGCGGTTGGAGGTCCCCAGGATGGTCCCGCCCATGACCAGGAGGCCTCCCAACTGCTTGTAGTCCAGGGCGCAGTATTGCGCCGGGGGCAGGAGTCCCTCGTAGCCGCCGCGGAAGCCCACGGTCTCCCAGCCGCGCATGAACGCCGCCTTCACCACCGCGCGGATGACCGCGTTGAGCCCGGGGCAGTCGCCCCCGCCCGTCAAAATCCCTATCCGAGGCTTATTCTTGGCCATGCACAGAGTATAGCGCAAACGGAAAGAGGCGGCTCCCTGCCGCTCCGGGCCCGGCTCGTGATATGATGACCCATGGCGCCGCGCCCACTCCCGGCCTGCATCGCGCTGGCACTGGCGCTGTTGCCGCCCCTCTCGGGCCAGGCTGCGGTCGCCATCGAGGGGAGCGCCCCCCAGAGGGAAGCTCTTGCCGGCCTGCTCGGACGGCTGCGCAAGTCCCCGACCGGGGCGAGCCTGCTCCGGGCCGTCGACGGCAAGGTCCGGCTGCACTTCTACCGCAACCCCGCGTCCGCGCTCCTGGACGACCGCGGAGAGCTGAAACTCGTCTCCACGAGCTGGGCCCGGGCGGACGCCAGCGGCCCGGTGGTGGCGATACGTCTCGATGAGAACTTCCTGTCCGCCGGGCTCCCGCACGCCGCGGAGGTGCTCGCCCACGAGCTGGACCATGCGCGCAGCGCCCTGGCGGCGCGCCGCAGCGGCCAGGAGAAACTCTTCTACAGCTTCACCGACAACGAGGCCCACGCGGTCCTGACCGGGAGCCTGACCGCCTGGGAACTCGGCGAACGACCCCAGAGCGTCGAGGAGCTCCAGAAACTCGTGGAGAGCACGGCCGCCTACCATGAGGCCAATGCCGTCGGGTTCAGCCGCGGGGAAGGGCTCTCACTGGAGGAGATGTCGGACCCCATCCCGGTCTACCGCACCCGGCTCGACCGCGCCCGGCGGGAAAGGGACGCGCTCCGCAAGAAGTGCTCCGAACACATGACCTGGCGGGTCTGGGCCGAGCATTTCGTCCGGGTCCACGGGCTCGACCGCGCCCGGCTCCACGACATCTATGAGGCCGTCGACGCCTACCTGACGCTCTACCGAAAGGACCAGTTGCCGACGCTGGAGTCCGCGGCCGCGCATCTGGAAGAGATCCTCGCCTACCTGGAAACCCCGGGGGGCCGCCAATGGCTTTCGGACATCCAGAGGGCGCCCCGGCAGCCCTTCTTCCTCGAGTTCCACCGCGACGTGGGGCGTCTGCGGCAGAGGGCCCGCGCCTTCCTAGCGCGCGGAGCCGCCGCGGCTCCAGAGCCCGGACCGGAGGCTCCGGACCCGCACGGCCCCTCGGCGCCCCAGATGAGCTACGACGAACTGCGGGAACTCCACGACCGCGATCTGCAGGAGAACCCGTCGCACTGGCGCTAGAGTGCGTCATAAGTCCAATCACATTCGTCACCCCGGCGAAAGCCGGGGTCCAGGCGCCAGAACAGGATTTTTGAATCCGTTCCACACGCTGGCTACCGGCTGGCGCCGGTATGACGGCCTTTCAAATGTGAAGAAGCGTTGGACGCACTACACTTGCCGCCCCGGGACACCGGCCCCGGCCGCCTCTTGAAGGCCGGGGTCAGACGGCGACGAGGACCTCCACCTTGAAGGTCTCGTTGAGCTTCTTGGCGACGAGGTCCATGTCCGCGACCCAGCCGCGGTTGAACCCGTTGATGCGCCGCAGACCGAGGGACTCGCCGAACTCGCCCCCGTCCTTGTCCGAAGCCCCCGCCACCAGGCGGACCCCCTCGTTGGCGATGCGGGACGCGGCTTCGCGCGCGTGGATGCGGCACATGGCCTGCCAGGCTTCGCGGTCGAAGAGCACGGCCTCCGAGTACGACTCCGCGGCCGCGGCCCGGCAGAACGACGCCGCGGTCTCGCCGAAGGCGATGAGCTCGCCCAGGCGCAGGGTGAGGTACTGGTTGCGGGTGAGCTTGCCCACCCGGCACTCCTCCAGGACCTTGGAGAGCGCCTCCAGGCCCGCGGCCGCCGCGTCGGCGCCCACGCTCGGGCATTTCGCGTGCAGGGTCGTCAGCTCCTGGGCCATGCCCAGGTAATAGCCGCCCCGGGACTTCATATGCTCCTGCCAGCGGCCCCGGAAGATGGTCATCTCCAGGACTTCGCTGGTGCCCTCGTAGATGCAAGTGATCTTCACGTCGCGCTTGATCTTCTCGACCGGAAAATCCTTGGTGTAGCCGTAGCCGCCGAGCGCCTGGATGGCGTCGTCGGCGGCCTTGTTGCCCGTCTCGGTGGACAGGTATTTGGCGATGGCGCCCTCGGTCTGCAGGCCCGCTTCGCCGCCGTCGAGGCGCCGCGCGATGTCCTCGATGTAGGTGCGGCAGGCCTCCAGGCGCGCCGCGTGCTGGACGATGAGCTTGTGGGTGTAGCCCTGCTTCTCGGAGAGCGGCCCGCCCGCCTGGACCCGGGTCTGGCTGTAGCGCACGGCGTTCTCGACCGCCGCCCAGCCCGCGCCGAGCCCCAGGGCCGCGACCATGAGCCGGGTGTAGCCGAACACCGCCTGCGCCTGGGCCAGGCCCTGCCCTTCGACGCCCCCGATGAGATAGTCGACCGGGACGAAGACCTCGTTGAGGGAGAGGGGCGCGGTGTTGCTCAAGCGGATGCCGTGCTTGTCCTCGTCCTTGTCGCGGATGAAGCCCTCGGTGCCGTTCTCCACGATGAACCAAGAGGGGCCGCCCGGCGCGCGGGCGAGGATGGTATACACGTCGGCCACGCCGCCGTTGGAGATCCACTGCTTGCTCCCGGTGATCTTGTAGCCGACGAGCTTGCCGTCCTTCATCACGTGCTCGGCGCGGGTCTTGAGGGAGACGAGGTCGCTGCCGGCCTCGGCCTCGGTGGCGCCGTAGGCCACGAGGCTGTTGTTCTTGGCGATCTGGCCGATCCACTTGGCCTTCTGCTCCTCGCTGCCGCCTACGAAGATGGGGTCGGTGCCCAGGAAGGTCGCGAAGACCGAGGTGGCGATGCCGAGGTCGATGCGGGCCAGGACCTCGCAGACGCGGTAGATGTCGAAGGAGGCTCCGCCCAGGCCGCCATACTGCTCCGGGATCATGAGCAGGTTGATCCCCAGCTTCTCGGGGTCATACATCTCCTTCATGATGCCCGCCGGGAACCGGTTCTCCCGGTCGTGCTCCCTCAGGAACTCATGGGGAAGACGCTTTTTGGCGTAGTCGGTGAGAGTCTCGAGCACCATCTTTCGGGTCTCCGCGTCCAAACCGGCCATTGGCTCTACCTCCGAAGTTGACGGCTGTATATATTAGAACAATCCTGGCTCAACGGAACACGCGGTGCCGGCTCGACCGGGCGATGCGGCGCCGCATGCGGAAATGCTGGGCCATCGGCGCCTTGTAGGGCTTGAGCGCCGGGGGTATGCGGTACGGGAAGTCCGGGAAGGCGCAGCGCGGGATGGTGGCCCCGATGAAACGCTCGATGGCGGTGATGAAGCGCTCCTCCTCGCGGTCCATGAGCGTGATGGCGTCCCCGGCGGCGAACACCCGCCCCGTGCGCCCGATGCGGTGGACGTAGTCCTCCGGGTGCTGGGGGACGTCGAGGTTCACCACGTGGCTGATGTGGCGCACGTCGAGCCCGCGGGCCGCGATGTCGGTGGCCACCAGGATCTGCTGCTTCTTCTCGCGGAAATCGTCCAGGGCCCGCGTGCGCTGGGCCTGGGTCCGGTTGGAATGGAGCACGGCGGAGCGGATGGCGTTGTTCTCCAGGAAGCGCGCGACCCGGTCGGCCCGGTGCTTGGTGCGGGTGAAGATGACCGCCGAGGTCATCCGGGTGTTGCGCAGGATGGTGAGGAGGAGGTCGAGCTTCTGCTCCGCCATCACGGGATAGAGCATCTGGGTGATGCCCGCGGCCGGCGAAGCCGGCGGGTCCACCTCGATGCGCACGGGCGAACGCATGAACTCCTGGGCCACCCGGTCCACCTCGGGCGGCAGGGTGGCCGAGAACATGAGCGTCTGCCGCTCGCGGGGCAGGCACTGCAGGATGCGGCGGATGTCGGGCATGAAGCCCATGTCGAGCATGCGGTCCGCCTCGTCGAGGACGCAGGTCCGCACCCCGTCGAAGCGGATGGTGCCCCGTCCCCGGTGGTCGAGGAGCCGGCCCGGCGTGGCGACCACGATCTCGGAGCCCCGGCGCAGGGCGTCCGACTGCACCTTGAAGCTCTCGCCCCCGATCACCAGGGCGCAGCGGATGTCGGTGAAACGGCACAGGTCCCGGGCGGCGGTCTCCACCTGGGCCGCCAGCTCGCGGGTGGGGACCAGCACGACGGCGTTGGGAAGGTTCCCGCCCCGTTTCCCCTTGAGGATGCTGCGCAGGATGGGCAGCATGAAGGCGACGGTCTTGCCGCTCCCGGTCTGGGCGGAGCCCATGACGTCCTTGCCCTCCAGCCCGGGCGGAAGGGCGCGGGTCTGGATGGGCATGAACGAGGTGAACCCCATGGCCTTCAGGGCTTTTACGAGTTCGGGCGGAAGATCGAAGCTGGCGAATGGCATGGAGCCTCCTGGCTCAAAGGCCGCGGGTCGCGGCACGGGGATCGGGAACGCGCTCAGCGCTCCAGGGTATAAGAAACCTCGACGGATGGGGCGGGGGTCCGGCAAAGAGGACTGCCGTCATAGAGTGCCGCGTAGACCTTGACCGGACGGTCAAGGACCTTCCCCTCGGCGTCCATGGCCAGGTAGACCGCCGCGACCGCGGAATTCAACTGGCCGCACTTCTCCTCGGGGAGGCGGAAGGACCCGAGGTCCCCGATGATGGTCCAGCCCCAGGCCTCGCGGGCGCCGCCGGAGATGTGCCGGCGGCCCGCCACGGGGGTCCCCTCCACCAGCATGGCGGAGCCGTCCACGAAGGGCAGGTGATAGGGTTGGGGGATCTCGATCCCCAGCCGCTGGAAGCAGAACCGGAGGGGCATGCCCAGCGCGTCGGCACGGGGATCCGCCGCCCGCGACCAACAGGCGTTCACGGCGACGAAGGAGGCGCGCGGCTCTCCGGCCCGGGCCCAGGCCTGCACGCCGGAGTCCCTCACGGCTCCGGCCATGGACAGAGAGACGGCCGCGGCGGACCCTTCGAATGCGGGCAGGGCGGCCCGGGCCGCCCCGGAGAGGGCGCTCAACGCGAACACGGCAAGGACGATGGGGTGGATGGCGTTCATGAATGGGTCCTCGACTAGAAAGGAAGGTACATTGTAACATCTCTGGAGGCTCTATTTCGCCGCACCGTGTCACAATTCGTTCCACTTCGATATAGGAGGCGTCCATGGCGACAGTCAATCTGAAAGGCAATCCCTTCAAGCTGGCCGGCAAGCTGCCGGAGGTGGGAGACGCGGCCCCCGAGGTCTCGCTCGCGGGCGCCGACCTGTCCGAAAAGAAGGTGGGCGGGGCCCAGGGGAAGACGCAGATCCTGGTCGTGGTGCCCTCCGTCGACACCCCCGTGTGCGCCACGGAGACCCGGAAGTTCAACGAGTCCGCGGCCGCGGTCCCGGGCGCCGAGATCACGGTGATCTCCATGGACCTCCCCTTCGCCGCCAAGCGCTTCTGCGCCGCCGAGGGGATCAAGAACGTCTCCACCGCCTCGGACTTCCGCCGCAAGGAATTCGCCAAGGCTTACGGAGTGCTCATCGCCGAGGGCCCTCTCGAAGGGCTCACCTGCCGCGCCATCTTCATCGTGGGCAAGGACGGACGGCTGGCCTACAAGCAGCTCGTCCCCGAGGTGTCGCAGGAACCCGACTACGCGGCGGCCCTCGCCGCGGCGGACAGCGTCCCGGTCTGATCCCCCACCCTACCCTCCCCCGCTAACGCGGGAGAGGGGAACTTGATAGGAGTTCGCGGGCGGCGTCCAGGAGGAGCGGGGCCGCGGAGCGGCCGATGGAGTTGGTCTCCTCGTAGTGGGTGCCCGGCGGCCGGGGAAGCATGGTCCGGGTCGGCGCGGTCTGGAAATCGTACTCGGGCACGATGTAGCCGATCTCATCATTGGCCAGCCCGACGAGCAATCCTTCCTTTCCCAGGAGCGCGCGGAGATACGGCCCCGCGGGGGCCTTCTTCAGGTCGGGCGGGTTCGGGTTGGAGGGGCCCACCAGAGGATGGCCGAAGCGGAACTCCCCGCCGTAGCCCCCAAGCGCCAGTTCGGGGAACAGCTCCCCGGGCAGACCCAGCACCGCGATGCGGCCGATGCGCAGGAGGGAGACCTCGGTCTCGATCCAGGGACGCAGGTCCGAGCGCAGGGGATAGAAAAGGACGTGGCGCAGGGGCAGCCACCAGCGCCGCCAGGCGCCGAGGGCATGGCCGTCCCGGTTCTGGAGTTCGTGCCCGAACGCCAGGCTGGGCAGGAAAGCCAGGTAGCGCGAGTTCTCCACCGGGATGCGCACCGTCCGAGACGCGAAGGAGACTTCCCCGCCCGCGCGGCGCGGGGCGCCCCGCAGGGCCCGCAGCGCCTCGTCGGCGAGCCGGCGCCCGATGCGTTCCATGGCGGCGTACTCCCCCGCCACGGACAAGCCCTCCTCGGTGTCCGGGCTCAGCAGGCCGCCGACGGCCCCCGGCAGGAAGACGCAGGCCCCGCCCGTAGCCTCCTCGATCCGCGCGCAGAGCGCACCCGGGAAATCGGCGCTCACCTGACGGTTCTCCCGGCCCAGGGCCTCGGGATGGCAGGACCAGCGCACCAAGGAGCCGATGGCCTTCCCCTTGCGGTCCCGCAGGGAGAGCGCGGCCAGCTCCGGGTCTATGACCACCGGGTCCCGGAGGTCGCGGCTGAGCCCGCGCGGGTCGAGGTCGGCCCGCGCGTAGGCCAGGTCCGCTTCCTGCATGCGGGATGCGAGGTCCCGCACCAGCGCGGCCACCGTCTCCCTGACCCTCCGCTGATAGCGGCGGTCCACGCCCGAAACGCCGAGCCAGCGCCCCCAGAGCCCCAAGGTGTCGGGGCCGCTATGGGTATGGGTGGCGACCAGGAAAAGGGAGCGGTCGCCGCCGGTCCAGCCGAGGGAGCGCCGGATCTCCTCCACGTCCGCCCGGTAGAGCCCCAGCAGGTCCACCGCGACCAGGGCGGCCGTGCGCTTGCCGTCCGATACCACGACGGCGCGCGCGTAGAGCGGGTCGTGGACGCCTTCGGGGCGGCGGCCCTTGGCCCCGAACCCGGCGAGCCAGACCGTCTCCTTCTCGAGGTCGGGCGTGATGTCGGCCTTGCCCGCCGCCGCATAGAACGGAGCCGCGGACAGGGGCCCGGGGAGGAGCAGCAAAGATAACAGGAGCTTTCGCATGATCCGAAGCGGGGCGCTCCGGTTATTGTCGCAATTCGTTGGCGGCGTACTCAACGTCCGTCTGCACGGTCCACTGCAGGTCGGCCGTGTTGGCCGCGAAGACCGCGAGCAGGCCGGCGGATTCCGCCGGGGAAAATCCGCTCTCCGCGAGCATCCGTTCCAGCTCGCGGCGGGTCTCGGGCCGGGCGAGATGCTCGCGCCAATCCTGGATCCCGGCCGCGAAATCCTCGGCCGGGACGCGCTCCCGGGATTTCACCCAGGGCAGTTCGTCGATGAGCCCGGTGCTGCCGAGACGGGTGGGGACCGGGGTGCGGCGGCCCAAGGCCTGCTCGAAGTCCAGCAGGGTCACGCGCCCCTTTCCGAAGAGGAGGTTGCCGGGGTTCATGTCCGACACGCCGAAGGCGTGGACCAGGACGGCCAGGGCGACGCGCTGCTCGCGGGAGAGGACGGGCCCGGCCCAACTGGTCGAACCGTCCGCGTAAGTCATCACCATGTACGAACCGTAGCCGTCGAGCACCGCCAGGGCATCGGGGACTTCGAAGTACCGCGCGAACCAGCGCCGGACCACCTTGCGCAGGAACACCTCGTTGCGGATGATGCGCGCCTCGGCCGACTTGAGCACGCGAGGCGGACCGGTCCGGCCCTGGATGCGCAGGATGCGCGTATTGAGCTTGCCGGGGTCGTCGGCATGCAGGTCCACCCCGCCCTTCACGGACAGGGGGTCGAAGCCGAGCCGGCGCGACAGCTCGGCCGGGGCCACCACGGAGTTGTCCAAGGTCTTGTCGGGAGCGGCGCCCGTGAAGGAGAGCCGCGGCGGCGCCGGCCGGTCGGCGTCCCGGCGCGCCAACCCTTCCAGGAGGGAGCGCAGGCCCGGCTCCCGCTGCGCGGCCGACACGACGGCGGCCCAGGCCTGGGAACGCGGCCCCAGCCGGCCCCGCAACGCGGCCAAAAGGTCCAGGGGGTCGAAGCCGGCCCGCTCCGGCACGCCCGCGCCCAGCATCTGGGACAGGACCTCCCACGCGCCGCCGGGACGGAAACCGACCCCGCTCACGATGTTCCAGCGGCCCAGCCAGTGGTCCCAGAATAGGTTGTCCGGCCCGAGGTCCGCGGTGCGCCCCTGGCGGATGAGCTTGGCGGCCAGCTCGGGCAGGCCGTTCTTCTGGTGTTCGCTGAAGGGCCCCTTCGCCAGCTCCGCGCGCAGGGAACGCGACACCATGCCTTCCTGGATGAGGAGCCCGGCCCCCGGCGCCGCGGCCAGGACCTTGGCATGGGGGATGTCCGTGCGCGCCAGAGCGCCCAAGCCTTCCAGTTCCGCCGCCAGGGCGGCCGAGCCGGGCTTGAATAGCCGGATGCCCAGGTTGGTATGCCCCTCGAGCGAGCCCTCGTGCAAAGTCCAATCGGCGGTCTTCAGAGCGGGACTGCCGACGCTGAAGCGGCGCCCGTCGATCCGGCCGGAATCCCCCGGCCGGCCGGGGAAGGCGGGGATGCTGTCGGCGGGCTTGAACCAGTTCCTGACCCGGTCCCACAGGGAGTCCGCTCCCCTGCCCCCGGGAGCCGTACCGTCGAAGGCCGTGCGTCCCGTCTGCGTCTGAGACTCTTCCGACTCGGACTCGGGACCGGTCTCCG
>MGTY01000106.1 GCA_001799695.1 Elusimicrobia bacterium GWA2_69_24
GATGAACTCGAACAGGGCCGCGACGGCGATCGCCACGAGCACGGTCAGCAACGCCGCGCCCAGGCGCCGCAGTTCCTCGGGTCCCGCGTAGTCCTCGAGCTTCATAACTTGAAGGCCAGCCCCTCCGCCAGGCCGGGGTCGCCGACCGGCATATCGGCGCCCTGCCGCAGGGCCCGCCGCATCCACAGGAGGCTCACCCCGATGAAGAAGCCGGCAAATCCCAGCTCCGGCCAGGAGAACGGCGGCCGCGCCCCCAGCACGGGGAACACCAGCCAATAGAGGTCGAGGAAGTGCGCCCCCAGGACCAGCGCCGCCACCCAGCGCAGACGCCGCAGGTCCCCCTTGGCGTCCCGCGGCAGGAGGGCGAAGAAGGGGATGACGAAATGCAGCAGGCCGAGCGCCAGGCTCACCCCCCGCCAGGCTCCCCGGCTCCGCTGGGCGTACCAGAAGACCTCCTCGGGCAGGTCCGCGTACCACATCAGGAGGTACTGGGCGAAGGCGATGTAGGACCAGAACACGGTGAAGGCGAAGAGCCAGGCCCCCAGGCTGTAGACATGGTCGAAGCGCAGCTCGGTCAGCCGGCCCCGCTCCTTGAGATGTCCTACGGTCAAGGTCACCGCGGCCAGGCCGGCCAGGAAAGACCCGGCGAAGAGATAGACCCCGATCACGTCGCTGTACCACTCGGGCGACAGGCTGGACACCCAATCGAAGGCGACCACGAGCGTGGTCAACCCCATCACCACCATGAAGAACGGCGCGTAGCGGCGGGCCCGCTCGCTCAAGGCCGCGTCGCGGGAACGGTCCTGGCGCAGGGAGCCCCCGGCGAATACCCTCCAGGAGACTAGCCACAGCGCGGCGCAGGCCAGGGCCCGCGCCGCGAAGAAGGGGACGTTGAGCCAGCCCGCCTTGGCCGCGATGAGCGGGTGATGGGCGGCCTCGGGTCCGGCCCAGGGATAGAGGACCGGGAGGGCGAACAGCGCGAGCACGGCCGCGGCGCAGGCCGGCACGAGCAGACCCGAGACCCGCTCCGCGCTCCGGCGCAGCGGCACGCTCCAGCGCGCGCCGGTCAGGTGCTCCAGGGCGGTCAAGAACAGCGCGCCCAGCCCCGCGCTCAGGAGCATGAGCATCCAGACCAGCCAGTTGGCCCAGAAGCGCTGCGGCCCGCAGACGAAGAAGGTCGCGGCTGCGGCGAGCCCGCCCAGCGCCGTCATCGCCAGGGTCATAGGTCCCCGTCCTTGGCGTGCTGGGCCCTCTGCAGGGCCCGGATATAGTGGATGACGGCCCAGCGCTCATCCTCGGTGAAGCCGTCGCCCAGGCGCGGCATGGCGTTCTCACCCTTCATGATGGTGTGATAGATCTCGCCGTCCGAGAGACCGAGGTACTTCCGGGATTGCAGGTTCGCCGGGCGGCCCCCGTACGCCGCGGTCAGGATCGGCGTCCCGTCGGCCAGCGGGCCGTGGCAGATGAGACAGTTGTGGGCGAAGACCTTCCGGCCCAGGCGCAGGACTTCCTCGGTCCTCGGCAGGGGGTTGCCCAGTCCCCGGGCCTGCTCCGGCTTCTCGAAGGGATAGGGCAACCGGCCCCGCGCCACGCTGCCCTCCGCGGGAGCGCGCCGGCCGCGCTGCTGGGCGTCGAGCCGGGGCTGCGCCAGCATGTGCGACATGGGCGGCAGTACCGGGAAGAGTTTGACGCCCCAATACATGGCCGCTCCCGCGAGACAGCAGGCGACGGCCCCGCCCGCGGCCAGGCCCAGCAAGGTCTCCAGCGGGACCCGCCGCGGCGGGGGCAAGCCGGGCAGGACCTCGATGGAGCCGGCGCCGACGACCATGAGCGCGGCCTCGGCCGCGGCCGCGTCGAAGACTTCCCCCTCGGCTTCGATGGCCAGCGCGAAGCGGTCGCGGGTCGCGGCCCGCGACGCTTCCGAGTCCAGGAAGGGATGCCAGAAGGCGGGCAGCTTGTTGAGCAGGACCAGCATGCCCAGTCCGGCCGTGAAGGTGGCGAAGAGCACCGTGACCTCGAACATGATGGGCACGAAGGCCTGCCACGAAGAAGGATCCTTGCCCCCGGTGAACAGGGGATAGTCCACGGAGTTCATCCACCATTGGAAGAGGAAGGCGGTGGCGGTGCCGAGCAGCCCCATGACCAGCACCATTCCGCCCAGGGGCGAGCGGCGCAGCCCCAGGGCCTCCCCCAGCCCGTGTACCGGGTAGGGGGTGTACGCCTGGACCCGGCCCAGGCCCCTGGCCCTGAGCTTGGGCACGGCCGCGAGCAGGAGCGCGGGGTCCGAGAACA
Organism: Elusimicrobia bacterium GWA2_69_24; assembly: GCA_001799695.1. GTDB lineage: Bacteria > Elusimicrobiota > Elusimicrobia > UBA1565 > UBA1565 > UBA10166. The sequence goes on from MGTY01000106.1 coordinate 2,293, forward strand.
GGCCCAGCACGCCGAAGGCCCGCCCCTCAGCCATGATGCCCCCCCTCGTGCTGGGCGCCGGGCAAGGTCGCCTTGACCTCAGTCGTGGCGATCACGGGCAGGAGGCGCGTGAAGAGCAGGACCAACGTGAAGAAGAATCCGAAGGAGCCCAGCAATATGCCGAAGTCGACCAGCGTGGGCTGGTACACGTGCCAGGACGAGGGCAGGAAGTCGTGGTAGAGCGAGATGACGATGATGACGAAGCGCTCGAACCACATGCCCGCGGTCACGGCCAGAGCCACGACGATCATCGCGGTTTGGCTGGTGCGCATGCGCCGCCACCAGAAGAGCTGGGGCACGAGCACGTTGCAGGTGATGGCGATCCAGCCGGCCCAGCCGTAGGTCCCGGACACGTACTGCATGAAGGTGTGCTGGATGTAGGGGTTCATGCTGTACCAGGCCGTGAAGGCCTCGCAGGCGTAGGAGTAGCCCATCAGGCAGGAACAGCCCAGGATGACCTTGTTGGCCAACTCGAGGTGGCGCATGGTGATGAGGTCCTCCAGTCCCATGAGCCGCCGCGCCGCCGAGAGCACCAGCACGACCATGGCGAAGCCCGCGAAGATGGCCCCCACCACAAAATAGGGCGGGAACAAGGTCATGTGCCAGCCGGGAACCAAGGAGGTCGCGAAATCGAAGGACACGACGCTGTGCACCGAGAGCACGAGCCCCGTGGCCAGTCCCGCGAGCAGGATGTAGGCCTTCTCGTAGTGCCGCCACTGCTGGGGCGTGCCGCGCCAGCCCAGGCTCAGCACCGTGAGCGCCATCCGGCGCAGGGGGGTCTGGGCGCGGCCCCGCATGGAGGCCAGGTCGGGCAGGAGGCCGATGTACCAGAAGAGCACCGAGACCGCGAAGTAGGTCGAGACCGCGAACACGTCCCACATGAGGGGCGAGCGGAAGTTGGGCCAGAGGCCGCGCTGATTGGGGTAGGGCGCGAGCCAGAACTCCAGCCAGGGCCGGCCCACGTGGATGGCCGGGAATATGCCCGCCGTCATCACCGCGAACAGGGTCATCGCCTCCGAGAAGCGGGCGATGGCGTTGCGCCAGGGCGCGCGCATGAGCAGCAGGATGGCCGAGATGAGCGTTCCCGCGTGCCCGATGCCGATCCAGAACACGAAGTTGATGATATCGAAGGCCCAGCCCACGGGCCGGTTGTTCCCCCACACCCCGATGCCCATGTAGACCGTGTAGCCGATCAGGGCGAAGCCCAACAGCATGGCCGACGAAGTGAACGCAAAGGCGGCGAACCAAGCGGCCGGCGGCCGGCGCTCGGGGAACGACAAGACCCGCTCGTCGAGGGCCGCGGCCGAGAGCGCCTCAGCCATCCTTACCCCCGTCCGCCGGGTTGCGCAGGTCCGCGAGGTAGGTGACCGCGGGCCGGACCCCCAGCTCCTCGAGCACGCGGTAGCCCCGGGCGCTGCGCGCCAGCCGCGACACCCGGCTCTCCGGGTCGCGCCGGTCGCCGAACACGATGGCTCCGGCCGGGCAGGCCGCGGCGCAGGCCGGCTCGATGTCGCCGTCGCGCAGTTCCCGGCCCGCGGCCTTCGCCGCGCTCTTGGCCTCCTGGATGCGCTGGACGCAGAAGGTGCACTTCTCCATCACGCCGCGCGGCCGCACCGTCACCTCGGGATTGAAGGCCAGGCGCCGGGACTCGGGGGTCGCGGCCGTGAACTCGAAGAAGTTGAAGCGCCGGACCTTGTAGGGGCAGTTGTTGGCGCAATAGCGCGTGCCCACGCAGCGGTTGTAGGCCATCTGGTTCAAGCCCTCGTCGCTGTGGTTGGTCGCGGCCACCGGGCAGACGGTCTCGCAGGGGGCGTGGTCGCATTGCTGGCAGAACATGGGCTGGAGCAGGACCCGGGGACTGCGCTCGTCGCCCTCGTAGTAGCGGTCCACGCGCAACCAATGCATCTCGCGGCCCCGCAGCACGCGCGCGGCCCCGACCGTGGGGACGTTGTTCTCCGACTGGCAGGCGAGCACGCAGGACTGGCAGCCCACGCAGCGGCTCAGGTCCACGGCCATCGCCCACTTGTGCTTCGGAAACTCCTGCGGCGGATAGAGGGTCGAGAGGTCGTGCTGCTTCGACTCGGATCCCGCGCCGTGCGCGGCCCACGGGAGGCTGCGCACGATGTCGCGCCCTTCCATCTTATGGTGCCGCTGGACGAAAGCCAGGGCCTCGCGCCGTCCGGTCTTTTCCAGTTTCACCGCGGTGCCGGCGTCCGCGGCCGCGTCCGCGAAGGGATAAAGATCGGTGCCCACGCCTCCGGCCACGGTCCCGACGGCGCGGCCGTAGCCCAGGGCCGCGCTGAGCACTCCCACGGCTTGGCCGGGTTGGACTACGACCGGGAGCACGGCCGCGGTCTTCCCGACGGTCAGGCGGGCCAGGTCCCCGTCGACGAGGCCCAGGCGGGACGCGTCCGTCGGGCTCACCGACACCGCGTTGCCCCAGGAAAGCTTGGTGATGGGGTCCGGCAGCTCCTGGAGCCAGCCGTTGTTGGCTTGGCGGCCGTCCCCCACGCCGTCGGCGGGTCCCAGCGCGAGCTCAAAGCCCGGAGCCCGCAGCGGCGCCGCCTGCCCGGCCAGCCGGGCCACGGCCGCCGGGTCCAGGCGCCGCGGCGGGCGCGCAACGGGTTCCCGGCGCAGCACCCCTTCGTGCAGGGCCGCGGACCAGAAGCGTTCGAAGGGGACCAGGGAACCCGCGGGCTGCACTTCCCTGCGCCAGCGCTCCATCAGGTAATGCCGATAATCCGCCGGGTCCGCACCGCCCAGGCCGCGCAGGGCCGCGAGCAGTACGTCCTCGCCCTGGCGGGTGTCGTACAAGGGGCTGACGGCGGGCTGCTGCAGGAGCAGGAAGTCCGCGGCCGGTTCGAAGTCATTGAAGGACTCGAGCCAATGGTGCTCGGGCAGTACGAGGTGGCAGTCCCGGGCGGTCTCGTCGGCATGCATGCCGATGCGGACCTTGTAGGGCAGCCCCGCGGCCGCGGCCTTCCACAGCGCCGCGTCCGGGAAGGCGTACGCCGGGTTGGCCTGCCAGAACAGGGCCGCCGCGAACTTCCCGCGGGCCGCGTCCCGCAGGAGCCGGTCCAGCTCCTCGCGCCCGGCGAGCGGCTCCGCCGGAGCGGCCGCGGCGGCGTCCACGGTATGCCCCTGCGCGCCGAGCATGGCGTTGAGGAGGAAGACCGCGGCGTGGGCCTGCGGGGGCAGACCGGGGCCGGCCGCGACCAAGGCGGAGCTCCCGGCCTGGCGCAGATCGTCCGCCAAGGACTCCAGGAGCGCCGGGTCGACGCCCTGCTCCCGCGCCAGGGCGCCGAGCTCGAAGCCGGCCAGGGCCGTCTCCAAGCCCGCGGGCAGGGGGATGCCCCTGCGGCCCAGGGCCCGCGCCAAAGCGAAACCCAGGGCCGCGGCGCGGGACGGACGCCAGGGTACGCGGTGGTCCGCGTTCGCGCCAGTGAGGCTCATGCCGCCCTCGAAGGCGTAGAGCCGGTTCATCGCCCGCTCGCCGCGGTTGGCGGCGAAGCCCGCGATCTCCTCGGGCCGCGCTCCCGACAGGAGGTCCGCGTCCAGCGCCAGGATGAGCTTGGCCCGGTCCAGGCGCAGGCGCGGCCGCCGCGCGTCCCCGAAGCAGGCCAGCAGCGCCGCGGACTCCGGGTCCCCGCCCAGCGCCGGTTCCCAGGCCGCATGGACCAGCCCGGGCAAGGCTTTCTGGAGGTCCTTGAGCAATGCCCTGCGCGTGGGCGAGAGCAGGGCCCCGGTCAAAAGCAGGACCGGCTTGCCGCCGGCGCGCGCCTCGAGCAGCACCGAGACCAGGCTTTCTTCGGCCGCGGGCCACGACGAGGCCATCCCGCCCGTGAACGGCTGGGGGAGCCGGTCCGGATCGTAGAGGTCCATGAGCCCGGCGATGGCGCGCAGGGAGGCCTTGGCTCCGAAGGGTTGTCGGTCGTTGCCCTGCACATGGATGGGCCGACCCTCGCGGGTCCGCACCAGGACGCCGCACACGTTCCGGCCTTCCTGGCAGGCGCTGGCGTAGAAATCGGCCGTGCCGGGCCGCGCCCCGTCCGGCCGGCGCGTGAAGGGGACGAGCTCGCCCCGGTCCGGGCGGGAACAGCCGGCGGCCAGGCCGGCGGAAGCGCCGAGCACGCCCAAGAATTCCCGGCGGGAGAGCTCCGGGCCCGTAGGCTCAGCCACGGTCTTCCTCCCAGCCGCGCTTCACCGAGTGCTGCGGCGGCTCCAGCCGGCGCGGGGGCTCGACCGGGCGCCGCCCCAGAGCCGCGTCCCGCAGCCCGCCCCAGACGCCGGCGGCGGCCGCGCCCAGCCCGCCCCACAGGCACGCGAGCCCCTTGAGGAAGCCCCGGCGACTCACGGGTCCCGCTTCAGCGATGGCAGCCGTAGCAGTTCTCCGGTGCGCGGGTGATGCGCGAATCCGCGGGCAAAGCGGGCCGCGGGCTCCTATGGCAGGACAGGCAATTGCCCATGCGCATGGACATGGTCTGGCGCATGACCGCCATCTCAGCCACGGGGCCGTGGCAGGTCTGGCAGGCCACGCCGGCCAGCACATGCGGGCGGTGGTCGAAGAAGACGTGGCCGGGCAGGGAATGCACCCGCTTCCAGGCCAGCGTCCCGCCGGAATCGTAGACCTCGGCCAAGCGCTTGATGGCGGGCTGGTCGGTCCGGGTCACCCGGTGGCAGCCCATGCAGGTCTCCACCGACGGTATGCCGGCCGAGCGCGACTTCTCGGCGCCCGCGTGGCAATGCAGGCAGGGGATGGCCAAGGACCCGGCGTGGAGCCGGTGCGAGAACGGGATGGGCTGGGCCGGAGCGTAGCCCCGGCTGATGCGGTCGGGCTGGGTCATCCAACCAACTCCCAGGACGACCAAAAGCACGGCGGCGCCGGAGGCGGCGAGCACGAGGCGCACTAGAGGGTCGCGCAGGCTGTCCCAGAGCGATCCGGCGAGACGTTCAAGGTGCGGCAGTATTGCAGAAATCGGCGATCCTCCAGCGCGGAGATTCTAATATATAAGGCCCCCCCGAGGCAGTATCCGGCGCCCCCTCAGATCGACCGCCTGGAATGATCATTTGCTTCATTTGTTTCATTCTTCTTGTTTCATTTCCGGCGCTTACGCGCCGAGATGTAATGGGCGCCGCGTCCGCGGCCCACCAGCTTCGCGATTCCTTCCTCTATCAACTCGTGCATCAGCCGCACCGCCCCGACCCTATGAAAGCCCGATATCCGGCGCACTTCCGCGTTCGTCAGTCGTCCCCGTGTCTCAAGGATGGTCTGCACGCGCAGCCGCAAAGCCTCCTCGTCCGGCTCCAGCTCATCGTCAGTCGCTTCCAATCCGCGCAAGGCATCGGACAGCTTGCGGATGAGCCTGTAGCTGGCCCCGCGGCCTCTGCCGTGAGCCAACAGGTAGTGTCTCCTGCGAAGGGAAGCCAAGCATTCGGCCGCCACGTCTTCCGGGCACTGCAGTTCTTCCGCCCCCGACCACCTATCCAGATGGCCCCGGACGCTCAGTGCACGCAGGCAGATCAAATCATCAAGCTCAAGTTTGCGGTCCGCTCTGGTTTCTTCAGCGACGAACTGGGCAAATCCCGGACTGGTGACCGTGGGGAGAACCAGCCGAACATGGCTTTCGTCCGCCTGATAGAACGGCGTCCGCTTCCCAAGCCGGAGGAGTTCCTCGAACATCCGGTCCACGCCCATGCCCACGCGGTTGACCAATCCGGCTTTCTGCAAAGCGTCGGCCAAATGCGGATTGCGGCGCATCGGCGGGTGGCGGAGTATATTCTGGGGGGTGACCCCACCGATAAAGCCGCCCGGGCTTGAGACCTCCAGCCTGTCATCATAAAGATGGACATGGATCGATTGGCGCAGGAAATAATCACGATGGACCAGCGCGTTCAGAAGGGCCTCCCGCGCCGCGACCATCGTAAGGTCCGGAACGGCAATCTCCCCGAAACCGGCGACGCTGGTGATCGTCAGCTTCGCGCGTTCGCTGAGGACCTTCTCGATGGCCTCCAAGACCGCAAGCATCGGCCCTTTGAAATCCCTGCGCATGTCGTACTGGGTCGCGGATTTGAATCGGCAGAACACGATCTCATGTTGAGGCGCCCAGCGTGCCAGCGCCGTGGCCTTGCCTAAGAGCAGAACCGAAGCCAGCGTCAGCTGCCCTTCCCGGAGAAGCTCCACATTGGTCAGGAATTCAGCGTCGTCTGCTATGCGAGCCAGGGTGGGGTCGGTGCCCTCGGTCTCCACGATGCGGCGCAGGCGCCTTATTTCTTCGGGGTCGAGATCCGTGATGCCTGAGTCGGGGATGACCTGGGCGGTTAGATCCTTCTGCCCGCCCGTGAAGATTATTCTAGAAAGGTCGCTGCCGGTAAGGGGTTTGGATTCCTTGCCGATACGGATCTTGGCGACCCCCTCGGAGGTCGTATGGGGCGGCATACCTTTCGGCACGTGTACGAGCAGGAGACGACCTTCGGGCTCGATGAGTTCCTCGATATCCGTCAGGATGTGTGGTTCGGTTCCGTCATAGATCTGTCGGCGAAGCTGATTGGGATCCAAAGTGCCGACGCCCTGCACGGCCTCCCGGCGAGTACGCTTGCGGTCCGCCACGCCAAGGATGACGACACCACCCTGCTGATTGGCAAGACTGACGACGGTTTCCCGCAATTCACGGACTTGCGAGTCAAGGGCCTGGGCATTGGTGTTCCAAGACTTGCACTCGATGGTCTCAGATTCGATTTCGTCGGCGGGAAAGCCATCGAGACGTTGGAGGAGCCGGCGGATTTCGGATAGGGTGACGATAGCCATAGGGTCTAGATCTCGCTGCAATTTATGGATTCTTCCACAGCAATAGCATAACATTTATGTAATGACACATCAATCATTTAATTGACTTGCCGGTTAGCCCAAAGGGGCTTAAAGTCCCTGGCGGAATTCCTGGTAGTAGTTCAGGACCTTTTCCACGTAGTCCTGGGTCTCGCGGAAGGGAGGGACCCCTTCGTATTTCTCCACCGCGCCGGGGCCCGCGTTGTAGGCGGCGATGGCGGCCTTCACGTCCGAGCGGGAAAACGGGTTGACGAGGGAGAGCCCCTCCATCGACACCTGCGAGAAAGAGTCCCACACGTACTTGAGGTACTTCACCCCGGCCTTGACGTTGCTCTGCACGTCGTAGAGGTTCTTGGGGTTGACCCCCATCTGCCGGCCGGTGCCGGGCATGAGCTGCATGAGTCCCTTCGCGCCCTTGGGGCTCGTGACGCGCGGGTTGAAAGAGGATTCCTTCTTGATGACCGCGAACACGAGCATGGGATCCGCGCCCTGGGCGCGGGACTCCTGCAGCACGGTCTGGACGATGTCCGGGCGCACTCCCTGGGCCAGCATGGTCTGCTCGATCTGCTTGTCGGTGATTTTCTGACCGCCGCCCATGCTGCCCGCCCCGACCACCGGGGCGGTCTGGTTGGACTGGAAACCGGAACCGTCGAAGAATTTCCCCCAGCGGTCGGAGCCCGTCGCGCCATCCGAGCCCGCGGGACGCGCGTCGGAGGTCAGGGAGGCCGTCTTTTCGAGGAGCGAGCGGGCTTCCGGCGAGAGCGTCTCGGTGCCGCGCGAGAAGCGCACGGGCTCGGGGCGGTTCTTGGGGTCGGTGGTGTCGAAGCCCCCCCCGCCGGCCCCCTTGCCGTCGCCGGACGAGTCGCAGCCCGACAGTCCCAGCAGAAGCAGAGCCGGGATGATCGCCCAGAGCGCTGTCGGACGCGTCGCCTCCATACCGATAGCATAACCTGGGATGGCCTACCCTGACGGGGGTCCTAGGTCCTATGGAGTTCTAGGCCTTCGGACTGCCCGGCCTGCGGATCATGCTTCGCAGAAGGATTCGGTCTCGAACACGCGGATCTCGGCCGCAGGGTCCTTCCAGGCGCCGGGCGGGAGCCCGGCCTTGTGGTTGGCCAGCATGGCCATGAACTCTTCCTTCTCAGGGAAGCGCTCCCAGACCTGGGGCAAGAACACGCCCCGGCGCGCGCCCAGCCGGAGCTCGACCCCCATGCCGGGACGCACCCCCGCCGCGTCGGAGCGGCGCATGGGCGAGAGCACCGACACCTCCGCGGCCAGCCCGGCGAGCTCCTCCGCGCGGACCGGGGCGAAGCGCGGGTCGTCCTGGGTGCTGCGCACCGCGTACTCCGCGACCCCGTTGCGCACCGTCTGGTCCGGGCTCATGACGCCGATGCAGCCGCGCAGTTCCTTGCCCACCCCGCCACCCTCCCACCAGGTCACGAACACGCCGGCCGGCATGTTGAAGCGCGGGTTCTCCGACAGGCGGGGCCACAGCGTCTCGCGGCGCATGATATAGGCCTCGGCCGAGCTGCGCGCCAAAGCCAAAAGCGCCTTCCGCTCCTCGGGCGGATAGCGCAGGGCCCCGCCCGTCGCCGGGGTCCCGGTCCGCAAAAAAAGCATGGTCCCGTAGCCCACCGCCTCGTCCGGGTCCTCGAGGACCAGGCCGGAATTGGTGTAGTGGAGCAGCTGGGCTCGGTCCGCGCCGCCCGCGAGCATCGCGTGCAGGCCGGCCGCCATCGCCCCCTCGCCGCACCAGGCGCAATGCAGTTCGGGGACGCCCAGCTCCATGAGCACCGCGCAGGTGCGCAGGAAGAAGCCGGGGTCGAGCGCCTGCAAGGACTCCAAGGTGGCGAGGTCGACGCGCCGCGCGTCCTCGGCCGAGGGCCGATGGGACAGGTCCGAGGCGACCAGGATCAGGGCCTTGCGGCCCTTCAGCACCCCGGCCAGGGCCGCGCCCGCGGCCGCCGCCGCCGCCTCGTCCGACAGATTGGTGATGATGGGAAGTATCCGCGCCTTGGGGAGCACCCTCTGCAGGAAGGGCAGCTGGGTCTCGACGGAATGCTCCCGCTCGTGGAGCTCGGCCGAGACCGCGACGCAGTCCCCGGCCTTGGCCAGCGCGTCGCGGACCGCGGCGTCCACGGGCACGTCACCGAACGGGGTCTGGAAGGCGTCCTGCGGAGCCAGGATGAGCTTGGGGGCCTTGCCGAAATGGGCGGTGCCGAGTATGGCCACCGTGTCGATGTCGCGCCCCCGGAGCGCGCGGTAGACGCGGGCCGCGCTTGCTCCGGAATAGGGGTAGCCGGCATGGGGGACGACCGCGCCCAGCAGTTCGCCGTCGAAGGCGGGGGCCGGGGCCTCCGCCAGCATGGTGTCCACCATGCTCCCGAGTTCCGCAGTTCCCCCCGGGTAGAACCGATCGGCGGCAGCGGGACGACGGACCGCGTCCATGGACATAGTATACTCCCTGCGGACATGTCTTACCTCCTCATCGTTTCGGCGGTCTGGGCCTTCTCCTTCGTCATCATCAAGGGGACCCTTTCCGGCCTCGACTCCGGGTTCGTGGCCCTGGCGCGCATGACTCTGTCGGCGGCCGTGTTCCTCCCTCTGCTCCGCCTGCGCGGGGTGAGCCGCCCCATCGCCCTGCGCCTGGCCGGGATCGGAGCTCTGCAGTTCGGCGTGATGTACGTGGCCTACATCTCCGCCTTCCGCCAGCTCCCGGCCCACATGGTCGCCCTGCTGACCACGACGACTCCCATCCTCGTCGCCCTGTTCGACGATCTCTTGGACCGGAGCCTGCACCCCGTCTTCCTGGCCGCCGCGGCTTTGGCCGTGGCCGCGGGGGCGGTCATCCAATACCCGGACCAGCCCCTGAGCAGCAGCCTCCTGGGCGTGGCCCTGGTGCAGGTCTCCAACGTCGCCTTCGCGGCGGGGCAGGTGCTCTACAAGCGCCAGATGGCCCTGGGCCCGCAACTGCGCGACCGGGACGTGTTCGGCCTGCTCTATGCCGGGGCCTTCGCGGTGACCGCGGCCGCTTCTTTGGCTATGACGGATTACGCTTCCCTGCAGGTGTCGGGCAAGCAGATAGGGGCCCTGCTCTATCTGGGCCTCGTGGCCTCCGGGCTCTGCTTCTTTCTGTGGAACCTCGGCGCCCGCCGCGTGAACACGGGCACGCTCGCCATACTCAACAACCTCAAGATACCGCTGGGCATCGCCGCCTCCCTGGCCATACTCGGCGAGCGGACCTCGCTGCCCAGGCTGGCCGCGGCGCTGGCGCTGATGGGGGCCGCGCTCTTCATCTGCGAGCGCCGAGCCCGCCTGGGACCAAGGGCCCAGCCCACCCTGGGCTCCTAGGCACTCCCCCCCGCCCGGCTTCCCCCCTATCCTCGGTAGTGATGAGGATAAGACTCGCGCTCTGGCTCCTGCTCTCGGCCGCGATACCCGCGGCCGCCCAGCAGGTCCTGACCACCCCGGTCCGCACTCCCATATCCGTCATCGCGCCGGTACTGCCCGGGCTCGCCTCTCTCTCGGCCTCCATCAACTCCCAACAGCTTTCCCTGCCGCAGGCTTTGCCCGGCCTCACGGCCCCGGTCCCCACCCTCGACGCGGCCATCGCCCGACCCACGCTCCAGCCCGTGTCAGCCGCGGTCCTGCGCGCGGCCGGAATGGTGCGGGCCGCCGGGACCCCGCAAGTTTCCGCCGCCGTGCAGACCCAGGAGACCCGCGTCGGGAACGCCCCCACCGTCCACGAGAGCCTCACCCAGCTTGCCGACGATACCGCGGGCCTGCGCGACATCTCGGCCCTGAGCAAGACCTTCGACGGGATGGGCAGCGCGGTCAGCGCAGCCCCGGCCGGCCAGGCCGCCGTCGAGACCGCTTCTCCGGGACCTTCCGCCCAGACCCAAGCCGCGCGCAAGCCCCTGCGTCTCCTCATCGCCGGACCGCCGGGCGCGGGCAAGTCCACCCACGCCAAACGCCTAGCCAAGGAGCTCGGCATCGCCCATATCTCGGTCGGACAGCTCCTGCGCGACTACGCCCTCCAGCACCCCGAAATAGCGGCCAAGATGAACACCGGCGACCTGGTGGACACCCAGCTGGTCATGAAGGTGGTGCGCGAGCGCCTGGCCCAGCGGGACGCAAAAGAGAACGGCTTCATCTTCGACGGCTTCCCCCGCCGGGAGGTGGAGCTCAAGGCCTTGAACGAGCTGCTCGGCCAGGGCCAGACCTTCGACGCCATGATCTACCTCGACGCGCCCAAGGCCGAGCTGCTGGACCGCATTCTCGCCCGCGGCCGCGCGGACGACAGCGCCCCCATCTTCGCCAACCGCATGAACGTCTACGAGACCCAGACCCGCCCCGTGATCGACCAGCTCAAGGTGAAGGTCCCGGTCATCGCCCCCCAGAACTCCGGCCTGGGCATCGAGGCCGTCTACGAGAAGCTGATGACGGGCTTCCGCTCCTGGCTCGCCCGCTGACCCTCCCCCCCGCGTTTATTCCTTGACGCCTAGGACCAGCCGTTCTACGATATGGCCATGGAACGCATCCTGATCGTGGAGGACGACGACAGCTGGATGGACTTCTGCGCCACGATCCTGGAGCCCATGGGCTTCGCGGTGGACCGCGCCCAGAACCGCATGCAGGCTCTCAAGCGGCTCGAAGGAGTCCCCTACGACATCGTGCTCACCGACCTCTGCCTGCCCGCGGCCGAGGACGGCAAGGCGGTCGTGCTCGGCACCAAGAGCCGGCACCCCGGCACCGACGTGATCCTGATGACCGCCACCCCCTCCTTGGACACCGCCATCGCGATCCTCAAGGACGGGGCCTACGACTACATCGTAAAACCCTTTACCCCGGACTACCTGCAGACCGTCCTCAACCGCTGTCTCGAAAAACGCCGCTCCCAGCAGGAACTTTCCGTCGAGAAGGCCCTGCGCGAGGAAGTGCAGGCCGCCTACTCCCAGCTCCGGAAGGTGGAGCGCCTGAAAGAAGCGTTCCTGTCGCGCATCAGCCACGAGCTGAACACCCCCCTGGCCGAGGCGCTGATGGCCATGACCTTGCTCGACGGGCACCTGCCCAAGGAAGGCCGCGGCCGCAGCCAACTCAAGATGGCGGTGCAGGCCGTGGAGCGGCTCCGGGACATAGTCCGCGACCTGCTCGATTTCGTGGACCTCCACAAGGAAGACCTCACTCTCAAAGCCGAACCCATCAGCATCCCACAGCTCGTCGGCGAAGTCGCCGAGGCCGAGAAGCGCCTGCTGGAGCCGAAAGGGCTGCGCGTCTCACTGAAATTCCCCCCCGACCTTCCCTCGGTGCCGGGCGACCCCGAACTCCTCAAGCGCGCCCTGCGCCAGCTCTTCCTCAACGCCATCCACTTCAACAAGCCGGGCGGGCAGATCGAGCTCTCCGCCAAGGAGTGGGAGAACTGGATCTTCGTCCACGTCAAGGACGAGGGCGAGGGCGTCCCGAACGAGCACAAAGACGAGATCTTCGATTCCTTCTACCAGCTCGCCGATTTCATGACCCGCACGGTCGGCGGTCTGGGCCTCGGCCTGGCCATCACCAAGAAGATCGTCGAGGCCCACGGCGGCAGCATCTCGGTGGACAGCGCGCCCGGCCAGGGCAGCGATTTCAAGGTCTGTCTCCCCAAGCAAAAGACGAAGTAGCCCGCGACTCCCCCCTCGGCATGCTCCCGGAGCATGTTGCTCTGACCCCGACTGAATCGCACCAGCCGCCCCTCCTTAAATTGCCGTGCTATACTAAACCGTAGATGCTGTCGGAACTTCCCTGAGCGCTTCGCGAAACGATGAATAGGTCTGATAAGTTCAAGTCTGACTCCCATAGCTCCTAAGATAACTCCAATAGGATGAATAAAACGCATCTATTCCGGTTGGTCATGGGCAGGAAGTGCCTTATATTGCGCCAT
>MGTY01000107.1:0-52045 GCA_001799695.1 Elusimicrobia bacterium GWA2_69_24
GTTCTTCATTGCGCGGTCCTCCGTGCGGCTTCCGGCTGGCCCTTCCGGCGGGCGATCGCGTGCGACAGGCCGAGGTCGGTGGCCACCCAGGCGTCGCCGCGCCGGTCCAAGTCCACGCTGAAGACTTCGTTAGAGAGAGGGCCCGCGGCGAGGGCGCGGACGGTCTTCGTCCCGCCCTCGACGACCTGGAGCTCGGCGCCCGGCGCGCCGGCTTTCCGCCTCCAAGTGTGCCAGACCCGGGAATCGAAGCGGCTCACGCCCTGGTCGGTGGCGATCCACACCGCTTTGCCCTTGGTTCGGAGGAAATTGATGAAGTCTCCGGCGATGCCGCTGTCGTCCTGGGTGTAGCTCCGCCAGCGTTTCCCGTCGTAGCGGCTCAGCCCGAAATAGGTCCCCGCCCACAGCACCCCGTCCTCGTAGGCGATGGAGGTCGTGATGTCGTGGATGAGGCCGTCGTCGGGGAACATGTCGAGTTCCATCTCCCCGTCGGGGTCGCGGTGTTCGCGGAATGGGGCGCCGGGGGCGTCGCGGACGAGCACGCCGCCGCCCCAGACCGCGGCGTACACGGCGCCGCTGGAGGCGGTGATCGCGTAGCCCCAGGGTTCATGCATGATGGAGTTGGTGTTGTCGAACAGCTCCCATGCGCCGGTGCGCGTATCGTGGCGGCTCAGCCCCGCCGTGGTGGCGGCCCATACGTCCCTGCCGTCCACGGCCACGCCGTAGACGATGTCGTTGGCCAGGCCGCTGTTGAGCTGGGTGAATAGGTCGATGCGGCCGCCGCTCAAACGCGCCAAGCCCCCCATGGTGCCGACCCACAGGTCGCCGGTCAGCGGGCTCACAGCCAGGGAGATGACCACCGGAACGGCCAGCCCTTGGGCCGCGCCGTAGACGCGGCGGACCCGGCCGCCTTCCAGAAGGGCGAGCCCATTCTCGGTCCCGGCCCACACGCGGGGGCCGTCCGCCAATACGGAGAGTACCTTCTTAGAGGGCAGTCCCTGCGCGGTCCCCAGGGTCTCCCAGCGCTCGAAGAACGGGTCGGCGGGAGGTGAGGCGTGCAGCAGTCCCGCGAGCGCCAACCCCACGCTCAGCAGGCCGGTCACAGGCTCCTCAGGAACGTCACCAGGTCGTTGAGCTGGGCCTTGTTCATGTCGCTCGAGATGCCGTGCGTGTCGCTGGAGTTGTGGACGGTCCAGATCTCCTCGAGCGAAGCCGCGCGGTCATCGTGTAGGTACGGGGCAGTATAGCGAATTCCTCCCAGATAGGGCGTGTCGAACTTCCCGCCGGTGCCGACGTCGAAGGGCAGGCGGATCGTGTACAAGGGGGGTGTGTGGCAGGTAGCGCAGCGGTCCTTCTTCGCGATCGGCGCCGCCCGGTTCGTCCGGGTGCGCAGGAACAGCGCCTTCCCGCGCGCCTCGGCCTCGGCCGACTCGGGGGACGGTCCGGGCCGCCTCGGCGGGATGGAGGCGATGTAGGCCACGAGTTCGGCCAGTTGGTCCGGAGGGAAGGGGTCGGTGCGCATGAGCACCCGGGAGAAGCGCGGGCCGCATTGCCGGGCGAGGGTCGGGTTCTTGCCCCGCCACTTGAAAGGAGCCGTGTCGCGGATCCCCGCCAGCGACATGGAGTCCACCACCTCTTTGCCGAGCCCGTCGATCTCGAAATCCCAGGTCAGGCCGTCCATCCCCCCGTCCGGGTGGCAGGAGCGGCAGGAGAACTGTCCCTGGAAGGTCGCCGAGCCGTCGTAAAAGCGCCGTTCCCCCCTGCGCAGGGCCGTGACGACCGTAGGCCCGCCCAGGGGGATCCGGCCTGCGAGGCGCAGGGTCGCTGCGTCGAAGACGGCCACGGAATCGGCGAGGCGCTCGGACACGTAGAGCCGGCGTCCGTCCGGGGACAGGGCCGCGGCGCGCGGATTCGCCGCCGTCCGGACCCGGCCGGTCACATAGCGCGCGAAGGCCCCCAGGTCGTCGGCGGCGTCGTCGAGATCCGCCTGGCTCCGGCCCGCCATCCAGCGCCGCAGAGCCCGGACGTCGACGGCCGTCACCCGGTCCGCCCCGCCGTGTACGATGAAGGCCGTGCGGTCGTCGGGCGTCAGAGCGATCCCGGAGGGGTCCGCGTAGTACGCGTTGGCCTCATCCAGGGGGAATTGGGCGACCCGTCCGGTGCGGAGGTCCGCCAGGACCAGGGCGCTGTTCATGAGCCCGCCCCGGACCACCTCGGTCGTGGGGAGGAGGTTGCGGACGCGGATGGCCGGAAGCAGGGCGAAGGACGCGTCGGATGCCAGGACGACTCCCTCGCTCAGGTGGGCGGAGACCAGCGGGAGGCGCTCGGAGACCCGCCCTGCTTCGGCGTCGATGAGCGTCAGCTCGGACACCGGGACGGTGCCGGAGGATGAGGGGTTGGAGAGCAGGTTGGCGACGGCCAGGACGCGGCCGTCGCGCGAAAGGGCGAGGGCATAGGGGCTGCGGCCGGCCGGCAGGTCGCGGGCGGGCGCCGCCCCGCCCGGTCCGGCGAGGAGGACCGCGTCCGCGCCGCCTTCGGCCGCGAACACCCTCCCGCCGTCGGAAGACAGCGCCACTCCGAGAGGTCCGGCGCCGGTCGGGACCTCGCCCCGGGGCGCCAGGGTGACCGGGTCGAGGAGGACCACCCGGTCGCGGTCGCGGCAGGATACGGCCAGGACGCGTCCGTCGCGCGATACGGCGACCCCGTGCGGACGGCCGGCGAGCTCGACCGAGCCCGTGACCTGCCGGCTGTCCAGGTCGACCTTTAGGAGCCGGTCCGCGCCTTCGGCGGCCACGAACAGGGTCTTCCCGTCGGGAGTCACCGCGAGGCCCTGGGGAGAGAGATACCGCACCCCCGCGGGTCCCGCTGCCGGGCGGGCGGGAGCGGCCGCGGGATGATGGCAGTGACGGCAGGATACGGCCCGCGTCCCGGGGCGGCCGGTGACTTCGTCGAGATGCCTCTGATAGGCTCGCGGCGCGAGGCTCCAGGCCGCCGCGGCGGCGGCCGCGAGCAGAGCCAGCGGCAGGGCGGCCCGCTTCATGGGGGACTCTCCCGCGTCCCCGGGCGCAGCGGGCGGGGATCATGCGTCAGGGCGCGCAACGGCCGGTTGGGCGCCATGCGTTCGTGCCCCTCGTGGCAGCCGGTGCAGGAGCGCACCTCCCCGGGGCGGACCCAGAGCGGTCCTGAGACGGCGATCGCGCGGCCCTGCCGGTCCACGGTGCGCACGCGCAGGGGGCGGTCCGCCGGGACATCCACCAGGAAGGAGCCGTCCTCTTCGACGGGGGAGCCGCCGAGGGCCCCGGACTCCCCGGGCCCGGCCGCGAGGAATTCGACCCGGGCGGCGCGCGGGGCGCCGCGGCGGGGTCCCGTGACGCCGTCGGAGAGATCGGCATCCACGCAGAGGAGGGTGCCGGTGCTCATGCTCATGACTACGGCGCTGGGGCGTCCCTTCCGGGGACCGGACGGGACCAGCGGGACGGCTTCATAGACCGCGGCGCCCGCAGGCAAGGGCTCGGGTCCGCCGCCGGGCCGGAGCCGGTACACCCCGCCGTCCGCCGCCAATAGGATGCTTCCGTCCGGGAGCGGTTCGGCGCTGGAGACGTCCCGGTATCCATCCGCCAGGGAGGCGCGGGCGGCCATGGGACGGCTCATCTCAACGCGGTGCAGGGATCGGCCGTGAGCCGCCGAAAGGAAGAGGACCCCGCCGTCCCCGGTCGGGCGCGGGCGCTGTACCGCGCGTTCCCCGGAGCGGGGGCCATGGAGTCCGGCGAACGCTTCGACCCCCGTGCCGTCGGGGTTCACGGTGAAGAGTCCCCCGCTGCCCGTCAGCAGGGCGAACAGGATGCGGCCGTCGGGCAGGGGGAAGGGGTCCGCGGCGTCGTCGGCCCCGAAGCTTATGCGGCGGACTCCGGCGCCGTCCGGTTCGAGGGAGGCCGTGTGCAGGGCCCAGCCGCCGCCCGGGACGCGGCAGGAGAACACGACGCGGCCGCCCGAGATATAGGCCGGGTCCGCGCAGTCCTGGCCCAGGTCCGCGACCCGGCGCGGCAGGCCCCTCAGCGGCGATTCGTAGATGGCCCAGCGGCCGTCGGGGGACTCCTTGCCGGCGAAGAGGACTCGCAGCGCGTCCGGCGAGACCGCCGGCCCTCCGGCGGCAGACAGTCCCGCGCTGAGCAGGCGCGACCGGTCCGTCTCCTTCAGGATGATGCGCGTCCCGGCGGGATACCGCGCATCCAGGTCCCCCCGGACCGCGGCCAAGGGGTCGGCGGGAGGGGGGGAAGGGAGTTCCGTGAGCACCAGGGGAGAAAGCCCGGGCATCCCTTCCGCGGGGGCATGAGGGCGGCCGCAGGCGCAGGCCAGGGACAGCGACAGCGCCGCGGCGATCGCCCTGCTCATTGACGGATGGAAAGGATCTGCCGCGCCCGGACGCCCTTCAGCTCGCTTACCGACCCGTCGGGCCAGGCGACGCGGATGCGGTCGACCGTGTCGACGCCGGCGCCCAGGCCGAAATGCAGGCGCGGGTCGCTCTGGCCCAGGTAGGTCGAGCGGCAGCGCGATTCGGCGGCGTAGCGGCGGCCGCCGGCCTCGAGGGTGACCTTGGCGCCGAAGGGGTCGCGCGCGCGGCGGCCGGCGAGATCGAGCGTGATCCAGGAGTTCGCGGCGGAGACGTCGTTGCGCAGGAGAACGGGGCGGTCGCCGAGCACGGTGAACAGGATGTCCGTATCGCCGTCGTTGTCGTAGTCGCCGACGATCGAGCTGCGGCCCACCCGGCGGGCGGAGAACGGGGCGCCGCCCTCGGCGGCGGCGTCCGCGAAGCGCAGGCGTCCCTCGTTCTTCAGCAGGAGAGGTTCCCAGCCATTGAGGTGGTGCAGGTCGGCCTGCACGGCGAACAGGTCCAGATCCCCGTCGTTGTCGTAGTCGATGAGGTTCGCGCCCCAGGTGACGTGCGGGGCCAGCAGGACCGCCAGTCCCGAGCGCCGCGCCGCGTCCTCGAACAGGCCGGGCCGGACGCGCCGGTAGAGCGTCCCATAGGCGTTGTCGGACACGACGATGTCGGGCTGCAGGTCCCCGTCCACGTCCCCGACGTCGGCGGCCATGGCCGAGGTCCGCTCGCCCTGTTCCCCGTAGGCGACCTTGGCCAGTCCCGCCATGTCCCGGAACCGGCCCTGGCCGTCGTTCATCCAGAGGAACTTCTCCGTGACGTCGTTGGCGACGAAGACGTCGCTGCGTCCGTCGTCGTCGGCGTCGAACGACGCGAGGCTCATGGCGCGGCCGAGTGCCGCGGTGACGCCGGACTCACGGGACACATCCTCGAACGTCCCGGCGCCGCGGTTCCGGTAGAGGACCGGCGGTTCGGGGTTGTAGACCCCGGGGCCGGGGTAGGCGTCGGGGGCGTAGTAGGCATGGTCGCTGGGGGTGTAATCGAGGTAGTTGGCCGCGAAGAGGTCCAGGTCTCCGTCCGCGTCCATGTCGAAGAACGCGGCGCCGATGCCGAAACGGGCATCCCCGACCCCGGCCTTCCGGGTGACGTCCTGGAACCGGAATCCGCCCTGGTTCCGGTAGAGTCGGTTGGGACCGCGGTCCACGATGTACAGGTCGCGCTTCCCGTCGCCGTCCGCGTCCGCGACGGCCACGGCGACGCCCCCGCGCTCCTGGGGGATCCCGGTCCGAGCCGTGACGTCGTCGAAGCCGCCGTCGCCCCGGTTGCGGTAGACGCGGATCCCCGCGGGATGGCCGGGCATGACCGAGGGCTCCGGGGAGCGGGGGCCGCCTAGGACGACGAGGTCGAGCCAGCCGTCGCCGTCCAGATCGGCGAACGCGGCCCCGGCGCCGACTCCGTCCACGATGTTGCGGAGCTCGGGGGTCGCCAGGATGTGGCGCGCGGTGATGCCCGCCTGGAGCGCGACGTCGCTGAAGCCGCCGGCCGGGGAGGGGGGAGGCAGGGGGGGGCGCTGCGCCGGCGCCTCCCCGCGGTCGCCGCAGCCGGAGCCCAGCAGGACCCAGCCGGCGAGGATGACGGCGGCCGCACCCCGCGCCGTCATAGCGGGCAAGTCTAGAACTCCATCACGACGCCGTCGCGGGCGTACTTGCAGGGGATCACGGACCCCTTCTCCTCGAGCCGGCGGCGGGCGTCGTTCTCCATGGCGTCGAGGACCTCCGGGGTGTAGGAGGGGTCGGGGTGGAAGAGCAGGAGCTGATGGACCTCGTTCTCCGCGGCGAAGGCCAGGGCGGAGGAGAGGCTGGAATGCCCCTCGTTCCTGTGGGCGCGGTGGTCGGCGTCGTTGTAGCGGGCGTCATGGATCAGGAGGTCCGCGCCGCGGACGATCCGGCCGAGCTTCTCGTCGTAGTCCTGCAGCGCCGTGGCGGACTCGCCGTAGAGCTCGCTGTCGGGGCAGTAGACGATGCGCCGGCCGCTGAATTCGAACATGTAGCCCAGCACCGTCCCGGGATGGTTCGCGTAGAACGGCGAGACCCGGATCCCGGGCGCCAGCTCGTAGACCTCCTCGCGGAGCTCGTGGAGCTGGAGCTTGGCGGTCACGGGCGTAGGCTGGGAAGTGAAGGACTTGCGCACGGCTTCGCGGACGAGGTCCGAGAGGCTGCGGTCCGGCTCGCGGGGGCCCGCGATGCGCAGCTCGAAGCCCGGGGAGCGCAGGCAGGGGAAGAGCCCCAGGCTATGCACGTGGTCCTGGTGGAAATGGGACAAGAGCAGCCAGGCCCGCTGATGCTTTCCCTCGCGCAGGATGTCCTCCCCCAGCGCGACGACTCCTTTCCCCGCGTCCAGGACGAAGAGCTGCCCCATGGCTTCGACCGAGAGGCAGGCGGTAGAGTCGGGCTCGCCCGAGCCCCAGACGCGCACGCGCGCCATGAGGTCCGGCGCGGCCTGGGTGGGGGCCGCGCCCTCGGCGACGACGCCGCCATCGGGCGGGCCGATGAGCTCCGCCACCTGCTCGGCGAAGCGCTTCACGTCGTAGGGTTTTTCGATGAAGAGTTCGGCCCCGTACTGCCGCGCCCGTTCGATCTCGGGGGCGAAGGACTTCCCGGAGACCACCACGACCCGGGTCGCCGCGAGCACCGCGTCCTTCTTGATCTGGTGGAGCAGGGTGAGCCCGTCGATCCCCGGCATGAGGATGTCCAGGACGACCAGCTTGGGACGATCCTCCTTGACGGCCGCCATGACCAGGTTGCTGTCGCGGATGAGGCGGGTGGTATAGCCCGCGTTCTGCAGGAGGTCCTTGGACAGCTCTCCGACGAGCGGGTCGTCGTCGACGATGATGATCTCAGCAGGCATCGCGGCCAGTATTCTATAATATCGAGGATGACTATGCGCATCATCGCCGGCAGCGCGCGCGGCCGGCGCCTGTTCTCGGTGCCCAAGGCCATGATGGTGCGGCCCATCTCAGGCCGCATCAAACAGTCCCTGTTCGACATCCTGCGGCCCTACGTCACCGGGTCGTATTTCCTCGACCTGTTCGCGGGCACCGGAGCCGTCGGGCTGGAGGCCCTCTCGCGCGGGGCGCAGAAGGTCTGCTTCGTGGAACGCGACCCGCGCTGCGTGGCGGTGATCGAGAAGAACCTGGTCCACTTCGGGTGGGCCGAGCAGTGCCGGGTCCTGCGCGGGGACGTGCTGGGCGCGCTCTCCTGGATCGGGCATCGCTCCGGGATCACGGCCTTCGACGTCGCCTTCCTCGGCCCGCCCTATAGGGACGAGGAGAACCGGCCTCTGACCTACGCCCACCGGACCCTGCTCAACCTGGCCGGCGCCGGCATGCTGTCCGCCGCGGCGGTGGTGGTGGTGCAGCACCATCAGAAGGAGGAGCCCGGCTCCGCCCCCGGGCTGGAACGCTTCCGGCAGGAGCGTTACGGCGACAGCCGCGTCACCTTCTACAAGAAGTCCCCGGCGCCGGGTCCGCGCCCGTGAGCTGGATCGCGGACTGGCTCGCGGCTAATCCCGCGCCTCCGGCCCAGGCCCGGCCCAAGGGGATCGAGATCAGCTACTCCCAGATCCGGGCCTTCCTCGAATGTCCCTGGCAATGCAAGCTGCGCTACGTGGACTTCCTCCGGACCTCCCTCACGCCGCCCGCGGCGCTGGGGCTTTCCATCCATCGGGCCCTGGAGGCCTTCCACCGGGAGAATTCCTCCAAGCTGGAGCGCCTGCTGGACCTCTACGAGGAAAGCTGGGTGCATGCGGGCTTCCCGACCCCGCAGGCCCAGCTCGAGTGGCATCGGAAGGGCGAGACGATCCTGCGGGTCTACTGGAAGGGCGAGTCCGAGCGCCGCTCGGAGGTCAGGTCCGTGGAGCGCGAGTTCCTCTTCCCGCTGGGGCCGCACCTCATGATCGGGACCATCGACCGCATCGACCGGCGGCCGGACGGCGACGTCGAGGTCATCGACTACAAGACCCATCTCGAGATCCAGACCGAGCTCCAGGCCGCCGACGACCTGCAGATGGGGATCTACGCCCTGGGGGCCAAGGAAGGCCTGGGGATCGAACCGCAGTGGCTGACGCTCTACTACGTGGCCGCGGACCGGCGCGTGAGCGTGCCCTACGATCCGGCGCGCGACCAGGAGATCCGCGGCCTCGCCGGCCGCGTGGCGGACCTCATCGCTTGGGGGAAGGCGTTCAAGCCGGACGAGACCTTCTGCCCGAAGTGCTCCTACCGCGAGCGCTGCGCCCGCGCCGTGCTCCCCTAGACCCGCTCTTCGATGAAGTCGATCGCCTTCTGCAGTACCGCCATGTCCGGGTGGCGCAGGAAGTAGATGTAGTCCCCCATCGCGGCCCGGAACACCCAGGGGAACTCCATGTGCGTCATGAGCAGCGGGGCGGTCTCGCGCAGGACTTCCTCGTGCGTGCGGCGGTAGGCGAAGCCGTGGCGCCGCGCCACGTGCGCCACGTTGTGGGTCCGCCGGTAGTCGAGGAAGGCCTCGCCGCGGACCAGGAGGCGCGCCCACAGGCGGTAGAGGTCCACGTCGCAGGACCAGTTCATCATGTCCACGGATAGGCCGCCGGGCGGGCGCACGTTGACCTCGAGTCCATGGCAGGCGCCGGCCTGGTCGATGAGGAACTCGATGTGGAAGAACCGCTCCCGGATGCCGAAGGCGGCCACGCACTTGCGCCCCAGCTCCTCGACCCCGGGCGGGATCTCGCGCGTGTAGCAGTAGTGGACCGGGCGCCGCTCGGTGAGGATCTCCATGATCCCCGAGGAGACGCGGTGGGAGGCGCAGAACACGATGCGCCCTTCGCGGTCCACGAGCCCGTCGAAAGAGACCAGGTCGCCGGACACGAAGGACTCCACCACGAATCCCGACGGGAGCGCTCCCAGCACCCCGGCGAGCTGGAGCTCGTCGTCCACGCGGAATATCCGGACCGCGCCGACCCCCAGGTCGGGCTTGAAGACCACGGGGAACCCGTGGCGCGCGATGAAGGCCCGGACCTGCTCTGAGGAGACCACGAGCTCCGCGGCGGGCACGGGGACCCCGGCCTTGCGGAAGACCTCCTTCATCCCGGATTTCCTGCGGTTGTGCTCGAGGTCCGCCGGTTTCTGCCCGAAGATGTTGAAGTCGAGGCGCAGCTGCGCTTCGAGTCCCAGCCAGTGTTCGTTGAGCGAGTCGATCCGGTCCATGCGCCCATGCCGGGAGATGAGGTAGGCGGTGGTGCGCAGCAGGTCGCCGTAGTCGCCCATGCCCGGCAGCTGGACGTACTCGGACAGGGAGTCGCGCAGGTCCCAGTCCAGGGAATCGAAGGGCGCGTCCCCGATCCCGAGCACGGAGGCGCCTTCCTCTTTCAGCGCGGCGCAGAACAACCGGAAGTTGGGCGGGAAATGGGGGGACAGGAAGAGGATGTTCATGCCCGTATCGTACCTAATTCAGTATGGTATGCTACATTCCCGGAAGGGGGGAATCGCATGAGAACGAGACGCTTCGGCCTGCCGCTCCTGGTCTTCCTCGCCGGCCTCGGTTGTTCCCCGAAGGCGGAACAGCCGCCCGCGCCGCACGAGGAGCCGCCGCGCCTGTCCCGCCCCTTGGACAAGCCGGCCCCCTCCAGGCCGGTGCCCAAGCCCGGGGACCCTTCCGACCGCATCATGGTGAGCGGGGACACGGGGCCCACGGCCGCGGCTTCCGATCCCCAGGCGGGCGCGGCCGCATGCCGCGCGGCCCGCGGGACCCTCAAGACCATCCGGGAATGCGACGGCTCCAAGAGCCAGTGGTGCGTGGTCTCGGCGCGCGAGGCCTGCTACGCTGACCAGCTCAAGGACGGGAAGTGCACCGTGGGCAAGTACTCCCAGGACCTGAACGCCGTCGTCGGCGTGAAGCCCCGCGTCATCTGCAGCGCCGACGAGCACGAGTAAGCCCCGCCCCGCTCTCCGCCGCGGGCTCTGCCCTGGTCAGAGTCCAACGAGGCGACCTCGACATATCACTGTGCCCGGGCACAGTCGATACTGATTCCCGCCCGGCAGCGATGCTTGCGATCATTCTCTTCAGCCGCAGATGCGGTTCTTGCCCAGGCGTTTAGCCTCGTAGAGGTTGCGGTCGGCGTGGTCCAGGAAGGCCGCGGCCTGGGGCTCGGAGTTCTCGCCCTGCCGGGTGGCGATCCCGATGCTGAGCGTGGTGTGCACATGGCGCTGGGCGTCGCGGAAGTCCACGATGGGGGTCCGGGCCACCGCGCGGCGGACGCGCTCGGCGACCCGCTCCGCGACGGCATGGTCGGCCCCGGGCATGATGACCAGGAACTCCTCGCCGCCGTAGCGCCCGAGGACGTCCTCCTGCCGGATGTTCATGTTGACGGTCTCGGTCAGTTCCTGCAGGACCCGGTCGCCGAACAGGTGCCCGTGCGCGTCGTTGAGGCTCTTGAAATTATCGAGGTCCATCATCAGGATGGACAGGGGGCGCCCCTGGCGGCGGGAGCGCTCCAATTCTATGGCGAGCGTCTCGTGCAGGAAGGCGTGCGAGAAGGCTCCCGTGAGGCCGTCCGTGACCGACTTGAGGTGCAGGTCCGCCATGCGCTGGCGCAGGTCGCGGTTGCGCACCCGCTGGCTCTCGCTGAGGACGCCCAGGACGTAGCCGAAGGCCACGAAGGAGACCGCGGACCCGAGCGCCATGTAGAGGTAGAAGACGGAGTTGTAGCTCAGCTCGCTGCGCATCCAGAGGGGGAAGAGGTCGGGGTCGGCCTCGAGCCAGCGCAGCACGAACGCCCCCACCGGGGTGGCCAGGCCGATGAGTCCGCCGATGAGCGGGTAGAGGCGGTCGTGGGGGAATCGGTCCAGGAAGGAGACCCCGCTCCCGGGGTCCGGTTCGGGGGGGCGACGGTTATCCGGCATCGATGCTCAAGTATATCATTAGAACAGGAACATCGCCCGGACGTTGCCGCCGTCCCACGGGTGGCGCGTCGCGTCGACTAGGTCGAAGTTGGAGTTGAGCCCGATGACGCCCCGCTCCGCGAAAGGGAAATCGACGCCCAGGCCCAGCTTCGCGCGGACGGGGGTCCGGAGGTCGCTGGGCGCCCCCGCGGGGGCGTGCGCGCGGTTCTCCCCGGCGCTCAGGAAGAACGCCGTCTCCGATACGGCCCAGGGACGCAGGCGCCGCCGCCAGCGGCAATAGGGCATCGCCTCCCAGCGCCGGCGGCGGCGGTCCGCGGAGGGCGACGCGGGATGCGTGGAGCGCGCGTCCCGCAGGATCCCGCGGGCTCCCGCTTCCAGCTCGTCCGCCCCGGACCAGCGGGAGCCCGCCAGCGTCAGGGTGTGCGCCTCCCGGCGGAAGTCCTGGGAGAGGTCCGAGGGGTCGGGGAGATAGCGGTCCGTCTCGCGCTGGTATTCGTAGGAGTAGCGCGTCCGCAGGAGCCAATCCCCGGAGGTCTCCGGCTCCTGGCGGCCGCCTTCCTCCCAGAGCAGGTCCAGGCGGGTCCGGCGATAGGCGTAGCTCCGGTCCGCGTCGGGGAACTGGAGGACGAGGGGCGAGTCCAGCTCCAGAGCCGCCCGCAGGCGCCGCGTCCCCGCGCGGTAGGCCCCGGAGAGGGCGTAGGTGTAGGGCTTCCGGTCGTAGCGCGCGTCGGTCTTCCCCCGCGCGTTGAAGTCGAAGTCCACGGCGGCGACGGACCCGGAGCAGGACCAGAGGGGGGCCGGGCTCCAGGCCAGGCGGAGGCCGATGTCGGAGTCCTGCTTGGCGAAGGACGGCTCCCCGAACAGGCCCGCGGAGAGCCCTTTCCAGGGGCCGAGGTCGAGGCTGAGCCGCTGCTGGAGAGCGTCGAGGTCCTTGTCCCCTCGGCGGACCAGGTCGTAGCGGAAGCCCAGCCACTCGTTGAGCCGCTGGGGGAGGCGCAGTTCCTGGTCGAGGAGCAGGTCGGTCCGGTCCAGGCTGGCGGCGTTCATCCGGAGGCCCCGCTCCGAGCGGTCCCAGCGCCGGTCCCAGGAGAGGGGGTAGGAGAACGCCAGCAGGTCCAGGAAATACTCGGCGTCGAACAGGGGCTCCGAGTCCACGAGGTCGGCCTCCTCCCGGACGAATACGGCCAGGGATGGGGGCGGCGCGCAGAGCAGCGCCGCGAGGGCCAGGAGCCCGGCGGCGGCCTTCAGGCGGGGTAGTCGGACGGGTTCGCGGACCACAGCAATTCCGCCTTGCCCTTCCCGTCGGTCTGCACGGCGATGAGTCCGCCGGGCTTGAGGCTGAAGTATTTCCCCGTGAGGTAGGAGGCCAGGTCCCCGAGCTGGGGTTGGTGGCCCACCAGGATCACCTCCGGCGGGAGCTCCTCTTCGCTGAGATGACGGAACAGGTCCATCCCGCTCATCTGGTTCTCCAGCGGGGGGTAGGTGCGGACCGCCGGTTTCGGGACCAGCCGCCCCGCCGCCTCGACGGCGGTCTGCTGGGCCCGGACCAGCGGGCTGGCCAGGATGAGGGCCGGCCGCGCCCCCTTGGCCGCCAGGAACGAGGCGGCCTTGCGGACGGCGTCGCGCCCTTCGGCCGCGAGGGGGCGGTCGAAATCGCTGGTCACGCGGGCTTCCGCGGAACTAGGGGACTTCCCGTGCCGGAGGACGTATAGCTTCACGCCGGGGATTCTATCAAAACCAGTAACGGAAGAGGTAGCAGAAGCGCTCCAGGACCTTCTCCAGCGCCGGCCGGGCCAGCCAGCGGTCCAGGACGATCTCCCGGGAGGCGGCGGCGTCCCGGAGGATGACGTCGTCCAGGCGGCCGGCGAACTCCGGGTCCAGGACGTGCATGTTGACCTCGAGGTTGTGCGCGAGGCTGCGGTGGGTGAAGTTGTAGGAGCCTATGGAGGCCCAGCGCCGGTCGACGGCCGCCGCCTTGGCGTGGAGCACCCGCTTGGGCCAGGCGAAGAGCCGGAGGCCGTGGCGCAGGTGGGATTCGAAGAGCCGCCGGCTGGCCAGGTTCACGGCCTCGACATCGGACACCTCGGGGACCAGGATGGACACCCGGACGTCGCGGCGCGCGGCGTCGTAGAGCGCCCTCCGGATGCCCCGGTCCGGGATGAAATAGGCCGTGGCGATGGTGATGCCGGTCTCGGCGGCGCGCAGGGCGTGGAGCAGGGCGCGGCGGATGCGGCGGCGGAGCAGGAGCTGCTGGTTGGCCGCGACCTGGACCCGGGAGGCGCCGGGGCGCAGTCCGGGGTCCGCCGCGACGGTGAACCAGCGCCGGGTCTCCCGGTACCACACCGTGCGGAACAGCCGGTCCAGTTCCCGGGCCGCGGGTCCTTCGATGGACGCGTCGAGGTCGTGCCAGCCGCCGCCCCCCTCGGCCGGATCGGCGAAGTCATCGGAGATGTTGATCCCGCCGCAGAAGGCGATCCGCCCGTCGACCACCAGGAGCTTGCGGTGGTCCCGGCAGGTCCAGGCCCAGCGGCGGCGCCAGGGCGCCATCGGGTGGAACTCGAGCAGCTGGACGCCGTTGTTGCGCAGGTGCTGGAGGAAGCGCTCGCCCATCCCGATGGAGCCCGCGGAATCGAAGATCACCCGCACTTGGACCCCGGCGCGGGCCCTTTCACCGAGGGCTTCGGCGAAGCGCCACCCGGTCCGGTCGTCTTTGAGCATGTAGGTCTCCAGGTGGACCGTGGCGCGGGCGGAGGCGATGGCTTCCAGCATGGCGGGATAGGTCTCCCGGCCGTCGCAGAGCAGGCGCAGGCGGTTGCCGTCCACCAGCTCCGCCGGGTCCTCGATGTAATCCCCGGGCAGCGTGGAGCGCGTCCTCCGGAACAGTCGGCGCCACTCGCGGAGGCTCATCCCGCATAGATTAATATATCTCCGCCTCGTGACGCGCGCCTCTTGACATGCCGCGCCCTAAGAGGGATAAGTACTTCCATCGTGGACCTCGCCGAGCATTTCGAGCAGCTCTCCCGTCTGTTGGACCGGGAGCGCGAGGCGGAGCGGGAGGAGAACCGCCTGCGCCTGGAGCGCAGGCCCCTGGCCGCCCGGGAGGCCCTGGGGCACACGGTCTCCCGCCTTACCATCGCAGGCGCGGAGTCCGGGCTCGCGGGGACGACGCGTCTCATCCTGTCCCGGGTCTCCCGGGGAGCGGAGTTCACCCCGTTCCACGGGATGAGCCATGGCGACAACGTGCGCGTGAGCTTCCCTCCGGGGACCCAGCCGCCTTTTGTGGACGGCGTCCTGGACCGCGTGGAGGAGAGCCGCGCGGCGGTGTCCGTACAGGCGCCGCTGCCCGAGCCCCTGCCGTCCGGGCGCTGCACGGTGGACTTGATGGGGTCGGACGCGACACATCGCCGCATGAAGAAGGCGCTGGCGCAGGCGGCCCGGGCTTCCGGCGGGGAGTTCGCGCGGCTCCGGGACGTCCTGCTGGGACGGGCGCCCGCGGGGGCGGGACCGCTCCCGGAGGTCGCTTTCTTCAATCCCCGCCTCAATCGCTGGCAGCAGGAGGCCGTGCGGCGGGCCCTGTCCGCGGAGGACGCGTGCCTGGTGCACGGCCCGCCGGGCACCGGGAAGACCACGGTACTCGTGGAATTCATCCGGCAGGCGGTGGCCCGGGGTAAGCGCGTTCTGGCCTGCGCCCCCTCCAACATCGCGGTGGACAACCTCCTGGAGAAGCTCCTGGAAGGCGGAGCGGAGGCCGCCGCGGCGGTCGGCGGACCCCGCGTGGTCCGGCTGGGCCATCCGGCGCGGGCGCTGGAGGGCCTGCGCCATGCGACGCTCCAGGTCCAGGCCGCCGAGGACGAGCAGTTCGCGCGCGTCGCGGAGCTCGACGCCTGGCGCGAGCGCCTGAGCAAGCGCCTGGCGCGCTCCGGGACGCGGGGGATGGACCTCCGGGAGCGGGACGAGGCGCGGCGGGAGGCCGGCCGGCTCTGGGCGGAGGCGCGCAAGCTCGAACTGGCGATCAGCCGGCGGATCGCGCTCTCGGCCCAGGTCGTCCTGTCGACGCACGGAGGGCTCTCGGACCATCTGCTGCGGGGGAGCTTCGACTGGGTCGTCCTGGATGAGGCGTCCCAGGCCACGGAGCCGCTGTCCTGGGTCGCCCTCCTGCGCGGCCGTCGGGTCGTCTTCGCCGGAGATTCCCAGCAACTGCCGCCCACGCTCTATTCGAAGGAGGCCGCCGCCGACGGACTCGGAGTGACCCTTTTCGACCGCTTGCAGAAGACCCTCCCCCGGGAGGTCCAAAGCCTCCTGCGGGTGCAGTACCGGATGCATGAGACCATCATGAGCTTCTCCTCCGAGCAATTCTACGCGGGCAAACTCTTGGCGGACGCGGCGGTGCGGGCCCACCGCGCCTGCGAGCTCCCCGGGGCGCGCGAGGAAGGCCTCACGGGCTACCCCCTGGTCTTCATCGACACCGCGGGGACCGGCTACGAGGAGGCGTTCAACGAGCTCCTGCAGAGCCGGGAGAACCGCGGGGAGGCCGGGCTGGCCGCCCGCCTGGTCCAGGAACTGCTCGCCGCGGGCATACGGCCCCGGGACCTCGCGGTCCTGACCCCGTACGCGGCCCAGGTGAAGGTACTGCAGTCCCTGATCCGCGTGCCCCGGCTCGAGATCGGCAGCGTGGATGGGTTCCAGGGCCGGGAGAAGGAATGCGCGGTGCTCTCGCTCGTCCGCTCGAACCCGCGGGGGACCGTCGGGTTCCTGTCCGACACCCGGCGCATGAACGTCGCGATGACGCGGGCCCGGCGCCTGCTGGTCGTGATCGGAGACAGCGCCACCATCGGTTCGCACCGCTTTTATCGGGATTTCCTGGAATACGCGGAACTCCGCGGCGAATACCGGAGCGCCTGGGAATGGAGCGCGACATGAGACCGACGCGGCGCCGGAAGACGAGGGGATGCGCGGAGGTGTTCCGCGAGGTGGCGGATGCGGTCCAGGAGCCCATCCTGCTGCTCGACGCGAAGGGGACCGTGCTCTACGCCAACGCGGCGGTCGCCAAGGCCCTCGACTATGGCGCCGCCGAGCTGCGCGGCTTGTCTCTCGCCGAACTCGAAGGACCTCAGGCCGTGCGGGGCCTGACGCGGCGTCTCGCCGAGCGGCGAGAGATACGGGACCCGCGGCTCAAGGCCGCGCTGTGGCGCAAGGACGGCGTGGCGATACAGGTCGAGGCTTCGCTCCGGCTCCTGCGGCATGGGGCGCGGCAGGCCTGGCTGCTCTCCTGCGCGGACCGGACCGTCAGCCGCCGCCTCGAGGAGGCCCTGCGCCGGCAGACCGAGCTGCTGCGCCGCACCTTCGACAGCCTTTCCGACGCCGTCATCATCATGGATTGCCAGCGCCCGCCCATGATCCTGGACTGCAACGAGGGGGCCGTGCGGGTCTTCGGCTACCGGCGCGGCGAGCTGGTCGGGAAGACCATCCGCCTCCTGTGCCGGGACGACCAGGCCATCCGGGATTTCCACGGGAAGCTGGAGGCCGATTTCGCCGCCGATTCCCAGGTCTGCGTGGTGCCCGAGTTCCAGTCCCGCCGCAAGGACGGGACGACGTTCGTCAGCGAGCATCGCGTCACCGCCCTGACGGATTGGGACGGCCGGCAGGTCGGCTGGGTCAACATCGTCAGGGACATCACGCACGGCCTCCGCTTCGAGCGGGCCTTCCAGGAGAGCGAATCCAAGTTCCGGGAGCTTTCCGACCAGTCCCCCAACCTGATCTTCATCGACCGGGGCGGACAGCTGGTGTACGCGAACCGGCGCTGCGAGGAGGCCCTCGGCTACACGTCGGAGGAACTTCGCGCGGCGGAGTTCGACTTCATGATGCTCCTGGCCCCCGAATCCCGGGAGGACTTCATAGAGGGCTCCCGCCGCCTCGGCCACGGGATCCAGGTCGCGCCCATCCAGTGCGTCCTGCTGACCAAGGGCGGGCGCCGCATCCCGGTGCTCCTGTCCGCCAAGCGCATCACCTTCG
Source organism: Elusimicrobia bacterium GWA2_69_24 (assembly GCA_001799695.1). Lineage (GTDB taxonomy): Bacteria > Elusimicrobiota > Elusimicrobia > UBA1565 > UBA1565 > UBA10166. Next base: position 17,322 of record MGTY01000107.1, read on the forward strand.
ACGGCCTCTCCTCCATCCTGGGGGTGGCGACCGACATCACGGAGCGGGAGCGGCTGGAGTCCGCCCTGGCGCAGAGCGAGGTCCGCTTCCGGACCCTGTTCGAAAACCTGAACACCTGCGTGGCGGTCTATGAGGCCGTCGACGGCGGGGAGGACTTCATCATCCGGGACTTCAACCAGGCGGCCGAGCGGGCCGAAAAGGTGTCCCGGGCCGACCTCATCGGCCGCCGGGTCACCGAGGCTTTCCCGGGCGTCGTCCGATTCGGGATACTGGAGGTGTTCCAGGACGTATGGCGCACCGGGAAGCCCCGGCATTTCCCGGTCGGGCTCTATAAGGACGAGCGGATCTCCGGTTGGCGGGAGAATTTCATCTACCGCCTGCCCAACGGGGAGGTGGTGGCGGTCTACGAGGACGTGAGCCAGCGCAAGGAAGCGGAACGCATCCTGCGCGAGAACGAGGGGAAGCTCAGCGCCCTGCTCGGAGCCATCACCGACCCCATGTGCATGATGGACCGGGACTTGAACATCGTCTGGGCCAACGAGGTGGCGCTGCGTCAGTGCGGACGCGACATCATCGGCAAGAAGTGCTACGAGGCCTTCCATGGACGGTGCTCGCCCTGGTCCGATTGCTGCGCGCCCCGGTCCTTGAAGGACGGCGAGGTCCACGAGGCCGAGATCCTGGTCCAGGACCGGGAAGGCACCCCCCGGTGGGTGCACTGCATGTCCAGCGTGGCGATACGCGACGAGGCGGGCCGGCCGAGCGCCGTCCTGGAGATCTCCCGCGACATCACGGAACGCAAGCGCGCCGAGTCCGACCGCCTGCGATCGCAGAAGATGGAGTCCCTGGGCCTGTTCGCCGGGGGAATCGCCCATGATTTCAACAACATGCTCACCGCCATCCTCGGGAACCTGACCTACCTGCGCTGGGGGCTCGCGGACCAGCCGCAGCTCCGGGCGGCGCTGTCCGACGCCGAGGAGGCGGCGCGGCGGGCCGGCGGGATCGCCCGCCAGCTCCTGACCTTCACCAAGGGCGGAGTGCCCCTGAAGCGGGAGACGGACCTGGGCCGGTTGGCGCGGGATTCCGCCGGCCTCGTGCTCAAGGGCTCCAAGATCCGCTGCGACTTCAGCCTGCCCGAGGACCTGTGGGGGGTGGAGGCGGACCCCACCCAGCTTTCGCAGGTCATCGGCAACCTGGTGCTCAACGCGATCCAGGCGATGCCCGGGGGCGGCCGGATGGAGATCTCCGCGGCCAACGAGCCGGGGGAGACGCCGCGGGTGCGCCTGAGCGTGCGGGACCACGGCGAGGGGATCCCGCAGGAGAACCTGGCCAAGGTCTTCGATCCCTATTTCACCACCCGGCAGAGGGGCAGCGGGCTGGGCCTGACCATGGCATTCCGCATCCTCCAGCAGCACGGCGGGTCCTTGTCCGTGGAATCCCGCAGCGGGAAGGGCGCGGTCTTCGAGCTGGTCCTGCCCGCGCTGGGCCGCGTCCCGGTCCCGGCGCAGGAGGGGGCGCCGGCGCCGGTCCGAGGCACCGGGCGCATCCTGGTCATGGACGATGAGCAGATCGTCCGCGAGGTCCTGACCCGCCTCCTGGAAAGCCTCGGCTACCGCGTCGTCAGCGTCGCGGACGGAGCCGAAGCCGTCAAGGCGCACCATAAGGCCCTGGCCGCGAAGAAGCCGTTCGACGCCGCGGTGCTGGACCTCACGGTCCCCGGCGGTATGGGCGGACTGGAGGCGTTGGCGGCGATGCGGCGGGCGGAGCCGCGAGTGCGCGCCGTGCTCGCCAGCGGCCACGCCAACGACCCGGCCGTAGTGGAACACCGGAAGCACGGGTTCCTGGGGATGATGGTCAAGCCCTACGACCTGGCCGACGTGAGCCGGGCCTTGCGGGAGGCCCTGAAGGGCAGGGCGCGTTAGCGGGCGATGGTGCGCGCGATCCGGGCCGACAGACCGTCGAAATCCAGGGGCTTCTCCCAGTAGTCCGCCGCCCCCAGGAGCAGGGAATCCTTCTTGCCGTCCTCGCTGGGAAAGCCCGTCATGATGATGATGGGGGCCTTGTTGCGGGCGCGGAACTCGGTGATCGCGCTGAAGCCCATCATCCCGGGAAGGCCGATGTCCAGGAGGACGGCGTCGAAGGACTCGGCGGCCAGCAGCGGGAGCGCCGACTCGGCGGCGCCCGTGATGCGGACCTCCCACCCCGCCGCAGCGAGGCAGCGTTCGATCGCGCGGGCGGTCAGGGAGTGGTCTTCGACGATCAGGACTTTCATGGTCGCCTCCGGGAGGGCTGGCAGGACTTGGCCGGTTCCGCCAAGGGGATGAGCGCCAGGAGCTTTTTCCAGATGCTGTGGGTGGCGCGGACGTCCGCCAGCGCGTCGTGCGGGATCAGCGGGACCCCGCAGGCCTGGGCGAGGCTCTCCAGCTTGAAGTCGGGGGGGTCGATGTGCCGGCGCAGGCGCATGATCATGGCCAGGGCGATGAGGTCGGCGGGGACGTGGTGCCACCAGCTCCCGAAGTACGGATCCTCCAGCTCCTGGAAGAAGACGCGCAGGAAGTCCATATCGAAGCGCGGGTTCTGTCCGACCCAGAACAGCTTGTCGTCCTTGTCGTAGCGGTCCACCCATCGGTCCAGCGCGGCGATGAGGGATTCGTAGCCCTGGCGCTTGGGGGGGTAGCTGAGCAGCTCTTCTTTGGTCTTGCGCGTGATGCGGAGCGCGTCCGCGCTGATGGTCTCGGGGCGTTCGGGACGGAAAAGGATGGTCTTCTCCTCCACCACCTTGCCGTCGATCTCGACGAGGAAGGCCAGCTGGAAGATCTCGTGCTGCGCGGGGTCGAGCCCCGTCGTCTCCGTGTCCGCGAAGAACAGCTTCATCGGCGCCATTGTATCGCTTCTCCCGGGGCGAGGGAAGGGCCGGGGCGCGGTCAGAACTCCCGCAAGGCCTCGTCCGCCCCGCGCCGCATCTCGTACCAATAGGACAGCGCGGCCTCCCGGCGGTCCTTCTGGAAGAGGTCGATCCACCGGGAGAGCTCCGCGTCCTTCACGCCCTCCACGTCCCGCAGGCGCTGGAGGGCCGTGGCGACGAAGTCGACGTTGCGCTCCGACTCCCAGAAGACGGCGGCGTTGCGGCTGTGGATCCGGGTGGCGGTCATCGCGACGCGGCGGAGGTACTCCTCCTTCTTGCCGTAGAGGGAGCCGATGATCTCCGGCAGCATCTCCTCGGCCCAGCCGCGGTGGAAGCGGCACATGCCCATGTTGTCGATGAGGAGCTCGCCGTGCATCCGCTCGGCGCATTTGGCCCCCAGCCGGCGCGGAGGCAGGAAATCCCCGTCGTAGAAGAAGTAGTACTTCCCCATCATGGCCATGGGCGCCAGGGCGCCGGGGACCCAGTACTGGTTGGGCGTCATCCAGCCGTTGCGGGCGTTGGCGTTGTAGACGAAGGAGTCGAGGATGCGCTTGTCCTTGGTCCGGGACATGGCGCGCGCGAACTTGCGCGCCCCGCGGGACAGGTCGAGGAGGCCCCGGCGCTGGATGATGGAGTCCAGGAGCTCCACTCCGAGCTCCGCGTTGAGCATGGAGTCCGCCTCCACGCGGAAGCCCTTGGGCGAGAAGCAGGGGGTCCGGCTGACGCCGAGCTCCGCGGGCTTGAGCCAGCCCTCGGCGAGGCACTCCATGAGCCAGGACACGACGCAGCCGCCGGAGATCGCGTCGAACCCGTACACGGCCGCCCGCTCGTTGAGCTTCTCGGCCGCCGCCTGGTCGAAGATGCCGCTCAAAGGCCCCATGGTCTGGTAGGGTTCGTAGTCCTTCTTGAACTCCTTGTTCATCTTCTTGCAGACGGCTACGCAGGGCTCTCCGCAGGTGGCCTGCTGCTTGCCGGCGATGGTGACCTCGTTGAACTGCTTGAGGTAGTGGTCCAGGACGAGCTTGCGGTGGAGCTCGACGCGTTCGCCTTCGTCCATGTAGATGCTGCGGTAGTTGAACGACAGCATCCGGCCCTTGAGGGCCGAGAAGTTCACCCCGAAGGTGCCGCCGGTCTTCACGTCGTCCTTGAAGCGGTACTTGGCGGTCGCGGCCAGGTCCTTGGCCGTGAGCGTCATCTGGTAGCGCTTCTGGAACCATTCGTCGGCGACCTTGCGGTCGCGGAAGTCCTCGTCGACCACGGTCCCGCCGTACACCAGGGACGCGATCCCGTACTCCTGCAGCAGCCGCGACCCCAGTCCGCCGCGGCCGGCCCAGGTGTCCACGAGGGTCAGCTTGCCGTCCCGGCAGGGCGCGGAGGCGATGGCGCCCATGTCGGTCTCGGCCGCGGCCGGGCCTACGGCCAGCACGCGCGGATCCTTCTCGTAGCGGCCCCCGCAGCGGTCGAGCGCGTGCTGCAGGAGCGCGAAGGTGCCGCCCCGCCCCTGGCGCCACACGCTCTCCAGATTGACCGGGATGAGCTCGACCTCGACCTCCTCCCCGTGGCTGCGGTTGAGGGCCAGGATGGACGGGGAGGGGGCCCGGCCCCGGATGGCGAGCATGTTGATCCCCAGATTGTCGAACACCAGTCCCGCTCCGCCCATGGAGGAGACGAAGATGTTGTGCCAGCAGGCGGAATAGCCCACGAAGAAGAGACGGTTCGAGCCCGGCAGGATGGAGCCGGCGAGCAGGCCGGTGCCGATGTTCAGGGTGCCGTGGTTGGCGGCGAGATGGAAGCCGAGGTCGATGGGCCCGAAGAACTCTCCCACCTGGTAGCGCCGCATCCGGTAGTAGCCGGTCTGGGCGTCGATGAACAGCACCTTCAGGGTATTCTCCATGGCCGCTCCCTAATACGCGCGATGAGCGTGTTTTATCACTTTGCGGAGCGCAAGGGAAAGCGGTCTAGGCGGGGTCGGGGACCACCAGCCGCGCGCGCTCTTCGGCGGCGGACACGCGGAGCACGGTCCCGGAGTCGAAGGCCAGGAAGTCGGCCTCGACGCCGTCCGAGAACACCGCGCCCCCGGAGGGCATCAGGGACTCGAGCCCGAGTTCCGTCCCCGGCTCGAGGAGGCCCGCGCCCAAGGAGACCCCGGACTCCTTGCTCGCGAACGGCTCCCGCACCGCGAAGACCAGCCGGGGGTCCTCCCAGCCCAGGCGGACGGGGGGAGGGGGGGTTCCTCCGAAAGCCCGCGTCATGGCGGCGGTCATGTTGAAGACCGAGGAGAGCCAGCCCGTCGAGCCGGCGCCGGTCGAGACCAGCACCCCGCTCGAGCACTGCCGTTCGCGGCGGCCGCCCCAGGACAGGGAGTAGCGCGCCGACACGTGGCTGCGCGCCCCGATGAAGAGGTCGTTGAAGGCGAGGAGGCGCTGTCCGTCGGAGCTTCGGGCGCCGGCCATGGTCACCTCCCGCAGCCGCGCGCGCCCCTCCATGACGCGCGCGGCGGCCGGGCGCGCCGCCCGCAGGGAGAACGGGAGGAGGATTCCGTCGATCCGCGTCGGGTCCGGGTTGACCGCGACGATGGGACGCCCCCCGACGTACTTCGCCGTGTTGGCCACTAGGCCGTCGGGCCCCGCGGTGACCACCAGGTCCGAGTCCAGGAAGGTGAAGCTCGGCACCAGGGAGCGCTCGACGGTCTGGACCGGCAGGCCGAAGTCCAGGGCCTGGCGCAGGCCGTCGAGCGCCCGGTGGTAATCGCCGTGCTCGGCTTCGTAGGCGCTGTAGTCCCGTCCTTCCCGTTCGAGCCAGAAGCGCGCCTGGGCGCGGGTGGGGAAGCGCTCGAGGAGCCCCTCGAGACGCGTGGCCCGCGTCACCAGGACGAGCTTCTCGCAGGTCATGGCTTCTTTTCCTCCCGCAGGAGGCTGCGCAGGAGGTCGGGGGAGATGTTGAGCTCGCCGATCTTCGCCGCGCTGCCGGCCAGGTCCCCGAACGCCGAGGCGATCATGAGCCGCGGGTCGAGGCTCCCGGTGGCCGCCGCCAGCAGGACGCGCCAGTCGGCCCCCTGCAGGGGCTTGAGGGTCGCGGCGAGGGCGTAGGCCCTGCCGTCCGCCGCCTTGCGGTCGTTGAGGGCCTGGCGCTCCACCAGGGAGGCGCGCTGCGCCTCGACCGCGATGTCGGCGGCCATCTTGCGCTCCCGGATCTCGCGCCTTTTGAGTTCCACGGCAAGCTCGGTGTTGAGCTCGCTCTCCTTGATGCGGCGTTCCTGCTCGACGGCCGCGTTGCGCCGCCCGTACACGGCGTCGTCCGCCTCCTGCTTCAGCCGCTCCCGGGCTTCGGCCTCGAGCGCCTTGGCCATCTCGGGATTGGGCCGCAGGGCGAGCACCGAAGCCCCCAGGATCTCGAGGCCCAGCATGCGCACGGAGTCGTCCTCGGGGAGGCCCCGGCGCAGTTCGGCCCCCAGAGCCTCGGCCGCGGCCAGCGCCTGGCGCAAAGACAGCTTCTGGAGCACGGCCCGGGTGCGGACCTGCGCGGCCTGGACCAGGCGGGTGCCGAGCGAGTCGGGATCCTCCGAAGCGTATCCCCCGCGGGCATCCAGGCTGAAATCCAGGAACTCGGCCAGGCGCCGCGGCTCGCGCACCCGGTAGGAGACGACCCCTTGGACGGTGATCTCCTGGAAGTCGGCCGTGACCTCCGGGAAGACGAAGGGCAGGTCTACGCTCTCCTGGGGGACCTCCACCACCGTGGAGAGCGGCGCGAAGTAGACGAAGGAGAGCCCGGCGCCCTCGCGCGCCAGCTTCCCGTTGACGTACTGGAGCACGTACGCCGTGGGGGACGCCTTGTGGTATCTGAAGCCGATCATAACCCCTCCTCGACTAAGTGTACCGGCAACACCAGTATAGTGTCAATGCTACACTATGTCAAGACCCAATCCCCCTCCGGCGCTGCGCGCCACCTCCCCCACTGGCGTGGGGAAGGGTGGGGAGGGGGGTCAGGAGATGCGGACGACGGTGCGTCCGCGGACGCGGGAGTCGAGCATCCTTGCGAACACGCCGGGAAGCTCGGCGAAGGGGACCTCGGCGGCGATCTCGCGCAGGTGCCTGGGCTTGAGCTCGCCGCCCAGGCGGCCCCACAGCCGCGCGCGGTCGCCGGGGGACAGGAGCAGGGAATCGATGCCCAGGAGGCTGACCCCCCTCAGGATGAACGGCATGACCGTGGCCTGGAAGGACGGGCTCGCGGCCAGCCCGATGCTCGCCGCCGTGCCGCCGGGGCGCATGCGGGAGAGGAGCCAGGAGAGGACGTTTCCGCCCAGGTTGTCGACGGCTCCGGCCCAGACCGCCTTGTCGAGGGGCTTGACCCGGGAGAAGTCGAGGCTGCCGCGGTCGAGCACCTCGGCGGCGCCGAGGCGCCGGAGATAGTCGGCCTCCGGGGCCTTCCCGGTCAGGGCCGTCACGCGATAGCCGGCGCCGGACAGGATATCCACGGCCAGGCTCCCGACGCCGCCGGTCGCCCCGGTCACGAGCACCGGGCCGGCGGAGGGGCGGAGCCCGAGGCGTTCCATGCGCTCGAGCGCGAAGGCGGCCGTGAGCCCGGCGGTGCCGAGGGCCATGGCCTCGAAGGCGTCGAGTCCCGCGGGCAGGGGGGTGGCCCAGGCCGCCGGGAAGCGGCAGAGCTGCGCGTAGCCGCCGTCGACGTTCTCGCCCAGTCCGCAGCAGGTGGCCAGGACCTGCTCCCCGGCCTGGTACGCGGGGGAGGACGATGCGACGACCGTCCCCGCGAGGTCGATGCCGCCCACGCAGGGGAAGCGCCGGATGATCTTCCCGCCGGTCGCGGCCAGGGCGTCCTTATAATTGACGCTGGAATACGCGACCCGCACCGTGAGCTCGCCGGGGTCCAGCTCATCGGGGCGCAAATCCACGAAGCGGCCCGCGGCCCGGCCTTCCTCGTCGAATATGCGGTACGCTTTCACCGTCTTGGGAATGACAGCCATCCCGGTATCATACCGAAATGACAGGCGAGACTTGCAATGGATCTTCAAATCGGACATGATATTCCGAAATGCGGGAGGCCTCTATGAGGAACAGATGGACGTTTCTCCGTATCCGAGTTTTCCTCTCCCTGGCGGCGGCGCTTCTGGCCGCGCCGCGCCCCGGCCGTGCCGCGGCCGGCTGCGCGGAGTGCCATAAGAAGCATTCCGCGGCCCTGGTCATGGAATGGGAACGTTCCAAGCACGCGCAGGCGGGCATCGACTGCGCGGGCTGTCACGCGGCGGAGAAGGACAACCCCGGCTCCTGGGTCCACCACGGGGAGCGCATCTCCCTCATCGTCACTCCCAAGGACTGCGCGAAATGCCATGCCCAGGAGGAGGCGGAGTTCTCCCGCAGCCACCATGCGCGGGCCGGAGAGATCCTCGCCAGCCTCGACAACGTCCTCGCGGAGAAGGCCGCGGGCATGCCGGGCAACAACGCGGACGCGGTCAACGGCTGCCTCCAGTGTCACGGCGGGGTGGTGAAGTTCAAGAAGGACGCCGCCGGCTTGATCCTGCGGGACGGCGCGGAAGGGCGGCCGCTGATCGACTCCGACACCTGGCCCAACAGCGGCATCGGGCGCATCAATCCCGACGGATCGCGCGGCTCCTGCAACGCCTGCCACTCCCGCCATGCCTTCGCAGCCCAGACCGCGCGGTCTCCCGAGAACTGCGGCAAATGCCACATGGGCCCCGACCACCCGCAGATCGAGATCTACAACGAATCCAAGCACGGCATCGCCTTCAACGCCAATCGCGACCAGATGGGGCTGGACAAGGACGAGTGGGTCCTCGGCCGGGACTATTCCGCGGCCCCGACCTGCGCCACCTGCCACATCGCGGGGCATATGGGGAAGGACGGCCAGGTCGCCGGCAAGAGTCACGACGTGGGGGAGCGCATCAGCTGGACGCTGCGCCCCGTAGTCAGCGCGAAGCTCAACCTGGTCGTCTTCGAAGACGGCTTCAAGGAGGACTACCCCGAGCCGCGCGCCCTGCCCAAGCCCGGCGATCTGGTTGAGACCGTCGAGAAGGTCCGCGAGGGGGACGCCCTGGTCGCGAAGAAGACGCAGCGCAAGGTGGCCCGGGTCCTGAGTTGGCAGGAGCGGCGGGGAAACATGAAGGCCGCCTGCGTCAACTGTCACGGCGGCAGCTTCGTGGACGGCTTCTACAGGCAGTACGACGACCTGGTCACGCTCTACAACGAGAAGTTCGCCAAGCCGGCCAAGGACATCATGGACGGACTGCTGAAGGACGGGGTGCTCAGCGCCAAGGCGCCTTTCGAGCACGAGGTCCAGTGGGTGTATTGGGAACTCTGGCACCACGAGGGCCGCCGGGCCCGGCACGGCGCCAGCATGATGGGCCCGGATTACACGCATTGGCACGGCATGTACGAGGTGGCCAAGCATTTCTACCAGAAGTTCCTGCCCGCCGTCATCGAGGCGGCCGCCCTGAAAGGGCCCGAAACGGAGGAAAAATGGCAGGCCCGCGTGGCGACTCTGCAGGCTCAGGAAGAGCATGTCTGGCAGAAGGGGCTCAGCGCCAAGGAAGCCGAGGCCCTGCGCAAGTATTCCCAGGACCGGTACGATCAATAGCGGCGGCCGGGGGCGGATGACGGCGGAGCGGCGGGGCGGGCCGGAGGGGGGACTCCGGACGGTCGGGCTGTCGACGCAGGCGCGCCACGCACTCCGGGCGCTGCCCTTTCTGGCGGCCGCTCCCGGGATGGCGCTGGACGCGGGGCGGGCGGCGCGCGGGTGTGGTCTGCCCGCGGCCGCGTTGGCGAAGACCTTCCAGCGCCTGGCCGCGCGCGGCCTGCTGCGCTCCTGGCGCGGCCCCCGCGGCGGTTATCGCCTGGCCCGCCTTCCCCGGAAGATATCCCTAGCCGAGATCGTCTCGGCGCTGAACCCTTCCGGCGCGCTTCCGGCGCGCTGCCTGCTGGACGACCGCCCCTGCCGCGGCGGCGCGCCCTGCATGCTCCATCGCTCCGTCGCCGCGGCGGAGGCGCGCCTGCTGCGCGCCTTGAGCCGCCTGACCCTCGCGGACCTGGTTCGGGGAAAGGCGTCCTGCGGACGGGCGGGCCATAAGGCCCAGAGATAGCCGGGCCTTTCGGGCAGATTCCGCTTGACCCGAAACCGCCAATGAGTTTAAATGTGCTTGGTGGTCGGATACAGTCCGCGGAGGTGGTTATGAGGAAAATCGTCCCTGTCCTAGGAATCCTCGCCGTCCTGGCGCTCGGGTTCTCCCAGACCGTTTCGGCGCAGTCCGGACCTCGCCCCGAGGTCATTTACGGCGATGACAACCGGGTGGATTATTACCAGATACCCACTCCGTACCTGAAGGGCCTGGCGGATTCTACCGTCGGCCTGTTCGAGGGCGGCAACGTGCGGATCGATCCGTCCGGCAAGGTGGCGAACCTGACCACCGAATCGTACGGCGACAGCTACAACCTCTGCTCCGACGAGCCGTTCCGCGACCAGTTCTCCGGCGCGTTCTGCTCGGGCTCCCTGGTGGCTCCGGACATCATCATGACGGCGGGGCACTGCGTCCGCACGGAAGCCGCCTGCCAGGGGACGAAATTCGTGTTCGGGTTCGGCGTCACGCAGAAGGGCGTGAACCCGGACAGCGTGGCGGCCTCGGAGGTCTACGGCTGCACCAAGATCATCGCCCGCGAGGAAGAGGGCGAGGGCGCGGACTTCGCCCTCGTGAAGCTCGACCGGCCGGTGAAGAACCACAAGGTCCTCGCCATCAACCGCGCCGGGACTCCGGCGAAGGGCACCCCGCTCTTCGTCATCGGCCACCCGGCCGGCCTGCCCACCAAGCTGGCGGGCGGCGCCTGGGTGCGCGACCCGTCCCCGAGCGGCTACTTCGTGGCGAACCTCGACACCTACGGCGGCAACTCGGGCAGCGCGGTGTTCAACGCGACGAGCGGCAAGGTGGAAGGGATCCTCGTCCGCGGGGAGAACGACTTCGTGTGGGACTCGGCCCGGAGCTGCCGCAAGTCCAACCAGTGTGAGAACGAGGGCTGCCGGGGCGAGGACGTCACCAAGCTCGATGCGCTATCCTCCTTCATCCCCCAGCAGGGGCTCGCGGCGACGTTCGTGGAGCCGGGGGCGGCTTTCTCCTCCCTGCTCAAGATGTCGAACACGGACCTCCAATAGGGTCCGCTGAGTCCTGAAGAAGGGCCCCCGCGCGGCACGCCGCGCAGGGGCCCTTCGTCTTTTCTCTTAAAATCTTATATCCTACCCCCATGAGCGACGCGAAGAGCACCTGGAGATTCCCCCGGACGTTCTGGTTCGCCAACGTCATCGAACTGTTCGAGCGGGCGGCCTATTACGGCTGCTTCATCTTCCTGGCCGTCTACCTGACCAGCCGGATCGGCTTCACCGACCGGGAGACCGGAGTGGTGACCGGGGTCTTCTCCTTCCTCCTGTATCTCATGCCGACCTTCATGGGGACGCTAGCGGACCGCTTCGGGTTCAAGCGCGCGCTGGCCACGGCCTTCCTCCTGCTCACCTTCGGCTACGCCCTGCTGGGCGCGGTCCCGACCAAGGCGACCGCCATCGTCTCCCTGCTCTTCATCGTCGTGGGCGCCGGCATCGTCAAGCCCGTCGTCTCCGGGACGGTGGCGAAATGCTCCGACGAAGCCAACCGGGCGCGGGCTTTCTCCTTGTTCTACTGGGCGGTCAACATCGGGGCTTTCGCGGGCAAGAGCTTCGTGGACCCGATCCGCCAGGCCTTCGCGAGCGCCGGGGATTCGGGACTCCTGGCGGCCATGCGGCATCTGCTGGGAGACCCGACCGGCAACGGCTGGGAGCTCCAGTTCGTCAACCTTTATTCCGCGAGCATGGCCTTCGTAGCCTTCCTGTTCACGGTGTTCACCTATCGGGACGTGGAGCGGACCGCTGCCGGGGGGGGGAAGGTCCCGCCCAAGAGCCTGGGCGAGCTCGCCCGGGGCCTGGGGAAGGCGCTCGGCAACTGGCGCTTCCTCTGTCTGATCATCATCACGGGTTTCTTCTGGGCTATCCAGGGTCAGCTCTACGCCACCATGCCCAAGTACCTCTTCCGGATGGTGGGGCTGTCCTCCAAACCGGGCTGGATCGCGAACGTCAACCCGTTCGTGGTCATCCTCTTCGTCATCCCCATCACCCAGATGGTGAAGTCCTGGAGGCCCATCAGCTCGATCGCCGTCTCCTTCCTTATCATCCCCCTGTCGGCGCTCTCGGTCGCCCTGGCTCCCGCGATCGGGACGAAGGACGTCGCCATATTCGGGCTGCTCACCGTCAACACCATCATCCTGATGATGATCGTGGGGATCTTCTTCCAGGGCTTGGCGGAGTGCTTCCTGTCGCCCCGCTACCTGGAGTTCGCCTCCAAACAGGCTCCGGAGGGGGAGACCGGCCTCTACATGGGGTACGCCCACCTCAACTCGGCGTTCGGCTGGCTGTTCGGCTTCATCCTTTCCGGCATGCTGCTGGAGAAATGGTGCCCCGACCCGGCGCGGCTGCCCCAGGGGATCACGGAGCTGGAAAAGGCGGCCTACTACGCCCATGCCCATTACATCTGGTACGTCTTCACCGGCATCGGGGTCATGGGCTTCATCCTCCTCATGTCGTTCCGCTGGTTCACGGACCGCCTGGACCGCCGGCGGGGGTCGGCCGCCTAGGTCCCCGCGATGGACTGCCCCTCCTGCGGCGCCGAGAACCCGGAGAGTTTCAGGCAGTGTCCCTCCTGCGGGGCGGTCTTATCCCAGGACCTGGGAGGGGGGGGGCCCGCCCCCGCAAGACCGGAGGGGCCGCAGGTCGGCCTCTGGATCGGGTTGGGCGTCGGACTCATCGTCCTCGGGGTCCTGTGGTCCCTGCTGGGCCCGCGGTCGAACCAGGGACCGGCGTCCTCTCGTGCGGCGGCCCAGGTCCCGGGGCCGGCGCCGCGGCAGACGGGACGGTCCGCCGGCGCCGGGGACATCCCGACCTCGGAAAAGCAGGCCGTCGCCCAGGCCCTGGCCGTCAACGTCGTCGACCCCGCGGCGGTCAAGCGTTCGGTCGGGGGCGCGCGCCAGGCCGCCTCGGGCATGACCGAGGACGCCCAGCGCACCCTCGACCAGGCCGACGAACTTCTGAACCCGAAGGCCGCCCGGTAATGGCCCTCTCCCCGCTGGACCGGCCCCTCCGGGAACTCGCGACCAACGACACGGCGCGCTACGTCGTCCCTTCGCAGACCCACCAGCCCCACCAATGGGCCTGGGACAGCTGCTTCCATGCCATCATACTCGCCTACTTGAAGCCGGAGTCCGCCGCCCGGGAGCTGGAATCCCTCCTGGAGAGCCAGTGGGACGACGGGCGCGTCCCGCACATGGTCTTCAATCCCGCGGTCCCGGCCAACAAGTACCGGCCCAACGCGGAGGACTGGGGCACGGGCCGCCCGACCTCCGGCATCGCCGCGCCGCCGCTCTTGGCCACGGCGGCGAAGGTCATCTTCCGCAGGACGGGCGACCTGGAGTTCCTGAAGCGGGTCTATCCCCGCATCGGCGCCTATCACCGCTGGCTGAAGGGGACCCGGGACCCCAAGGAGCGGGGCCTGGTGGGGATCGTCCATCCCTGGGAGTCCGCGATGGACGACAGTCCCGCCTGGGACGGTCTCCGCGACGAGTTCCTGCGCCGGCGCGGCGGCGAGGCGGCGGCCCTCCCGCGCATCGACCTGCGGGGTGTGCCCAACGCGCAGCGCCCCGGGGATGAGGACCACAGGTTCTACGGGGGCCTCATCCAGGAATTGCAGAACACGGGCTGGGACGGCCGGCGCATGGCGGAGGGTTCGCCGTTCTACGTCGCCGACGTCCTGTTCAACTCCCTCTGGGCCAAGGCCAACGAGGACCTGTCCCAGATCGCCTGGCTGCTGGGCGAGAAGGGCGATTCGTCCCAGTACCGCTTCTACAGCTCCCTGGTGCGCCAGGCCATCCGCGAATCCATGTGGGACGCGGAGGCCCGCTTCTTCTTCCCCATCGACCTCCGGCGCTGGGAGTCCATCCGGGTGAAGTCCGCGGCCGGCTTCCTACCGCTCTACGCGCAGGCCGCCTCGGCGCCGATGGCGTCCCTCCTTGTCGAACATCTTTCGGACCGGCGTTCCTTCCACTACGCGGTGGGGGTCCCCGCCGCCGCCTACGGGGAGGAGGCGTTCGACCCGGGCTGCTATCGGCGCGGCCCGGTATGGATGGACGTCCAATGGCTGCTCGTGAATGGCCTGATGCGCTACGGCTGCTTCGACCTGGCCCACGGCGTGGCGGAGCGGGCCCGGCGCCTGGTCTTCGAGCAGGGGTATTGGGAGTATTACGACCCGTTCACGGGCCAGGGGATGGGCGCCCCGCATTACTCGGCCAGCACCCTGGCCGACATCATCGAGCCGTTCGAGCCTCCCGATGAGCTGCGGGCCGGCGTCCAGGTACTCACGGAGGAGCAGGCGGACCGGCACGAGGAACTGGCCGTCCTCTACCGCCATCCGGAAGCCTGCGAGGACCCCATCGGAATCGAGCAGATCGTCTCCACCCCCAGGCACATCGCCCGGCGCGTCCTTGAGAAGGTGCGCCAGGAGGTCAAGAACGCGCTGAAGCCCGCTCCCGAGCTGTCGGCGGAGACGCTGCAGCGCATGGCGACCTCCCTCAAGGGGGTCATCCAGAGCCAGCGGGGTCTCTGGGCGGAGCATCCGCGCATCAGCGACCTCGCCTGCGTGGCGGGCGAGGCGTATTTCCGGGGGATCGGCCTGCCCGTGCGCATCCTTTCGAACAAGCATCTCCACCGCTACCTGGTGCTCGGCCTGCCGGGGCGCCCCTCCTGGATCGTGGACCTGACGGGGGAGCAGTTCGTGACCCATCCCCTGGCCCGGGTCGCGCTCCTCGTCGAGCGCCTGACCCTGGAGCTGGAGCGGGACATGGCGGGGGGGGCTCCTTCCTGGATGCGCCTGGAGGAGCAGTTCCTCCAGACCCAGTACGCGGTGGAATCCTGCCTGCGGCGGCAAGGGACCGAACGCCCGGACCGGTTCGAACAGGAGTCCCTGGTCGGGGTCTTGAAACGGGATGAGGCGTGCGTGGACCGGCTCCTGCGCATGGCGCTGCCTTCCTCCACTCCGACGCTGCAGTCCTATCAGCAGTGGCTGGCGGGAGTCCTGGTGCAGGTCTCTTCCGCGCCCTGGGGCCCCCCGGGAGCCCGCCTGCGGCGGCCCGGCTCCCGGCCCGCGTCCGGCCGGTAGGACGGAGCGGGGAATGTTTTTTGGTACTATGGAACCCATATGACCGAGACTCCTCTCATCCAGACCTCCGTCCGCCAGGAGAGCGCGGATTTCACCGAGAACGTCCGCTATCATCAGGGACTCCTCGACGACCTCCGGCTCCGGCTGGAACGCGTGCGCCAGGGCGGTTCCGAGGAGTCCGTCAAGCTGCACCGCAGACGCGGGAAGCTCACCGCGCGCGAGCGCATCGCCCGGCTCCGAGACCCGGGTTCGGAGTTTCTGGAGCTCTCGCCGATGGCCGCCTTCGGGATGTACGGCGACGAAGTGCCCTCCGCCGGCCTCGTCACCGGCATCGGCTCCATTGCCCAGCGCCTCTGCCTGATCGTGGCCAACGACGCCACGGTCAAGGGCGGCACCTATTATCCCGAGACGATCCGCAAGCACATCCGGGCGCAGGAGATCGCGCTGGAGAACCGGCTGCCCTGCATCTACCTCGTGGATTCCGGAGGCGTGTTCCTGCCCAAGCAGTGCGAGGTGTTCCCCGACAAGGAGCACTTCGGGAAGTTCTTCTACAACCAGGCCCTGCTCTCCTCCCTGGGCATCGCGCAGATCTCGGTGGTCATGGGGATGTGCACCGCCGGCGGCGCCTACGTCCCGGCCATGTCGGACGAGACCATCATCGTACGCGGGATCGGGACCATCTATCTCGGCGGGCCGCCGCTGGTCAAGGCCGCCACCGGGGAGGAGGCGAACGTCGAGGACCTGGGGGGCGGCGAGATGCACAGCCGCATCTCGGGGGTGACCGACCACCTCGCCAAGGACGACGCCGACGCCCTGCGCATCTGCCGTTCCGTGGTGGAGAACCTGAACATCCCCAAGGCCCCGGGCCCCCTGGAATGCGAGGAACCGGCCTATCCGGTCTCCGAGCTCTACGGGATCGTCAACCGCGACCTGCGCCGGCCCGGGGACGTCCGGGAAGTCATCGCGCGCATCGTGGACGGCAGCCGCTTCCACGAGTTCAAGGAACGCTACGGCTCCACCTTGATCTGCGGGTTCGCGCGGATCCACGGCTACCCCGTGGGGATCCTGGGCAACAGCGGCATCCTGCTCCCGGAATCCTCGCTCAAGGGCGCCCATTTCGTCGAGCTCTGCTCCCAGCGGAAGGTCCCCCTGCTCTTCCTGCAGAACATCACCGGCTTCATGGTGGGGACGCAGGTGGAGCAGGCGGGGATCATCAAGCACGGGGCCAAGATGGTGCAGGCCGTGGCCACCGCTCCGGTCCCCAAGCTCACGGTCATCATCGGCTCCTCCCACGGGGCGGGCAACTACGCCATGTGCGGCCGCTCGTACGGCGGGCGCTTCCTCTTCACCTGGCCGAATTCCCGCGTCTCGGTCATGGGGGCGGAGCAGGCGGCGCAGGTGCTGACGATAATCAAGCGTGAGCAGCTGGCGCGGCAGAAGAAGACGCTCTCCGAGGAGGAGGCCGAGAAGATCGCGGCCCCCATCCGCGAGCAGTACGAGAAGGAAGGGCATCCCTACTTCGGGACCGCGCGGCTCTGGGACGACGGGATCATCGAGCCCGCCGACACCCGGCGCATCCTGGGCTTCTGCCTGCAGGTGGTCTCCCGGACCCCCGTGGCGGAGCACCGCTTCCCCGTTTTCCGCATGTGATGGAATACCGGCACCTGGCCCTGAGCGCGGAAGGCCCGGTCCTGCGGGTCGCCTTGAACCGCCCCGAGGTGCGCAACGCCCTCGACGAGACGACCATCGCCGAGCTGACCGACTGCTTCCGCCGCCTCGGGAAGAGGCCGGTCGCGGGCCGCCGGGCCGTCCTCCTATGCGGCGCCGGACCCGCCTTCTGCGCCGGAGGGGACGCCCGGTGGATGCGGCGCACGGCCGCCTACACCCGCGCCCAGAACCGCAAGGACGCCCTCTCCCTGGCCCGGATGTTCGAGGCGGTGGAGGCCTGCCCCCTGCCCGTCATCGGCAAGGTGCACGGGAGCGCCTACGGCGGCGGGCTCGGTCTGGTCGCGGCCTGCGACCTGGTCGTCGTCGAGAACTCCGCCAGGCTGTCTTTCTCCGAATGCCGGCTGGGCATCTACCCCGCCGTCATCAGCACCTTCGTCCTGCCCAAGATCGGCCTCTCGCACGCACGGCGGCTCTTCCTGTCCGGGGAGGTTTTCGGCGCCGCCCTGGCGGTCCGCATCGGCCTCGCCCACGAGTCCGCGGACACGGACCGGCTGGAGGCCCGCATCGCCGCGTGGGTGGAGGACATCCGCCGCGGGGGGCCCGCCGCGGTCGCCGCGGCGAAGGGCTTCCTGCGCGCGACCGCCGCCCTGCCGACCCGGGCGAAGCGGATCGCCTTCTCCGCGGGCGCCCTGGCCGCGGTGCGCTCCTCTCCCGAGGGCAAGGAAGGCCTGGCCGCCTTCCTGGAGAAGCGTCCTCCCTCCTGGTAGAACCCTATGGCAGATAACCCGACGGTCCGTCATCCCTGGTGGTACGTCCCCACCCTGTATTTCGCGGAAGGCCTGCCCTACATCCTCGTCAACACGGCTTCGGTCATCCTCTACAAGCGGATGGGCGTGGACAACGCCAGCATCGCCTTCTGGACCAGCTGGCTCTACCTGCCCTGGGTCATCAAGATGTTCTGGGGACCGCTGGTGGACGTCTATTCCACCAAGCGCCGCTGGGTCTACGGGACGCAGTTCGCCATGGCCGCCTGCCTGACTTTGGTCGCTTTCTCTCTGCAGACCCCGGCTTACTTCTACATGTCCCTGCTCGCCTTCACCGTAGGGGCCTTCATCTCCGCCACCCACGACATCGCGACCGACGGCTTCTACATGCTGGCCCTCGATGAGAAGGACCAGGCCTTCTTCGTGGGAATCCGTTCCACCTTCTACCGCCTGGCCATGATCTTCGGCTCGGGCCTGCTGGTCTACCTCGCCGGCCGGCTCGAGGTCGCGACCGGGAACGTCCCGCTGAGCTGGTCGGCCGTCCTGGGCCTTTCCGGCGGGATGTTCGTCCTGTTCGCCGTCTATCACAAGCTGGTGCTCCCCAAGCCCGAGGCGGACCAGCCCCGGACCGCGGCTTCAGCCGGAGGGGAGGCATCTTTCGCGGAGATCCTGCGCTCGTATTTCAGGCAGGACAAGATCCTGGCGACTTTGGCCTTCATCCTCCTTTACCGCTTCGGGGAGGCCATGCTCGTCAAGCTGGCCTCGCCCTTCCTCCTGGACGCCCGCGAGGCGGGCGGTCTGGGCATGACGACCTCCCAGATCGGGATCGTGTACGGCACCGTCGGCATCGGCGCCCTGGTGGTGGGGGGCATCCTGGGGGGCTGGCTCATCGCGCGCTACGGCCTGCGCAAGTGCATCTGGCCCATGGCCTTCCTGCTCAACTGTCCCGACCTCTTCTACCTCTACATGGCCTACGCCCAGCCGCCGGTCGTCCAGGCGGGAGCCCTCGTGGCCTTGGAGCAGTTCGGCTACGGGGTCGGGTTCACGGCCTTCACGGTGTACCTGATGTACCGGGCGGGCGAGAGCAGCTACAAGACCTCGCACTTCGCCATCTCGACCGGCATCATGGCCCTGGGGATGATGCTTCCGGGCTTCGTCAGCGGCTGGCTGCAGCAGCGTTTGGGCTACCAGACGTTCTTCATCATCGTGTGCCTGGCGACCATCCCGGGAATGCTGGTGATCCCCTTCATCCCGACCGAGGAACCCCGGACTCCGGCCGCCTAGGGCACGCCCGGCATCTTCTGGCCGGGTCTTTCGATGATGTAGGCCGCCACGCGCGGCGTCATTTTGGCCTGGATGGCCTTCACGGCCGCCTTCTTCTTGGCCAGGACCGCGGCGGCCTTTCGGCGGGAGGGGGTGTCGCGGCCGGTGTTGGCCGCGTCGTAGGCGGCCTGGGCTTCCGACAACTCCTTCTGCGCCGCGGGCAGCATGGCCGCGGCCTTGGCGGGAACGGTCCCGAGCTCCTCGAGGCAGGCGACCTGGAAGGTCCCGCAGCCGTCGCTGCAGGCCTGGGGGGGATTGACGCGGGTGATGATCTCGATGTGTCCGCTCTTGGCGCTGTAGCCGCAGGCGTTGGGCGACCAGACCACGATGGCGCCGATGGGCAGGGGCCAGGCCGGGACCGGGATGCGCAGGAGTTTGCGGTTCACCAGGCCCGGGTTCTTGTCCACGAAAGCGGCGAAGAGCTTGGCGTGCGCCCCGCTGCCGGCCGCGTCGATGTTCTTGCGGTCCACGATGCCCGCCTTCTGCAGGGCCGACTTCACGTAGGCGTAGCAGTAACCGGTGAAGCCGATCTCGTCGCGCACCGCGATCTGGGCGAGCTTGGTCCCGGCGGCCAGATCCGCCGAGTTGAGCGGCGGTTCGCTGGTCTTGAGTCCCTTGGCCTGGGTGAAATCGGGGCTGCTCCGGCCCGCCGCGTCCGCGGCCCGGCGCTGCAGGGAACGGCCGATGCCCCCGGTGTTGCTCCAGGGCACGGGCGCCACGGCGTCGCCGTTGAGGTCGATCAGCGGCATCCCCGAGCCCAGGCGGGTCCGCATGTCGGCCATCTTCCGGCCGAGGTCCTCCGATAGGGTGGGCGCGAACCGGGAGCGGTCGGCCGCTATCGCGGCCAGCACGCGCACGCCGGCCGGGCTGGCGGCCATCGGACCGGAGTTCGCCGCGACCCGGGCCGGGTCGAGGTACACCGCTTCCGCGGCGCGGCGGCCGAGGCAGAACTGGTAGTAGCCCCGGCGGTCGTAGGCCTGGTTGCGCGCCTCGCCCTGGCAGGCCGTGACCAGCGACTTCTCGGAGGCGTCCAGGGACCGGCCCGCGCGGTTGTTGGGGACGAAGTTCCGTTCGACGATGACCCCTACGGCCAGGGACTGGGCGACCTGCCCGACCATGAGCTTGTAAACGTCGGTGGAGATGGTGCTGGGGCCGCCCTGGACGTATTCGGCGTTGCCGATGAGCTCTTCGAGCCGGCGCACGGCCACCGCGGCGCTGGAGAGGCCGGGCTCCTTCAGCCCCTCCAGCAGAGGCTCGAGGATCGCGGGGTCCGGCATCCCCTCATCCTTAAGGAAAGACTGACCGGCCTGCTCGAAGACGAGCATGTAGTTCTGCTCGAAGGCTTGCTTTTCGGCGCCCGCGGTCTTGGGGACCACGGCGACGCGCTTGCGCGGTTTAGCGGAAGCGCTCAAAGGGAGCAGGAGCAGCAGCAGGGCGAGGAGGGGTCGGGACATTGGGGTTCCCCATCCGAATAGTAACCCCGGAAGCTCCGACTTTCAAGGGGTGCGGCCGGTGGGCAGGACGCGGGCGGCCATGGTCCCTTCGGGGACCGACACCGCGGTGTCGCTGAACCTCTCGAGGTCCCAGTACTTCCAGGACTCCCGCCAGCGCAGGGGCGCGACCAGGCCGTGCGTGTCCACCTGCTTCCCTTTGGTCTGCACGGCGTGCCGGACCCTGCGGTAGGAGACGGTGCTCACGTTGGAAGGGTCCTGGGCCCGGTAGCGTTCGTAGAGGTCCACCCAGATCTCCTTGGGCCAGGCGGTGGGGCGGGACAGGATGCCCGCCGCGGTCAGTCCCTTTGAGGCCCAAAGCGCGCAGTTGCCCCATTCCGCGCGCAGGGCCGGGATGAAGCGCGCGAGGAAATTGAGCAGGTTCGGGAAAGCCAGGAAGAACTTCGCCTGCCGGGACTTCGCGCGGGCCGCGAGTCCGGTGTAGTAGCGGTCCAGGGCCATGATCCGCTCCGGGGGAAGGTCCTCGATGCGGACCGAGAACATGCCCCGGTTGTACACCCCACCCTGCTCGGAACCGGTGTCGAAGACGTTGGTGCCGTAGAGATAATCCCGGGGGTCGAGGAAGTTGACCATCTCCCGACCCTTGGCGCCCACGATGTTCATGACTTTCTGGGTGCCGTCCGGCAGGGTGTAGCGCACCACGGCGTGCCCGTAGGGGTTGGTGCCGCTGCCCGAGTCGCGGCTGAGTTTCCAGACCGGCAGGGGCCGCACGAAGATGTACTCCAGGGCGGGGGGCTTGCTGCGGCCCAGGGCCGCGTCCGTCTCGCGCAGGATGCTCGCCTTGTTGGCGATCTCGGTCCCGTGCTTGGCCCCGAAATCCGGGGCCACCGGCCCCGTCCCGGTGAGCCGGCGCAAGAGCGCCTCATAGGCGTCCAGGGCCGGGCCCCAGGAGGAATCCTTCTCCATGGCCGTGCGGCGGGTCCGGGCCAGGGCTGCGCGGTCGCGGAAGAGTCGTACGGCGGCGGCGGCGGCCTCGGCGAGGGCCGGCGCGCCGACGGCCGACAGGAAGAGACCGTCGCCTTTCTCGGGGTCCGAGCGCCAGTCGGTGACGGTGTCCGCCAGGCCGCCCAGCCGGGTGACGAGGGGGAGCGTGCCGAAGCGCTGGGCGATGAGTTGGGAGAGGCCGCAGGGCTCGAAGCGCGAGGGCATGAGCAGGAAGTCCCCGGCGGCGTAGAGCAGGTGTACGAGGACTTCGTCGAAGGGGTGTACCGCCACCCGGCCGGGGTATTCGGCCGCCAGGCGGGCCGCGCTCGCCTCCAGGTCCTGGTCGCCCGAGCCGGTGATGGCGAGCTGTCCGCCCAGGTTCAGGATCTCCCGGGCCGCCTTCATGATGAGGTCGATGCCCTTCTGCTGGGCGAGGCGCGAGGCCACGACGAAGAGCGGCGCGTCGGGCGTGACCTCGAGCCCCAGGCGGCGCTGGAACTCGGCCTTGTTGGCGGCCTTGCCTTCGGCCGCGTCGGCGGTCCCGTAGTTGCGGGCCAGGAACTCGTCCTGGCGCGGGTCGTTGAGCGCCGGATCCACCCCGTTGAGTATCCCGGAGACCCCGCCGGGACGGGCCGCGAGGGCGTCCTCCATGCCCATGCCGAATTCCTTGGTGTCGGTGATCTCCCGCGCGTAGTTCGGGCTGACCGTCGTCACGGCGTCGGCCAGCCGGATCCCGGCCTTCAGCATGTTGAAGCCGCCGAGGTGGCCGAGCGGGCCCCGGTCCACGTCCTCCGCCGAGAACCCGAGCTTGAGCGCCGAGTCCCGGCCGAAGGCGCCTTGGAAAGCGATGTTGTGGATGGTCATGACCGTGCGCGTCGCCGCGAAGAAAGGGTCGGCCTTGTAGACCAGGCGCAGAAAGGCCGGAATGAGGGCCGCGTGCCAGTCGTGGGCGTGCACCACGTCGGGCCGGATCCCCAGGGTACGGGCCGCCTCCAGCGCGGCCCGGGCATAGAAGCCGAAGCGCTCATCCGCGTCGTCGGAACCTCCGGCGCTGTAGGCGTCGTAGGAGGAGTACCCGCTGTAGCTCGAATACGGGCCGCCGTCGCGGTCGAAGTACCCGGGGTGGTGCACCAGCACCACCCGCACGCCGGCGTGCTCGCCGACGAGCAGCAGGCCCCGCTCAACCCGGTCTCCGACCGGGATCAGCACCTCGCCGGCGGGCTGGAGGTCCAGCCCCTGGCGCTTGAGGCCCCGGTAGTTGGGGAGGACCAGGGTGACGTCATGGCCGCGGCCCGCCAGCCCGCGCGCCACGGCGTCCACCACGTCGGCCAGACCTCCGGTCTTCACGAAGGGCACGGCCTCGGCCCCGGCGACCAGGATGGAGAGCGGCCGGCTCTGGGCGGATCCGTCGAAGGCGGCGCCAAGCTCGGCAGCCTTGCCCTCGGGAGGAGCGCGGGAGTCCGCGGCCGCGCCCGGCGGCCCGGCCGAAAGGGCGGCGGCGACGGCCGAAGGCGCCGCGGTCTTGGCGGTCGTCGGTCCAGGCGCGGCCTGGGGCAGGGCGACGGAGAGGGCGGGGCGGAGGGGATCGCGTCGCAGCGCGTCCGGTGAGAGGGCCGGCGCCGGAAGGAGCGCGGGAGCCGCGCCGAGGACGGGAACCGTCAGGGGCATCCCATAGAGTCCGCTGTTCCGCTGGGGGGCCGAGAGCCAGGGGGTGAGGCCGGCGGCGAAGGGCGCGGCGGGGGCGGTGACGGGCCCCGCGACGGGGGCCGGGGTCCGGAGGGCGGCGGCCGGAGCCTCGGCGGGCGCGATTGGGTAGGCGAGGAGGGCGGCCGCGAGGAAGCGGAGTCGTCTGAGCATCGACTATATTATTCCCAAAAGAGGGCTCGGGCGGGAGGGCGGAAGGTCCCGGTTCGGCGGCGGTAGAAGACCTATGCCGAACGGCCCAGGCAGGCGTTATCCCGGCAGGCGCGGAAGCGGTGCAGGAGGTTGAAGCGGTGACGGGCGACCCAATCGTAGACCGGGTCGCCGACCCGGCGCAGGCCGGGGAGGTTGAGCAGCGGCGCCAGGGGCCAGGCCAGGGGCAGTCGGAGGCTCAGCCTCCGCATCACGGAGAAGCCGGAGGAGAGCCGGCCGCCCGCTTCCAGGAGCTGGATGCGCGCGTGGCAGGCCTCGGGCGTGAGCGACGGGTGCAGGCTGGAGACGTCCTGGCTCCGGAAATCCACGGGCTCGATGCGGCCGGACAGGTCCAGGGCGAGGATGCGGGCCAGGGAAGCCCGGCAGAAGCCGCAGGCCCCGTCGAAGACCAGCCGGTCCCGTCCCAGCCGGGCCCGCCGCCGACGCCCGGCCTCGACCCAGCCCAGGAGGGTCTCGGGTTCGACGAAGAGCAGGAGCATGGGCGGGAACAGGAAGAAGAAGATGGTGGGCACGTGCATGGTCGCGAGCAGGAGGACATGGAACAAGAAGCCGAGGGCGATGGCGAAAGGCCGGGTCCGGCGCCAGAATAGCAGCCAGGCCATGTTCAGTTCGCAGATGATGACGCCCGCCCCGATGAGCCAGCAGAGCCGGGGGTGGGCGGCCAGGAACCCGCGTCCGGGGAACTCCTTGATGATCCCGAGGGCCGGACCGTTCATGAGGTACCAGTACGGATTGTCGACCAGCCAATTGCCTCCGGCCGTGATCTTCGCCAGTCCCGTGAAGAAGTACGTGCTCGCGAGCTGGATCTGCAGGAGGCGCTGGATGAAGAAGGGCCTCTTGCGGCGCCAGGGCTCGGGCTCCCCGCGGATGAGACAGTCCAGAGAGAAGCAGTCCCCGGGATAGGGCGTGATGACGAGGAGGAACATCGTGACCAGGAGTATGTCGTAGGAGAGCGTTCCGATGTGCAGGGAATTGCGCGCGTAGAAGTAGTAGCAGGAGAGGTCCAGCAGGACCCCCGCAGGCCGGGTGAAAAGCCCGGCGAGGAAAGCCGCCCAGGAGACCAGGAACACGCCCGCCATGGCCCACACCAGCCAATCCGGGCTGCGGTCCGCCCATTCCAGGGCCCAGGTCGGGAAGAAGGACGGGTTGTACTCCCGGAAGGAGCCGGCGAGGTAATTGTCCCGCATCTGGAAGAAGGTGGGGATCACGTGCAGGCCGACCGTGGCCGCGGCCGCGACCCTGAAGCCGGCCAAGCCGAGGGAAGGCCGCTCCTCCAGGAAGAAGCCGTTCATGGGCACCGGTACGCCTCCTGCCGGAACACCGAATCGCGCGCCCGGGTGACCGACGGCGCAACCACCTCTTGCACCGAAAAGCCGCCGTACTCCGGGAACTTCCGCCGCAGGTAGCGGCAGAAGGCGGGAGCATGCACCGGGTCCAGGGCGGTGACCAGCACGTTGCGCCGGATGTTGTCGTAGCCCAGCCAGCGCGTGGCGAATATGCGGTGCGGGTCGATGGGTTTCGCGCGGCCGTCCCTGAGGCCCCAGACCTCGGCCCGTCCGTCGGCGTCGTCCACCCGGTAGAACATGATCCAGCCTGCGGGCGGGAAGAGGAACTTCACCTTGGGCAGGCGGAACCCCAGCCAGCGGTCGAGATAGGCGTAGCGCAGGGTCTCGTAGCCGAAAAGGGCCAGCCAGAGCAGGACGAAGGCCGAGATCGCGCGGCGCTTAGACGAGGACGGCCTTGTAGCCGTAGCAGAGCACCCCGGCGTCCCCGACCTGGGTCAGCTTGCGGAACTCGACGCGCACCTTGTCCCCGATCTTGGCCTCGTCCGCGCCGCAGTCGGCTATCTGCATGGTGAGCTTCGGTCCGCCGTCGAGCTCCACGATGGCGAGGACGTAGGGCCCCGAGTAGCCGCTCGGGGGGGTGTGGATCATGGTGAAGGAATGGACCGTCCCGGTGCCCGTGAACCGGGCCTTCTCGAATTCGCGCGAGCCGCAGGCGTCGCAGACCAGCCGGCTCGGGAGGAAGGCCTTCCGGCACTTCTTGCAGCGTCCGCCCTCGAGGCGGTACCGGGCGGGGATCTCTCTCCAGTATTTCTGCGGTTGCATGATGGTCTCCTACGCGCCCAAGATGGTGACGATCGAACTGCCGCCGGTGCCGCCCATGTTCTGGGCCAGCCCCAGCTTCGCGCCCTTGACCTGCCGGCCCCCGGCCTGGCCGCGGAGCTGTTCGACGATCTCGAGGATCTGCGCCACCCCGGTCGCGCCCACCGGGTGCCCCTTCGACTTGAGCCCCCCGCTGGGGTTGATGGGGATGCGTCCGCCGATGGCGGTTTCGCCGCGCTCCACCATGGGTCCGGACTGGCCCGGCGCGGCGAAGCCCAGGGCTTCCATGGCCATGAGTTCCGCGATGGTGAAGCAGTCGTGGACCTCGGCCAGGTGGATGTCCGCGGGCTTGACCCCGGCGGACTGGTAGGCGCGTTCCGCCGAGACCTCCACGGCGCGCAGCCGGGTCAGGCTGGCGCGGGAATGGAGGGCGATGGTGTCGGTGGCGTGCCCGATGCCCCGCACGGCCACGGGGGCGCCGCCGGGCGCCAGCTTCTTGGCCAGCTCGGTCGGGACCAGGATCAGGGCCGCGGCCCCGTCGGTGACCGGGGAGCAGTCCAAGAGGCGCAGCGGGTCGGCGACCTTGGCCGACTTCTCCACGTCCTCCGGCGTGATCGCCATCTGGAACTGCGCGTTGGGGTTCTGGAGCCCGTTGGCGTGGTTCTTGACGGCCACCAAGGAGAGCTGGCGGCGCGTGGTGCCGAACTCGTGCATGTGGCGCAGGGCCATCATGGCGTACAGCCCGGGGAAGGTGGCCCCGTTGTAGCCCTCGTACTCCTGGTCCGCGGCGGTGCCCAGGGCGTAGGTGGACTCGGAGCCGTCGAGGTCGTTCATCTTCTCGGCGCCGCAGACCAGCACCACGTCGCTGATCCCCGCGGCGACCTCGGCGTAGCCGGCCTTGAAGGCCAGCGCCCCGGAGGCGCAGGCGGATTCCACCCGCGTGACCGGGAGGGGACCGCGTCCGAGGTAATCCCCCAGGACCGAGGCCAGATGCTCCTGTCCGGTGAAGATGCCGCTCGACATGCAGCCGATGACCGCGGAGTCGACCCGGTCGACACCCGCGTCAGCGATGGCCTTGAGCGACGCCGCGACCGCGAGGTCGCGCAGGGAGTCGTTCCAGAGCTCCCCCCAATGTCCGATCCCGACGCCGACGATGGAGACATCTCTCATGGGTTATTTCTCCGCCATGCGGATCTTGCCGCGATATCGCGCATAGGTGCCGTAGTCCAGATAGCGCTTCTTGTTGTCGAGCTGCTCGCGGGTGCCCGCCGCGAGCTTCTGCACCGAGGCCAGCCGGCCCGTGGCCTGGAAGACGAAGCCGTCGCTGCCCGCGCCGGAGCCGAAGGAAACCACGAGGATCCGGTCGCCGGCCTGGGCTTCGTCGAGCACCGCGGTGAGTCCCAGGGGCGAGGCCCCCGAGTAGGTGTTGCCGAGGCGGTTGACCAGCCACCCGGTCAGGATCTGCTCCTTCTTGAAGCCGAGCATCTGCCCGGCGCGCAGGGGGAACTTGCCGTTGGGCTGATGGAAGACGACGTAGCGGAAGTCGGAGGGCTGCGTCTTGGTCTTCGCCATCATGCCCCGCGCCGCGCCGCAGACGTGCTTGAAGAACGCGGGTTCGCCGGTGAACCGGCCGCCGTGGCGGGGGTAATGCATGTGCTCGCGCCGCCAGAAATCGGGCGTGTCGGTCATGAAGGCGTAGGTGTCCACCAGCTCGGCGACGATCTTGTCCTCCTCCGAGCCGAAGACGAAGGCGGCCGCGCCGGCCGCGGCGGAGTATTCCAGCGCGTCCCCGGGCGCGCCCTGGGAGGTGTCGGCCCCGACGGCCAGGGCGTAGGGGACGCTGCCTGCCTTCACCAGCTGGCTGCAGATGTACATGGCCTCGGTGCCCGCCTTGCAGGCGAACTCGAGGTCGGCGGTGTGGCACTCGGGGGTGGCGCCCAGGGCTTCGGCCAAGACGGTCCCGCTGGGCTTCACCGCGTACGGGTGCGACTCCGAGCCGACGTAGAGGGCCCCGATCTTCGCGGGATCGATGCCGGCCCGCAGGACCGCGCGCCGCGAGGCTTCCACGGCCATGGTGATGGTGTCCTGGTCCGGGGAAGGGACGGATTTCTCCTCCAGGAGCAGTCCCCGCTTGAAGCTCTCGGCGTCCGCGCCCCAGACCTTGGCGATCTCCTCCACCTTGATGCGGTTGCGCGGGATGCACGAGCCGTAGCCGATGATTCCGATTTTCGCCATGGGTTCCTCTCTGACAACGGGTGGAATGGTACTAAATTGCAGATGGGGGGTTTGCGGCATTTTGTATCATTGGGGACGATGCGGGACGCGCTCGGACGCACCATCGATTATCTCCGTCTTTCCGTCACGGACGCCTGCAACCTGCGCTGCGGGTACTGCGTGTCCCGGGGCGAGGGTCCCGCGTGCCCCGGCGGCAGCCCGCTCGACGACGGGGAGGTCCTGGCGCTGGTGCGCGCCTTCGCGCGCCTGGGCGTGAGCCGGGTACGGGTGACGGGGGGGGAGCCTCTGCTGCGTCCCGGCTTAGAAGGGCTCGTCGGGGGCATCGCCGGCGTGGCGGGCGTGCGGAGCGTCTCTTTGAGCACCAACGGGGTCCTGCTGGCCGAGGCCGCGCCCCGCCTGGCCGCGGCCGGTCTTTCCCGGGTCAACATCAGCCTCGACACCCTGCGGCCGGAGCGTATGCGCCGCCTGGCCGGCGCCGACCGCCTGGCCGAAGTGCTGGCGGGGGTGGACGCCGCGCTCGCCGCCGGCCTGCGTCCGGTCAAGGTGAACGTCGTGGTCGCCCGCGGCTGCAACGAGGACGAGGTCCCGGATTTCGTGCGCCTCGCCTCCGAGCGGGACGTCCACGTCCGCTTCATCGAGCTGATGCCGATCGGGAACACGGGTTTCTTCACCCCGGAGCGGCGGGTAGGCGTGGCCGAGCTCCTGGAGCGGGCGGGTCCTTTGGAGCCGCTCCCGGAAGGGGAGCGCCCATGCGGCGCTGGGCCGGCCTCCTATTTCCGTCCGCGCGGGGCGCGGGGGACGGTCGGCTTCATCGGCGCGCTGAGCCGCTGCTTCTGCTCGGCCTGCAACCGGGTGCGGCTTACCTCCCGGGGGCGGATCCTGCTCTGCATCGGCCGGGAAGGTCCGGAGCTGGACCTGGCCGCGCTCCTGCGCGCGGGGGCCTCGGAACCCGAGCTCGACGCCGCCCTCGGCGCCTTCATCCGGCTGAAGCCCGCGCGGCACCGCATGAGCGCCGAGGCCGGGCCGGCGCGCAATTCCATGTGCTCGGTGGGCGGATGACGGGCTCGGTCGTCGCGGTGTGCCGCAGCGACCGCAAAGGCACCGCGAAAACGTCCATCCCTTCCGGCCTCCTGGTGGCGGGGGAGGGCATGCGGGGGGATGCGCATGCCGGTCCCGGGGACCGGCAGCTCAGCCTCCTGGCTTCGGAGAGCGTGGACACGATGCGGGCCAAGGGCCTGTCCGTGGGCCCGGGCTCCTTCGGGGAGAACCTGACCACCCGGGGCGTACTCCCGGCGGACCTGGCGCCGGGACGGCGCCTGCGCATCGGCCGCACGGCCGAGGTCGAGGTCACCATCATCGGCAAGACCTGTCATACCCCGTGCGCCATCTACCGGCAGGCCGGCGACTGCGTCATGCCCCGCGACGGGGTCTTCGTCCGGGTGCTTTCTGGAGGCGAGGTCCGTCCCGGCGACGCGATCGAGCTGCTGGCCCCCGCCGCGCCCGCCTCCTGAAAAGCCCCCTCCCGGGGACCTTCCTTCCGCTGCTAGGCCGATATGTTGCATAATATCCCCGTAGGGCGCGGTTTCTCCGCTCCGCGGAGGACGATCGGCCCTTTCCAGACCAAATCGAAGGCCGGACAGAGAGGCTATGGCGAACAACGATAAGAAGACGATGGACTGCTTGGACGGAAACGAAGCCGCGGCCGCGGTCGCTTACGCGCTCAGCGAGATCATCGCGATCTATCCGATCACCCCGTCGTCCAACATGGGCGAATTCTCGGACGGCTGGTCCGCCGAGGGCAAGAAGAACATCTTCGGCACCGTCCCCCAGGTCATTGAACTGCAAAGCGAGGGCGGCGCCTCCGGCACGGTCCACGGCGCGCTCACGACCGGCGCCCTCACCACCACCTTCACCTCCTCCCAGGGCTTGCTCCTGATGATCCCCAACATGTTCAAGATCGCGGGCGAGCTGACCCCCACGGTCTTCCACATCGCGGCGCGCGCCGTGTCCTGCCAGGGGCTCTCCATCTTTGGCGACCACTCCGACGTCATGGCCTGCCGCGCCACCGGCTACGGCATGCTCTGCTCCAACTCGGTGCAGGAAGCCCATGACTTCGCGGCCATCGCGACCGCGGCCACCCTCAAGTCCCGGATCCCCTTCCTGCACTTCTTCGACGGCTTCCGCATCTCGCACGAGGTGCACAAGATCGCGATGCTCTCCGACGAGCAGCTCCGCGGCCTCATGGACCCCGCCGACATCGCGGCGTTCCGCAAGCTGGGCATGGACCCGGAGCGGCCGGTGATGCGCGGCACCGCGCAGAACCCGGACGTCTTCTTCCAGGCGCGCGAGACCGTGAACCCGTTCTACGACAGGACCGGCGCTGCCGTGCAGAAGGTCATGGACCGCTTCGCCGAGCTGACCGGCCGCAGCTACAAACTCTTCGAGTACTACGGCGCCCCGGACGCCGCGCGTCTCATCGTCATGATGGGGTCGGGGACCGGCGCGGCGGAGGAGGCGGTGGACGCCCTGAACGCGAAGGGCGGCAAGGTCGGGCTGCTGAAGGTCCGGCTGTACCGGCCCTTCGAGCCCAAGCTGCTCCTCGAAGCCATCCCGGCCACGGTCCGCGCCATCGCGGTCCTGGACCGCACCAAGGAGCCCGGTTCGCAGGGTGAGCCGCTCTTCGTGGACTTCACCTCGGCGCTCGCGGAGTACACGGGCGACGGCGGCAATCGCTTCGGCGGGAAACTGCCCAAGGTCATCGGCGGACGCTACGGGCTGTCCTCCAAGGAGTTCACCCCGGCCATGGTCAAGGCCGTGTACGACGAACTTTCGGACTCCAAGCCCAAGCCCCGCTTCACCGTGGGCATCAACGACGACGTGACGGGGCTCTCCCTGAAGTACGATCCGGCGTTCAGCACCGAGCACAAGGACACCTTCCGCGGCATCTTCTACGGGCTGGGCGCGGACGGGACGGTGGGCGCGAACAAGAACTCCATCAAGATCATCGCGGAAGGGACGGAGCTGCACGCCCAGGGCTACTTCGTGTACGATTCCAAGAAGTCGGGGTCCATCACGATCTCGCACCTGCGTTTCGGGCCCCAGCCGATCCGCTCGACCTACCTCATCAGCCAGGCGAACTTCGTGGCCGTGCACCAGGAGGTCTTCCTGGAGAAGTTCGACGTCCTGGAGCGGGCCATGCCGGGCGCGACCTTCCTCCTCAACACCACGACTCCCGCGGACCAGGCGTGGGACAGCCTGCCTCGGGAGACGCAGGAGGGCCTGATCGCCAAGAAGTGCCGGTTCTACGTCATCGACGCCTACAAGGTCGCCAAGGACGCGGGGCTCGGCGGGCGCATCAACACCGTGATGCAGGTCTGCTACTTCTCGCTGGCCAAGATCGTGCCCGACGCGATCGACCAGATCAAAGCGGCCATCAAGTACACCTACGGCAGGAAGTCGCAGGAGATCGTGGACATGAACTTCAAGGCCGTGGACAACTCCCTGGCCTTCCTTAAGGAGGTCCCGCTCGGGAAGGCGACTTCCACCAAGACCCGGCCGCCGGTGGTCTCCTCCGAGGCCCCGGAGTTCGTGCGCAAGGTCACGGCCGAGATCATCGCGGGACGCGGGGACCAGCTCCCCGTCAGCGCGCTGCCGGTGGACGGGACCTACCCGCTCTCCACCACGCGCTGGGAGAAGCGCAACATCGCCCAGGAGATCCCGGTATGGGACAACCGGTGGTGCATCCAGTGCGCCAAGTGCTCGCTGGTCTGCCCGCACGCCTCCATCCGCACCAAGACTTACGCCGAGGGCGCCCTCCAGGGCGCGCCCAAGGAGTTTCAGAGCGTCCCGTACAAGGGCAAGGAGTTCGCGGCCGGTACGCGCTATTCCGTGCAGGTCGCCCCGGAGGACTGCACCGGGTGCGGCATCTGCGTGGAAGCCTGCCCCGGCAAGAACAAGGAGGACGCGGGGAAGAAGGCCATCAACATGGCGGAGCAGGCTCCCCTGCGCCTTTCGGAGCGCGCCTGCTTCTCGTTCTTCGACGACCTGCCGCAGGCCGAGAGCCAGGACCTCAACCTCGCGACCGTGAAGGGGTCCCAACTGCGCACGCCGCTCTTCGAGTTCTCGGGAGCGTGCGGCGGCTGCGGCGAGACGCCCTACGTGAAGCTGGTCAGTCAGCTCTTCGGCGACCGGCTGGCGGTCGCCAACGCCACGGGCTGCTCGTCCATCTACGGCGGCAACCTGCCGACGACCCCCTGGGCGGTCCGCAAGGACGGCAAGGGACCGGTGTGGTCCAACTCCCTGTTCGAGGACAACGCGGAATTCGGCCTCGGCTTCCGGCTGGCGTACGACAAGAAGCGCGAGTTCGCGGGCGAGATTCTCAAGAGGCTCGCGGGCCGCGTGGGCGACACGCTGGTCAAGGGCATCCTGGAGACCGATCAGAAGACGGACGCGGGCATCGCGGCGGTGCGCGCGCACGTCGTCGAGCTCAAGAAGAAGCTGGCGGGGCTCAAGGAGCCCGAGGCGGCCGCCCTCCAGGAGCTCGCCGACAGCTTCGTGCGCAAGAGCGTGTGGATCATGGGCGGCGACGGCTGGGCCTATGACATCGGCTACGGCGGCCTGGACCATGTCCTGGCCTCGGGCCGCGACGTGAACATCCTGGTCCTCGACACCGAGGTCTATTCCAACACCGGCGGGCAGGCCTCCAAGGCCACACCGCGCGGGGCGGTCGCGAAGTTCGCGGCCTCCGGCAAGAAGCTGTCGCGCAAGGACCTGGCCATGCTGGCCGTGAGCTACGGGAGCGTCTACGTGGCGCGCGTGGCGTTCGGGGCCAGCGACGCCCAGACCGTGAAGGCCATGGTCGAGGCGGAGTCCTACCCCGGCACGTCCATCATCATCGCCTACAGCCACTGCATCGCGCACGGCTTCGACCTGAAGAACGGCCTGGCGCAGCAGAAGGCGGCGGTGGACAGCGGCTACTGGCCGCTGTTCCGCTACGACCCGCGGCGGGCCGACAAGGGCGAGAACCCGATGCAGCTCGACAGCAAGGGGCCGAAGATCCCGCTGGCGGACTACGCTTACAAGGAGACCCGGTACCGCATGCTGACCAAGAGCAACCCGGAGGAGGCCAAGCGCCTCATGGTGCTCGCGCAGGCGGACGTGGAGCGGCGCTGGAAGTCGCTGGAAGCCATGGCGACGGTCGCGCCCAAGCCCGCGGCGGCCGTGCCTCAGAATCCGGTCAACGCGTAAGGATCACGCAGCAAAAGAGAGCCGGGCGGCGCCCCAAAAGCGCCGCCCGGCCTTTTTCCGCCCGGAATGCCTGAGTCCTGCTCGCTGTCGCCGCTTAGCGAGACTTGGACGACTTGTCCTGAGGGATGGTATCCGTCGAGTCAAGCGCAAGGCTCGACGGGGCGCACGAACGTCGTCGGTGCTGTGCCCGGGCACAGTCGCAGATGTCCGCGACACCGCCGGCTCAATCCCTGAATGACCTTGGACCGCCTCTCATCAGGCTCGGGCATCGGCGATTCTGGCGGGAGCATGGTTCGGCTAGATGATATAGATGATCCGATGTGCGTATTCAAGCGCGGGCGCGTCGGGATGCAGGGATGAACTTCGAGCGGCCGGCGGCTCCCAGCGCGTGCGCGGCGGCAGTCGCCGTGTTGTTCCTCTATTCGGCGACCGCTCGGATCGCCGGACGCCCCGAGGCCGCGCTGGGGACCATCCTGGCCGTCTTGGTCCCGGGATTCTCCCGTCTCGTCTTCTCGGGTCAGCCGGAGATGATCGGCATCGCGTTGGCAGCCATGGCGTATTGGATCGTCGCCCATCGGCGGGGGGCTGGCGCGTCCCATGACGCTTTCCTGGACGCTGCGGCGCTCGCCGCCCTGGGCCTCTCGGTGTTCGGCCGGCCGGAGATGGCGGGGTTCTCGGGGCCCTGGCGGCCTGGGCGGCGTTCTGGGTCTGGGCCCGGTTCCCAGCCATCCGGTTCCATGCGCAGACGGCCGTTTCTCGGAATCCTGACGCCGCGGAGCTCGCTTTCCTCTTCCGCATGTCGCGCATCCCGAATTGGTTCGGATTCGACTTCCTCCCATTCAACGCGCTGGCGTTCGCCGGCTGGGGAGCGCTCATCCCGGGATTCCTTCCGGCCACGCTGGTCGCGCTCGCCTGGTTCGTGCTGGTCGAGGCGCTAGCGCTATGGGTCGCATCGTGGTTCTACCTCTTTTCCTGGGAGATCGAACGGAATTTCACTTGCGCGCTTTTCCTCGGGATGGCGGCCGTCGGGGCCGCTCTTTGGCGCGCCATCGGCAAAACGACCGGGATGTGGCGGGCGGCAGGGTTATCGACGTTCGCGCTCGCCAGCGCCTTCGCCTTGGCCGCCGGGATCCGGGGCGATCTCGCGGAAGTCGGCCGGTATGACGAGAACAGGCGTGTCGGTTCGGAATTGCGGCGATGGGCGGCGCCTCTCGCGCGAGGGGAGCCCGACGCGGTGGTCATCGTCGAGGCGGTCGACAACGGCTGGCCCGACATCCTGGTATTCTCGGGGATCGCGGATCGCATCAGGCTCATCCCGTCATGCGACCTGGAGTGGGGGAGGTCCCGGAGATGGGACGGTTCGGGCCGGGTCGTGGCGGCGGCGGTCTCTTCCGCCCGCCGGGAGGCGGCGCTCCAGAGCGAGTTCGGTTTTCTCCATGCCGTCGCCGCCACGCGGGATCACCGCATCTACATCGGGACCGGGCCATGAGATCGGTCATCGTCCCCTTGCACAACGAAAGCGCTTGGCTTGAGTCCGGGGCCGAGGCGCTCCTCTCCGATCTCGCGGACCTGCGGGGCCCCTCCGAGATGCTGCTGGTGGAGAACGGCAGCGTCGACGGTACATTGTCCCTCTCGCGGGCGTTGGCCGCGCGCTGGCCCGGCGTCGTGAGGGTGGTGTCCATCCCCGAGCCCGACTATGGGCGAGCGGTCCGGGAGGGGATGATCGCCGCCCATGGCGATCGCTGCCTGGTCATCGACGCGGATAATTGGCAGGCGGGATTCCTGGAGGAGGCGGAGTCCCGCCTGGCCCGCGGCGCGGACATCGTCATCGGCGACAAGAGCTGGGAGTTGGACGAACGGCCGGACTTGCGGCGGCTGGCG
>MGTY01000107.1:52059-52644 GCA_001799695.1 Elusimicrobia bacterium GWA2_69_24
CCACATCGATATGTTCAGGAAGTTGCTCGCGGAAGAAGGGCCGATCGGCAAGAAGCTCGATTTCCTCTGCCAGGAGCTCGGCAGGGAGATAAACACGATAGGCTCCAAGGCCAATGACACGCAGATAACCCAGACAGTCATCGAGATGAAGGGCGAGGCCGAAAAGATAAGGGAGCAGGTGCAGAACGTCGAGTAGCGCGGCTTTCTGTAAAGGCGCCGATGATTTCATGGACGCGGATTCTATTCCATATATGAAAACAGCTTACGGAAAAATGAGACGATGAAAGGCATCGCATACATAATCTCCGCCCCGTCAGGCGCTGGCAAGACGACCCTGTGCAGGATGGCCGCGGCCCATTTCCCGGAGATAAGGAACTCGGTATCATACACGACAAGGAAGCCGCGCCCCGGCGAGGTGAACGGCCGCGACTACTGGTTCATAGATGACGAGGCCTTTGACAGGATGGTGGCGGCTGGCGAGTTCCTGGAGCACGCCGGGGTCTACGGCAGGCGCTACGGCACCTCTAAAAAAGACCTCGAGGCGCTCCTCGAGGAGGGTTTCAGCGTCATCCTCGAGATAGACGT
>MGTY01000107.1:52674-53016 GCA_001799695.1 Elusimicrobia bacterium GWA2_69_24
CAAGGGCGGCGTATACATCTTCATACTCCCGCCTTCGCTCAAGGCCTGCGAGCAGAGGCTCGTGGACAGGGGCAAGGACAGTCCTGAAGACATCAGGAAAAGGCTCAAGATCGCCGAAGAGGAGATAAAGAGCGCCCCTTCTTACGATTATCTCATAGTGAACGACGATCTCGGCCGGGCTTTCGAGGACCTCAAGGCGGTGATGATGGCCCAGAGGGCGGCATCGATGAGGATGGCAGGCCGCTTGAGGGAGCTTTTTGGCGGCATTTTAAAGGATTGACATAACAGTACATCAATCGTATAATTTTCTTCTGTTTTTTGATATTAAAATTCTCCGCCACA
>MGTY01000108.1 GCA_001799695.1 Elusimicrobia bacterium GWA2_69_24
CGCCACCGGTCCCACTTCGCTCATCGGCACCCCGGCGGACGGGCTGGCCTTCAAGACCTTGACCACGATCACGGGCACGGCCTCCGACACCTTGTCGATCGTAGCCATGACGCAGGTCAGCATCAAGGATGTGGACACCGGGATGTACTGGAACGGGGCGACCGCCTTCGACGTGCCGCTGAAGGCGAACTCCTGGAACGATTATACGGCGGGCCTGCCCACGAACTGGACCTATTACAAGGCCAACATCGCCTGGTTCCCGGACCACACCTACGAGATCCTCGCCCGGGCCGTGGACAGCCTCAACAACGTCGGGGCGGAGAACGGCCCCCGCACCATAGTCTACGACAACACCCCGCCTACGACCGACGTGGAGATCCCCTCGGCCGGACAGACGCGGCTCAACGCTTTGCCGCTGGTGCGCGGGACCGCCGACGACAACAAGAAGGCCACCAACGTGGAGATCAACCTGGTCGAGAAGCTGGGCATCTCGCCCTTCAACGCGTGGAACTGCGCGGCCGGGGGGTGGGTCATCCGCGACGACCAGGCGGCCCAGGAGAGCTACTGGTGCGAGATCGCGGGGTCGAGCGTGACCCTGCACGAGAGCTCCATCACCTGGACGCTTAAGGGGCTGGAGACGAGCTTCACGCCGGATTTTGAGTACCGCCTGCGCACGCGGGCCAGGGACCAGGCCACCAACGTGGACGTGGTGCTGTCCACCCGGACCTTCAAGTACGACCGCCAGCCGCCGGAATCCTTCGTCACGGTCCCGGCCGACGCCTCGGCCACCAACGACCAGAACGTGGACACCTTGGCCGGCTTCGTGCCGGGCGACGTGACCACGGACCTGAAATACCAGGTCTACTACGTGGCCGGCGCCTCCACGAAGATCTGGAACCATGACGACACCTGGGTGACCCTGAGCGGCAGCCTCGACGACCCCGCGAACTGGTTCCTGGTGAACTCGGTGGGCGCCGGAGCGTGGTCGCACACGGACGCGGACTTCCGCGGGAAGTGGGTGGACAACGTCTACTACCTGCGCACCCGGGCGGTGGATTCCGCGACCAACGAGGAGAGCACCTACGCGACCGCCCTGGTCAAGAGCACCTTCACTTTCGACCGGACGCCGCCCAACGACCCGGCCCGGATGGCCATCGTGGACCCCTTCCAGTCCGTCGTGGTCTCCTTGCCGGTGGTCCGCGGCACGGCCAGCGACCTGCTGGCCGGCATCGACGCGGCCCGGTTCCGCCTGCGGGACAAGGAGGCGGCGGGCAACCCCTATTGGACGACGAACGGGCAGTGGGAGGTCAAGAGCGACGACGACCCGGTGGTGTGGCTGTCGCCCGACGCCTACGCGCCCGGGGTGCCGGTCACGACCACGACCTGGTCGTGGAACAAGCCCGGGGGCCTCACCTGGCTCTCCAACAACCTCTACGAGTTGAACGTCAAGGCGGGCGACCGCGCCGGGAACTGGTCCACGGTCTATTCCACGCGCAGCTTCCGCCTGGATGCGGACCCCCCTATGGTGCTGATCAAGGGGCCCAGCCAGAACAGCCTGAAGCTCAACTTCGACTACCAGGCGAACACCCTGGCCACCCTCTCGGGCACGGCGCAGGACGTGCTCAGCCTCATGCAGCGGGTAGAGGTGGAGATCCGGGACCTCACCTATCCCAGCACCTACTGGCACACGAGCTATTGGGCCCCCAACTCCTCCTGGAGCGTCACGGCCGACGGCGGCGGCGCTCCTCTCGTTAATTGGAACTACGACATCCCCATCGACTCCATGACCAGCGGCCGGCGCTACACCATCCGGGCGCGCGCCGTCGACGAACCGGGCAACGTGACGGCGTCAGGGAACTACTCGGTGCGCAGCGACCTGCTCATGGACTTCACCAACCCCATCTCCACCATCACCCTGCCGGCCCCCGGCCAGATCATCACGGAGGGATTCGTGACCATCGAGGGCACGGCCACGGACCCGGCGGGTCCGGGCGGGGCCGGCGCCGGCATCAACCGCGTCGAGTACCGCCTCAAGCGCGTGGTCCCGAGCCCCGAGCGCTTCTGGACCGGCTCGGATTGGAGCGCGACCAGCGTGGAGCCGTCGGATTACCCGGACGGCACCCTGGGGACGCCGCCCGCCTGGGCGCACACATTTTCCGGGATCATCCCGTGGGTGGACAACGGGAAGTACGAACTGACCTCGCGCGTGGTCGACGATTCGGTCCAGCCCGACGAGTCGGCGGCCTCCGGCAACAAGGACTGGCCGGTCGGGTCGCCGCCCTGGAGCCACGTCTTCTACTACGACGCGACCAAACCCCGGACCGACTTCACCAACATCCAGGACGGCTTCCATTACAACGTCCTGACGGCGATCGCCGGCACGGCGGACGACGACGGCAACAACTTCGAGGCCCGGCGCGTCCAGTTCGTCAAGGTGCACCTCTACGACGAGGTGCAGGACAAGACCTTCAACGGCGTCTCCTGGGCTACGACCATCCCCGACCCGTCGTACGCGGGGGACCTGCGCGGACCCTCGTATTGGTACAACGCGGCCTATGCCGGGGTGTCCTCGGGCACCTGGTCTTTGGCGATCCCGGACTTCCAGCACACCATCCGCTACCGGGTGATCGTCAAGGCCGTGGACGGGGGGAACAACTTCGAGACGGACTTGAGCACCGTGACCTTCGTCTTCGACCAGTACCGGGCCAGCCCCGAGAAGCCGGACTCCATGCTGACCGAGCCGGACGACCAGGTGCACTATTCGACCATGTTCTCGAGCATCACGGGCACCGCCTACGACGACGTGCGCGGCGAGCTGACGCAGGTCAAGCTCCGCATCCGGCGCCTGGCCTGCCCGCGGTTGGGGGACAACACGACCTACTTCTGGGACCGGGTCATCGACGACTGGAACTCGGAGGACGCGGACGCCAACGTGGAGAAGTGGCCCTACGTCACCGACGGCTTCGGTTCGGACAGCGCGTCCTGGGAGTGGGGCACCCCGCAGGCCGCCGGCGCCAAGGCCCGCTTCTGGGTGGCCAACCGAGCCTTCGAGGTCGTGACGCGGACGCAGGACAAGGCCGGCAACATGGAGGTCAAATATTCCACGGTGGTCTTCGCGTACGACATCTCGGTGCCGACCGCCACGATCACCTTCCCCCAGAACCTGGGCTACATCTCGGAGAGCGCCTACATCTCGGGCACGGCCGACGACGTGGGGGTGAGCACGGTGACCAAGGTGGAGCTGCGCGTCAAGCGCGACTCGGACGGCAAGTACATGGACCTGAGCATACCGCCCGTGGGGGATTGGGTCGCGAGCGCGGACGGAGCGGTCTGGAACGAGGTGACGCCCGGCGGGGAGGGCCCCTGGACCTGGAGCCTGTCCACGGCGCCCTGGGTGAGCGGCGTGACCTATGAGGCCAACGCGCGCGCCACGGACCAGGCGGCTCACCGGCAGGTGACCTATTCCACCGTGACCTTCGGCGCCGACTTCCAGAAGCCGACCACGCGTTTCCAGAAGCCCGTGGACGGCGAGGAGCCCATGAGCCTGCCGACCCTGTCGGGCACCGCGGCGGACGCGGGCCCGGCCGGGATCAACAAGGTCTACGCGGCCTACCGGCACGGACTCCTGAACAAATGGTGGAACCGCACGACGCGGCTGTTCGACGGCAATGAGCCAGGCGCTCCCGGCGCCCCCGGCGACGCCTCAGCCTACTGGGTGCAGTCCACGACCGACACCTTGAGCCCGGTCAACTGGTACGTGACGAACCCGTCCACGCCGAGCTTCACCGCGGACGTCACGTACCAGGTCATGACGGCCGCGCTCGACAAGGCGGCGAACCTGGAGGACCAGCCCGGGGCTCCGGGCCCCGACAGCAACCGGATCTCGTTCATCTACCGGGCGCCCCGCCCCTTGTCCGGGGTGATCCGGCCGTCCGCGGACAACGTCCATCTCACCCCCGCGGGGTCGACGCTCTCGGGCACGGCCAACGACGTCTCCGACACCGTGGAGGTGCAGGTGCAGGACATCACCGACCCCGCCAACCCCACCAGTTGGGACGCGGCCGAGAAGAAATGGAAGACCCTGGGCCCGCCCGACAACTACATCACCTGGCAGGCCGCGACCTGGGCCTTTCCCTATTGGAGCTTCGCGGTCCCGCCGTCCTCGTTCACCAGCCTGCATAAGTACCAGGTGCAGTCCAAGGGCCGCAACATCGACTACGAGGAAGGGAGCCCGCTGGCGCCCAGGACCTTCTACATCGACGCGGACAACCCCGCCGCGGGCTTTCTGATGCCGGACTCCGCGTACCGGAACTTCCTCCCCGGCCTGTCCGGCACCGCGATCGATGCCTCCGTGGACGGGCCGGTCCCGCCGCCCCAGGCGGCGCCGCTGGGCGGGGCGGCGAAGACGGTGTTTTTGCGCCTGCGCCGGGGCGCCGACTACTGGGACGGGACGGCTTCCGCCTGGACCGGCTCCGCGTCCGGCGACTGCTACACGGCGCCGGACGGCACCTGCATGACCCCCTCCTACGCGGGAGGCGTCTACAGCGTCAACCACGCGAGCTTCACGGATGGGACCGCTTTCACCCCGGGAACCCCCTACGAGGCGGCGATCCTCATCAAAGATGCGGCGGGCAATGCGATCACCTATCCCCGCTCCTTCACCTGGGACACGACCACTCCCAACTCCGGCGTCGTGCGGCCGCCCGTCCAGCAGAAGCTCAACGCCCTGCCGCTCATCACCGGGACGGCCTCGGACCTGCCCTACGTCATGAAGGCCTCCAGCATCTCCCTGCGCAACGTATCCAAGAACAGGTGCTATAGCGGAAGCGGGTCGTTCAACCAGGACTGCCCGTACTGGCTGGAGACCTCCTCCGATGCGTCCGGGAACTGGAGCTACACCGACATCCAGCTCAACGGCACCCTGCAGGCCGTCAACACCTGGTACGTCCTCTTGGTCAAGCCCGTCGATATGGCCTCCAACGAGAACACCGCGTACGCGGACGGGGTCTCGTCCAGAACCTTCCTGATGGACACCGTGAAGCCCCTGGCGGGGGTGAACGTTCCCGTCGATGAAGGGAATTACCAGAACGGCGAGCTGAGCGGCGTGGGCAACCCCCTGACCGGCACGGTCAGCGACCCCAACTCGCCCTGGAACTCGGGAGTCCGGCGCGTGAGCATCCGGCTCTCCTAC
Source organism: Elusimicrobia bacterium GWA2_69_24 (assembly GCA_001799695.1). GTDB lineage: Bacteria > Elusimicrobiota > Elusimicrobia > UBA1565 > UBA1565 > UBA10166. Next base: position 5,192 of record MGTY01000108.1, read on the forward strand.
AACGACCTGGCGCCGGGGGATACCTGGTATTGGCTCTCCGGGCCGAAGGTCTGGTCCTCCGGGACGGCCGCCGCGGTGCAGGGCATGTTCGACACGGGCAGCACCTTCGGCGGGGGGGAGACGAACTGGGACTACGACCAGCTGGTGACCTGGGTCCCCGCGACCGACATCCGCTACCGCATCGAGGCCATGAGCGAGGACGCCTCGTTCCGGTCGGACGGGACCGCCAGCGGCAACCTGAGCGTCTCCGCGACCCATCATTTCGTGATCGACGACAGCGCGCCGACCGTCTTCCTGCAGGACCCCAGCACGACCTCCATGCGCAGCCTGACCCAGATCCGGGGCACGGCCAACGCGGACATCTCCGGGGTCCTGCGCGTGCAGATGCGGCTCCAGCGTCTCCAGGGCGGCGCCGGGGACGAGGACTGGACCGGTTCCTCGTGGACCGCGCTCAACGAGCATTACAGCGCCGCGATCTTCGACCCCGGGAGCGGGAACATCGCCTGGCATTTCGACGACCTGGCCGGCGCGCTCTTGAACAACGAGAAGTACCGGGTGTTCCTGCGGGTCTACGACAAGGCCGGCAACGTCCGCAGCGCGCCCGTGGGCGGCGACCGGGACTTCATCTACGATACCGTGGCCCCGACTCTCGCCATCGG
>MGTY01000109.1 GCA_001799695.1 Elusimicrobia bacterium GWA2_69_24
CATCACCCGCACCTACCCGGTCTCGGCGCGCTTCACCCGCCGCCAGGCCGACGTCTACTCCGTGGTCCTGCAGGCCCAGAAGGACTGCATCGCCATGACCCGCGCCGGGATCAGCTCCATCGACCTCCAGCTGCGCGCCATGCGCACGCTCGCCGACGGCCTCAAATCGCTCAAGCTCCTGCGCGGCGACACGGACGGGCTGCTGGAGAACGGCGCCGTGCGCCTCTTCTTCCCCCACGGGATCGGCCACCTCTTGGGCCTCGACGTCCATGACGGCGCCGGAGGGAAGCGGCGTCAGCTCCCCAACCCGCGCAAGGTCCCTATCCGGTTCATGGCGAAGCTCGAGCCCGGCTTCGCCTTCACCGTGGAGCCCGGCATCTACTTCATCAAGGCCCTACTCTGCGACCCCGAGAATGCGCGCAAGCACCGCGCCTCGGTCGACTTCGCGCGGGCGCGGACCTACCTGGACTTCGGCGGCATCCGCATCGAGGACGACCTCGTGGTGACTCCGAAGGGCTCGATCAACCTGACCTCGGTGCCCAAGGAGATCCGCGACATCGAGGAGATCCGGCGCCGTGCCTAGAGGCGAGCCCCTCATGAAGACGCCTCCCGCGTCCCAGGCCCCGCGCCCCCCGTCTCCCGGAGCGCTCCCGGCCTGGCTGCGGCACACCCTCCGGGTATCCCTGCACCTGCTCTGCGACACCGCGGCCCTGGCCCTGGCGTTCCGGGCCGCCTACCAGCTCCGCTTCCACTGGGCCTGGCTCACGGAGCGCCTCCCGATCGCGGGCACGGACCCGGGCTGGGAGCTCTACGCGCAGATACTGTACGCGATCGTCCCCCTCTGGATCGCCGTCTTCTGGTACGCGGGGCGGCTGTACACCCAGTCCTGGACCAGCCCCTTCGACCGCTTCATCCGCATCGCCAAGGGCACCCTCCTGGGGACCCTGGCGACCTTGGCATTGACCTTCATCTTCGCCCGCCTCACCTATTCCCGGCTCATGATCCTCATGGCCGCGCCGCTGGCCACGCTCTTCGTCTCCCTGACCCAGGCCCTGGTCCTCAAGCTCGACGGCTGGATGTCCGCCTTCGAGACCACCCGGCCGTTGCTGCTCATCGGCGGCGGCAAGGTCGCCGAGGTCATCCGGGAGAACGTGCATGCCCGGCACCCCCGGGTCCCCATCCATGAACTCCACACCATTCCGAGTCCCGACGGCCTGATCGAACACGCGAAGCAGAACGGCGTCGGCGAGGTCATCCTCCTGCGCGGCGGCATCAGCCACGCGACGCTCCTCGAGCTCGCCGAGGCCTGCGAGGCCGCGGAGATCGGCTTCCGCCTGATCCCGGACCTCCTGGAGCTCCGCCTCGGAGAAGTGCAGATGGACGACTCCCTGGGGCTCCCGGCCTTCCATCTCCAGCACACGCAGCTCACTCGCGCCAACTTTGCGGCGAAACGGGCCTTCGACCTGCTCTTCGCGCTCGCCGTGTTCGCGGCCCTGGGACTCCCGCTCCTCGCCGTCGCGCTCCTGATCCGCTGGGACTCCGAGGGCCCCGCCCTGTTCAAGCAGAAGCGCATCGGTCTGCGCGGCAAGCCGTTCGAGGCCTACAAGTTCCGCACCATGGTGCTGGACGCCGAAGCCGGCCTGCACGCGGTCCGGGACCGCAACGACCAGCGCGGCGGCTTCTTCAAGGCCAAGACCGACCCCCGCGTCACCCGGGTCGGCCGCTGGCTCCGGCGCTACTCCGTCGACGAGTTCCCGCAGTTCCTCAACGTGCTCCTGGGCGACATGAGCGTGGTGGGGCCGCGGCCGCTGGCCCTGACCACCGGCGAGATGGAAGAGCTCGTCCGGCTCTTCGGCCGCACCGCCCGCAAGCGCACGAACATCCTGCCCGGCATCACCGGCCTGTGGCAGGTCTCCGGCCGCTCCGACATCAGCGCCGAGCAGCGCTTCTCCTTGGACCTGTTCTACATCGAACATTGGTCGCTCGGACTGGATTTGGAGATCATCCTCAAGACCGTGCCGGCCATGCTGTCGGCGCGAGGAGCCTACTGACCCCTATGACCACGACCCTGGCGAAGATACCATTGATGGACTTGAAGCAGCAGTACCTGTCCCTGCGCGGCGAACTCGTGGCCGCGGCCACCCGCGTCATGGATTCCGGCGTATTCATCCTGGGACCCGAGGGCGCCGCCTTCGAGAGGGAATTCGGGGCCGCCCACGATGCGCCGCACTGCGCCGGGGTGTCCTCCGGGACCTCGGCCCTGCAGCTCGCCCTGGAAGCCTGCGGGGTCGGCCCAGGCGACGAGGTCGCGGTCCCCGCCTTCACCTTCATCGCCACCGCGACGGTCGTCTCGGCGCTGGGAGCCAAACCGGTCCTGGTCGACGTGGACCCGGCGACGCTGACCATGGACCCCAAGGACCTCGCGGCCCGGCTCACCCCGAAGACCAAGGCCGTGGTCCCGGTGCACCTCTTCGGCCGGCCCGCGGACATGGGCCCCATCCTGGCCGTGGCCAAGGAGCGCGGCCTGCGCGTAGTCGAGGACTGCGCCCAGGGCCACCTGGCCCGCTACGGGGGCCGCTGCGTCGGCAGCCTGGGCGACTGCGGGGCCTTCAGCTTCTACCCCTCCAAGAACCTGGGGGCGATGGGCGATGCGGGGGCCCTGACCACCGCGGACCCGAAGCTGCAGGAACTGTTCATCATGCTGCGCAACGTGGGGCGCAAGCCCGGGGGGCACTATGAGCACGTGCGCGTCGGCCACAACTGCCGGCTCGACGAGCTCCAGGCCGCCGTCCTGCGCGTCAAGCTCCCGTACCTGGCGGCCTGGACCGAGGCCAAGCGCAAGTCGGCCGAGCTGTACCGCCGCGCGCTCGCGGGGCTGCCGCTGCGTCTGCCGCCGGAGGACGCGCCCGGCATGCGCCAGGTCTACACCCTCTTCGTGATCCAGGCGGACCGGCGCGACGCCCTGTCGGCCCATCTCACGAAGGCCGGGATCGGCAACGGGGTCTACTACCCCGCGCCGCTCCACCGCATGCCCGCGTACCAGCACCTCGGCCTGGGAGAGGGGTCCCTGCCCCGCTCCGAGGCCGCGTCCCGCGCGGCGCTGGCCCTCCCGATGTACGCGGAGCTGACCGAGGAGTCCATCGGACGGATCGCCGATTCGATCCGATCCTTCTACCAGGGATGAGATGAGGCGTCTGCTCTTCGTCAGCACGTCGACCACCATCGGGGGCGCCGAGAAGACGCTCTACACCCTCGCGACCCTGGTCGACCCCAAGCTGGCAAAGGTGGTGGGCATCGTCAGCCTCAAGCCCAAAGGCGAATACGCCCGGCGCCTCGAGGCCGCCGGCCACCGCGTCTTCTGCTTCGACATCGGCTCCCCCGCGGGCTTCCGGGAGGTCCAGAAGCTCGCGGTCGTCATCCACGAGGTCCGGCCCGACATCGTCCACGCGGTGATGTACCAGGCCATCCAGCTTTCCCGGGCCGTCCGCTGGCTGGGCTACGCCGACTACAAGCTGGTGAGCTCGCCCCGGGTCAACTACCGCACCCGCGGCGGATTCTCCCTTTTCGTGGACGCCCGGCTCAAGAGCGCCGACGACCTCCTGGTCACGGAGTGCGAGGCCAGCCGCAAGTATCTCATCGACAAGCTCGGCTACCCCGACGCCAAGACCCTGACCATACACAACGGGGTGGAGATGGCCGGCCTGCCCGTCAACCGGACCGAGCGTCAGCGGCTGCGTTCGGAGCTCGGGCTGGGCGAGCGGGACATCCTCATCGGGAGCGTCGGCCGCCTGGACGAGCAGAAGGGGCACGTCTATCTGCTGGAAGCCCTCGCCAAGCTCCAGGCCGTGCGGCCGGCCCGCTGCGTGCTGATCGGCGACGGCCCCCTGCGGGGGACCCTGCAGGCCATGATCCAGCGCCTCGGGCTCGACGAGGCGGTGCGGATCGTCGGAGAGGTGTCGGACATCCCGGCCTGGCTCTCGGCGCTCGACATCTTCGTCCTGCCTTCGCTTTGGGAAGGGCTCCCCAACGCCCTCCTCGAGGCGATGTCCATCGGCCTGCCCGTGGTCGCCAGCCAGGTCGACGGCGTCCTGGAGGTGGTCGCCCACAACGTCTCCGGGCTGCTGTGCCCCGCGAAGGACTCCCAAGGCCTGTTCGTCGCCATCCAGGATATGATGGCGGACCCCGCCCTGCGCCAGAATCTGGGCGCCGGTGCGAAGGCGGTCATCGCGACGAACTTCAGGCTGGCGGACATGATCCAGAAGTACGAAGCCGTCTACCAGCGCGTCCTGCCCGCCGCGGCGGCCTGATCAGGGCAGGCCGTTTATCCTCCGTCATTCCGGCGGAAGCCGGAATCCAGACAGCATTTATCTGGACCCCGGCCTTCGTCGGAGTGACCGCGTGCCACTGGATCCCGGCCTTCGCCGGGATGACGTGATTTCCTAGGGCAGGCCGTTCAGGAGGCCGTGGTCCCGCAGCTCCCCGATGTACTCGGCCAGAGCGTCCTTCCAGCCGGTCATCCTCTCGAGCCCGAGCTTCTCGAGGCGGAGGTTGCGGAGGGCTTCGTTGCGCACCCGGGGAACGGCCGTGGGGAACGTCGCCGCCGGAATGGGGGAGACGGGGACCGCGCTGGCGACCAGACGCGCCGTCTCGCGCGCCACGTCGAAACGGGTCACCGCCCCCCGGTTCACGGCGTGGAAGAGCCCGGTATGGCCGCGGTCCAGCAGGGCGCGGATCTGATCGAGGAGCTGCCGGGCATGGGTGAGGGTCCCCCATTGGTCGGAGACCGCCTGGATGGGCTGCCCCTGCGCCATGCGGCCCAGAATCTTCATGACGAACTTCCGGTCCAGCACCCCGCCGCCGATCATCCAGCCCGCGCGCACGATGAGGTGGCGGGGCACCAGCCGCCGCACGTCCTCCTCGCCGGCCAGCTTCGAGCGGCCGTAGACGCTGGGCGGGGCCGGGGCGTCGCTCTCCACGTAGAGGCCTTCCTTGCGCCCGTCGAAGACCATCCCCGTGCTCAGGAGCACCAGCGCCGCGTCCGCCTCGCGGCACGCCTCGGCGATGTTCTTCGTGCCGGCGACGTTGCTGCGCTCGGTCCAGCCGGGCTCGCGCTCGCAGCGCTCGACGTCCGTCGCGCCCGCCAGGTGGAGGACCCGCTGGGGCCGCAGCCTCCGGAAGGCGTCCCGCACCGCCGCGGCGTCGGTGATGTCGAGGTCGTGGGCGTCGGTGAGGACCAGTTCCTCTCCGGAGAAGACCCCGGGGACGTAGCTGCCCACGGCGCCCCGGGCCCCCGTGACGAGCATCATGTCAAAGGGCGGGAGCGCCGATCCGCAGTCGCGAACCCGAGAGGGAGAGGCTCGGGATGTCCAGCCGGAAGGGGAACACGGGACCCGGGGCGAAGTCCAGCGCGTACCTCGCCTGGGGGCCCAGGAGCGAGACCGGGAAGGCGAAAGCGCCCAGCGAGAGCGATCTCAGGGTCGCGTCGAGGCCGCTCCCGTCCGGGCGGAGCGTCGTCAGGACCTCCAGCGCCACCCGCATGCCGCGCGACCTGCCCTCCACCCGTACGGTCTTGTCGAAGCCGACCTTGGGGGAGGAAAGTTGGGAGACCCTGGCCTTGAGGAAGGTCTCGAAGGCCCCCTCCGTGACCGTGGCCGACAGTATCCTCAGGCGGCTCATCTTCAGGATGCGCACGTCCACGGGCGACTCCCGTCCGCCCAGGGGTTTGGCCACGGAGTTCGACTCGAACACTGGCACCAGGGACAGGCCCTCCATCTCCACACGGGGTCCTAGTATCTCCAGGCCGAGCAGCACCAGCCGCGTCGCTTTCACCGTGACCTTCGGGTAGACCCCGCGCGCCGCGTCCCAGGCGCCGAAATCTATGTTCAGGTCCTCCGCCAGGAACATCTCCTCCTCGAAGTAGTTGAAGCGGAGCTCGCGGTCCTGGACCGGCGGCCTGGCCGACCGGCGGCGCTGGAACAGGAGCGCCTCGGTCTTGTCGGGGAGGTCCCAACGCCCGACCTGGAGATAGCCGCGCTGAAACCAGGAGCCCGCCTCCAGCATCGCCTCCTGGTCCGCGGTGAGGGTCTTCGCCGCGGTGACCGGCCCCAGCGTCCCGGACTTCACCACCACGAACTCGGAGAATTCGCAGAAACGCCGGTCCACGCCCCGGTTGCGCAGGTTCTCGATCCGGCGCCGCCTGCGCTCCCAATCGAAGGTGGCGCCGTTGAACAACGCATGGTCCGCCGCCACGGTGAGGTTCCCGAACGGGGCGTCGGGGTCATGCCGCCGGGACGCCTCCTGGAGGATCTCGCCGACCTTCCAGTCCTCCGTCTTGGGGGGATCGGAACGGAAGAATACGACCGGGATGCCTACGTCCACCTTCTTCTCCGATATCCAGCCCAGACCATAGTTGCAGGCGGACAGGAAGCCGAACGAGCACAGGGTGATGGTCAAGGCCTTGGGCCAGGGGCCCATGGCGAACAGGGCCAGCGGGGCCAGCCCGGGAAGCAGATAACGCAGCTGCCGGTCGGGGACGATGGTCCAGAAGAGGAAGGAAGCGGCGAACCAGAAGAGCAGCAGCCAGCTGTCCCGCTTGCGCCGGACCGAAGGCACGGCCAGGGAGATGAGGCCGAGGACGAAGAAGGGGAACTCGAGCCCGGCGGCCATCTGCATGACGTAGGTGAACAGGGACTCGATCCGCCAGGACGGCACGGCGTGGTTCGCGGCGGCCTGGAAGAGCCGCGTGACCAGGACCGGCCATTGGATCCAATACCAGGGAATGGAGAGCGCGGCGGCGGTCCCGACCGCCAGCAGCAGCCCCAGCTTGCCCCGCCGCGTCTTCCAGGCCAAGGTGCAGATGCCCAAGAAGGGCATGAAATAGGAAGGCGCGCTCCACTTGGTCAACATCGCGGCTGAGAAAAGCACCCCGAAGAGCAGCGCGGGGACCTTGCGCTGCAGATTATCCGACGCGGCCAGCGCCCAATAGGCCGCGACCACCCAAGCGGTCAAGGCCAGATCCACCAGCGGCTCCCGGAGCAGCCATTGGACCTCCGGGATGCAGGAGAAGAGGACGGCGGCGCCCAGCCCCTCCAAGGGACCCATGAAATGCTTCCCCAGCCCCCACAATGAGAGGCAAAGCAGGGCCATGTAGAAGCCGTTGATCCACAGGACCGCCTTCGCCGGGTCCGGCTTGTCCATGGCCCCCTGGATGGAAAAAGCGTAGAGAGGCGGCAGCGGGAACGACCCCGTCTTCGGGGAAAGATGGATCGCCTTATCCCAATCGCCGGCCGCGACCGGCCCGTGATAGTCCCAGGCGGCCTCCATCTGGGCCGCCTGGTCCCAGGACGGGGGGCGGGCATCCTTGCGGATCCAGGAACCCAGGGACCAGAAGTGGAAGAGGATGAGCGCGACCAGCCCGCCCAGGCTCAGGAGCAGGGATCTCCGGTCCGAAAGGGGCCGGGCGACCGTGATAGGCCCCTCCGGCTCACCGTAATCGAAGCGCACGGAGTTCCCCTGCAGGTCAGCCTCGATCCTATCGTTGGGGTCCTGGGGCATTTTAAAGTGGGAGGATTATAGTAATTTGCTATGATTTTGCCCATTCTATTGAAGATGAAAGCGCTTATTTTGACGGGAGGCCTCGGCACCCGCCTCCGCCCCCTCACCTGCACCCTCCCCAAACCGCTTCTGCCGGTGGCGAACGTGCCTTTCCTGACCCACCAGATCCTCAACCTGCGCCAGCACGGCATCCGCGAGATCGTGCTGGCGACCGGTTATCGCCCCCCCCTCTTCCGCCGCCTGCTGGGGGACGGACGCTCCCTGGGGGTCCGTCTCCGCTATGCGGCCGAGAAGAGCCCGCTGGGGACCGGGGGGGCCGTGCGCAACGCGGCGCGCTTCCTCAAGGGCACGACGCTCATCCTCAACGGGGATGTGCTGCAGAAGCTGGACGTGGGCGCCCTCCGGCGCGCGCATCGCCGCAACCGCGCCGAGGTGACGATCTCTTTGGTCCACGTGCAGGACCCGACCCTCTATGGGCTCGTCGAGGTCGACGCCGCGGGCCGCATCCGCCGCTTCCTGGAGAAGCCGTCTTTGGACGAGATCACCTGCGACACCATCAACGCGGGCGCCTACGTCTTCGACGAGTCGGTCTTCGCCCGGATCGCCCCGGAGGTGCCCTACTCCCTCGAGCGCGGCCTGTTCCCCCGCCTGCTCGCCGAGGGGCGGCGCATGTACGGCTTCGTCACGCATGGGTATTGGATGGACATCGGCACCCTGGACAAGTTCCTCCAGGCGCATCGGGACATCCTGGAGGGCCGGGCCGCGTTCGCCCTTCCGGGGTACCGCAAACTGGCGGCCTTCCTGCTGGCCCCGGGAGCGCGGTTGGCCCCGGGAGTCCGCCACGAAGGGGTCGGCCGGGTCGTCCTCGGCCCCGCGACCGAGGCCGCCGCCTCGGTCCGCTTTGTCGGCTCGGTCTGCGTGGGCGCCGATTGCCGCATCGAGGCGGACGCGGTGCTCGAGGACTGCGTCGTCCTCGACCGGACGCGGATCGGACCGGGAGCCCAGCTTTCCGGCTGCATCGTCGGCCGCCGTTGCCGCATCGGCGCCAACGCCGTGATCGGCGCCGGACGGACCCTGGGAGACGGCTGCGTCATCCAGGAATTCTCTAGACTGTAATGAAGGAGCCTCCCATGGAGAAGGACATCCGATTCGGCACCGACGGCTGGCGCGGGTTCGCCGCCCGGGACTTCACCTTCGACAACGTCCGCCGCGTGGCCCAGGCCGTCGCGGACCATCTGCGGGAGCCCGGCCCCGGCGCGCGCAAGCCCTTCCCCGCCGCGGTCGTCGGCTTCGACAACCGCTTCCAGTCCGAGGACTTCGCCCGCGAGGTGGCCCACATCCTGGCCGCCAACGGGATCAAGACCACGCTCTGCGCCGAAGTGCTCCCGACCCCGGCCATCAGCCTCCTGAGCCGCAAGCTCAAGGCCGTGGGGATCGTAGTGACCGCCAGCCACAACCCGGCCGCCTGCAACGGCATCAAGGTCAAGGTCGACGGCCGCGCCGCTCCCGAATCGGTGACGGGCGCCATCGAAGCCTGCCTGGACCGCTCCAACCCCGCGCGCGACCCCGGGGCGAAGGTCACGACGCGCTCCTTCACGAAGGAGTATCTGGCCTACCTGCGCTCCCAGATCAACCCGGGGCGGTTCTTCGGCCGCCTGCCCCGCCCCGTGGTCATCGACTACATGCACGGCAGCAGCGCGGGCCTCCTCGGCCGGCTGGTGACCAGCAAGAAGCTCATCGAGATCCACACGAAAAGAGACCCTCTTTTCGGCGGCCTCAACCCGGAGCCCATCGAGACGAACCTGGCCGAGCTCAAAGCGCGCGTGCTGAAGGAGAAAGCCCTCATCGGCATCGCCCTGGATGGGGACGGCGACCGCATCGCGGTCATCGACGACAAGGGGAAATACCTGACCCCGTGCCGGGTCTTCCCGATCATCATCGAATACCTCATCACCCTGCGCGGCCTCAAGGGCAAGATCGTCCAATCCGTCTCGATGGGCTACCTGTCCGGCCGCATCGCCAAAGCGCACGGCCTGCCCTTCGAGGAGATCCCTGTCGGCTTCAAATTCGTAGCCGAACAGCTCGCCAGCGGAGCCGCGATCGTGGGCGGCGAGGAATCGGGCGGCTACGCCTGGAAGGGCGGCCTCCCGGAGCGCGACGGCATGCTGACGGCCCTGCTCCTCCTGGAGATCTGCGCCAAGACCCGCAAGACCCCCTCCCAGCTCTGGGAGCTCATCGAGAAGAAGTACGGCAAGTCCGAATTCCGGCGGGTGGACTTCAAAGTCTCCAAGCCCTCGGTGGACAAGGCCGCCTTCACCGCCAAGCTCCAGAGGCGCCTGCCCAAGAAGATCCTGGGGCTCACCATCAAGAGCATCCTGGACACCGACGGGGTCAAGGTCATCCTGGAAGGGGACCTCTGGGTGCTGATGCGCCCCTCGGGCACCGAACCGCTCATCCGGACCTACGCGGAGACCGATTCCCCCAAGCGGACCCAGGAGCTCCTGGAGACCGCGGCCCGCTGGGTGAACACGCACTTATAAACTTTGGTATACTAATTTCTTCCGAAACACGATCTAGCGCCGCGCTCGAAAGACGGCGCACCGGAGGACTCAGAATGCATCGCAACGGACGGCATTATTTCACCTCGGAATCGGTCACGGAAGGCCATCCCGACAAAGTCTGCGACCAGATCTCGGACGCGGTCCTGGACGCCGTGATGAAGGACGACCCCATGGGGCGCGTGGCCTGCGAGACCTTCGTCACCCGCGGCATGCTCATCGTGGGCGGCGAGATCACGACCAAGACCTTCGTGGATGTCGACAACCTGTCTCGCCGGGTCATCCGCGAGATCGGCTACGACCACCCGAAATTCGGCTTCAGCTGCGAGACCTGCGGCGTGCTCAACGCCATCGGCACCCAGTCCCCGGACATCGCCCAGGGCGTGGACACGGGCGGGGCCGGCGACCAGGGCATGATGTTCGGCTACGCGGTCCGCGAGACGCCGGAGCTCATGCCGCTGCCCATCATGCTGGCGCACAAGCTCACGCGGCGCCTGGCGGAGCTCCGCAAGAAGAAGGTGCTCCCCTACCTCGGCCCGGACGGGAAGAGCCAGGTCACCGTGGAATACCTCGACGGACGCCCCCTGCGCGTGGACACCGTCGTCGTCTCCACCCAGCACACCGAGGACATCCTCGACCGGACCGGCAAGAAGATCACCGACAAGGCCCGCAAGGAGATCATCGACACGGTCGTCCGGCCCGTGCTCGGCAAGCGCCTGATCGACAACAAGACCCAGTTCTTCATCAACCCCACGGGAAAATTCGTCGTGGGGGGCCCCGTCTCCGACACCGGAGTGACGGGCCGCAAGATCATCGTGGACACCTACGGCGGCGCCGCGGCGCACGGCGGCGGCGCGTTCTCCGGCAAGGATCCGACCAAGGTCGACCGGTCCGCCTGCTACATGGCCCGCTACATCGCCAAGAACGTCGTGGCGGCCGGTCTGGCGGAGGAGTGCAGCGTGCAGCTCGCCTACGCCATCGGCATCGCGGAGCCGGTCGGTCTCTACATCGACACCTACGGCACCGGGGTGCGCAGCGAGCAGCGCATCGCCGAGATCGTCCGCAAGAACTTCGACCTGACGCCCCGCGGCATCATCGCGACGCTCAAGCTGCGCCGGCCCATCTACCGGAACACGGCGGCCTACGGCCACTTCGGCCGCAACGAGCCGGGCTTCGAGTGGGAGCGGACGGACAAGGCGGAGGCCCTCAAGCACGCGGCCGGCGCCGCCGCCTCCAAGAACGGCCGCAAACAGGCGGCCCTGGCCGCCTGAGCGGGGCCATGGACCGGCCTGACCCGACCCGCAGACCCGCCGCGGCTCTCACGGCGGCGGGTTGCGGGTCGACTTTCATACCCATCCGCACCGAGGTCCGCCTATGATCGACAAGCGCGTCCCCAACGCCGAAGACGCCCTTCGGGACCTGAAGGAGGGCTCGTCCATCCTGGTGGGAGGGTTCGGAGTCTCCGGCATGCCCGAGCACCTGCTCCGGGCGCTCCTGCAGAAGGGGACCAAGGGCCTGACCCTCATCTCCAACAACCCCGGCACGGACCAGCACGGCATCGCCCCCCTCATGAAGGCGGGCATGGTGCGAAAGATGATCCTGTCCTACGGCGGTTTCTCCAAGACCTTCGAGGAGATCTCGCTCAAAGGCAGCGTAGAGCTGGAGTGGGTCCCGCAGGGGACCCTCGCCGAGCGCATCCGCGCCGGCGGCGCCGGGGTCGGCGGGTTCTACACACCGACCGGGTACGGGACCATGGTGGCCGAGGGCAAGGAGACGCGCCAGTTCGACGGGAAATGGCAGATCCTCGAGCTCCCCATCCGGGCCGATTTCTCCCTCATCAAGGCCTTCCGGGGCGACCCCTACGGGAACCTGCTCTTCCGCAAGACGGCCCGCAACTTCAACCAGGTTATGGCGACCGCGGGGCGCACCGTCCTCGCGGAAGTGGAGGAGCTCGTGGAACTGGGCGCCATCCCGCCCGACCAGGTGCACACCCCGGGCCTCTACGTGGACCGCATCTTCCAGGGCGACGCCTATGAGAAGCCGATCGAGATCCGGACCACGCGGCCCCGCGCGGCCGTGAGAGGCTAGCCATGGACGAAGGTGAACTGCGCACCCGCGTCGCCAAGCGGGCCGCCTTGGAACTCAAGGACGGGAACATCGTGAACCTGGGCATCGGGATCCCCACCCTCATCGCCAACCACCTGCCGCCGGGCATCCGGATCGTGCTGCACACCGAGAACGGGATGCTGGGCTACGGCCCCTTCCCCTTCGAGGGGGACGAGGACCCGGACCTCATCAACGCGGGCAAGGAGACGGTGACGGAACTGCCGGGCTGCTCCTATTTCGGCAGCCACGACTCCTTCGGGATGGTCCGCGGGGGACACGTGGACGTCACGGTCCTGGGAGCCATGCAGGTCGCGGAGAACGGGGACCTGGCCAACTGGGCGATCCCCGGCAAGAAGATCCGCGGCATGGGCGGGGCCATGGACATGGTGGCCGGCACGCGCAAGGTCATCATCGCCATGGAGCACGCCGCCAAGGACGGGGCGCACAAGATCGTGAAGAGCTGCTCCTTGCCCCTGACCGGCAAGGCCGTGGTCCACACGATCGTTTCCGAGCTGGCGGTGATCGACGTCACCCCGCAGGGACTGCTCTTGCGCGCCGTCGCCAAGGGGACGAGCCCCGCGGACGTGCAGAAGCTGACGGAGCCGGTCCTCAAGGTCGCGGAACGCCTCGAGGTGTTCGAGTAGGGAGTACGCTGACGACGCATCGCAAGGGGGGCCGACTGCCATGAATTCCTTACGCCTGACCGCCATACTCTCCATCGCCGCTCTCTCGCTGGCCCGCCCCGCGGAGGCCACGCCCTGGCACGTAATGGGTCCCCGCGCCATGGGCATGGGCGGCGCCGGAGTGGCCGTCGCCCAGGGCCCGCTGGCTTCCTACTGGAACCCGGCCGGACTGGGCCAGCTCTACAACGTCAACGGCGGGATGCTCTCGGCCAGCTTCCGGGCCGCCTTCGTGGGCAAGATGCTGGAAGGCGCCAACGACCTCAACCGCATCAACCAGGACTGCCAGAAGGCCGGCGGCGGCGCCGGGACCGGCTACTGCCAGACCGACAAAGTCCGGATCGCGCTCGCCAAACTGGGCGACAAGACCAGCGGCGCGGACGCGGACGCCGGAGCGGCGCTCTCCATCAAGGTCAAGAAGCTCGTCTTCTTCGCCCATGGCCTGGACTACATGGGGGTCACCGCGCTCGTCGACCAGGTGAACAACACCGATGCCGCCCTCGTCGCCAACGCCAACACGTCCCGCCTCATCCTGCGCGGCGGCCTGTTCACGGAGGTGGGGCTGGGCTACGGCACGGAGATCCGGGAGTCGGGCATCGTGGTCGGCGCCAGCGTCAAGGCCATCCAGGGCAAGATCGGCTATTCCCGCTTCAACCTCTTCACCGACAAGCCGGACTCCAAGGTCTTCACCGATTACAACAAGAACACCAAATCCAGCGTCCAGCCCGGCGTGGACGCGGGTCTGCTCTGGGACCTGCGGGAGACCTACCCCTCCTTGCCCATGCGCCCCCGCATCGGCGTGGTCGGGCGCAACCTCAACGACCCCAAGTTCGACCAGCCCCAGGCCGCCTCGGACGGAGGGGCCCCGGCGCGGTACTCCCTCCATGGGCAGGCCCGCGCCGGCGTCGCGCTGAGCCCGTTCCGGTTCTGGCACCTGGCCGCCGACGTGGACCTCACCGACAACCTGACGACCGTGGAGGGGGTCAAGTCGCGCTACCTGTCGGCCGGCACCGAGATCGACCTGGTCAACCACCCCGCCTTCAACATCCCCCTGCGGGCCGGCGTCCAGAAGGACCTCTCCGGGGAATCGTCGCTCGCCTACACCGCGGGACTCGGGATCAACCTGCTGCACCTCGTGGTGGACATCGCGGGCTCGATCAGCTCGGACCGGACGGACTGGCAGTCCGAGGAGAAGACGGAGAAGATCCCCAACAACTTCGGGGTCTCCCTGAACGTGGGCTTCCTCTTCGGCGGGAAGGACACGGGCGTGCGCAACAAGTAGCGCTAAGGGCTCGCAATGAAATAAGTGGCGCACTTCGGAGGCCCGATCTTGAGCCGATTTCTAGGCGCGAGGAGCGCGCATAGCGTGAGCTATGTAAGCGACGAGCAACGACGAAATCGGCCAATAGCGGGCCTCCCCGAAGGGCCGGGGCGCTTTTGGGCTGCGCCTTCGCGCTGCTCGACTTACAGGCCTCAAGGCCTGCGCGTCTCGCATCGCTTCGGCTCGCTCCAAAATCGCCTCCGGCGAAATGCGCCACTTATTTCATTGCGAGCCCTAACGCAGATCGCGCCAGCCCCAGAAGGCGAGCGCGCCGAAGACGCCGTTGGGCAGCCAGGCCGCGGCCAAGGGCGGCATGGACCCGGAGTTGCCCAGCATCCGGCCCACCTCGATGAACCACAAGAACAGCGCGCTCACCACCAGCGCCATCGTGAAGGCCACGGACCGGGAGCGCTGGCGGAAACGCAGGGCGATCGGGATCCCCAAGGCGCAGAGGATGACGTTGGTGAAGGGGTAGGCGATCTTCTGATGGAGCGCGGTCCACTCGATGCGGGTGATGCGGCGCACGCCCTCGAGATGGCGGATCTCTAGTATCGTCTCGAATATGGACATCTCATCCGGGCTCTTGCGGCGCGGCACCAGCGCCTTGGGGGGGGTGAACAGGTCGGAAACCAGCTCTACGAAGGGCTTGGAGGATGTGAGCGCCCCGTCCTCGCTGTAGCGGCGGACCACCCCCTCGAGGAAGACCCAGCGGCCCCTGGCCTTGTCCCAGCGGGCCTCCGTCGCGTCCACCTGCCGGCGCAGGATGCGGCGATTGTAGTAGTCCATCACCGGACGCTCGAAGGTCCCGTCCTTGACCGCGAACAGGCGCGCGGAGACGAAACGGTCCGGGCCGGGGGCCAGCACCACGTCGCTGAACTTGTCCCACTCCCAGACCGGATGGATCTTCTCGCGCCACAGCGTCTGGGAGCGGGAGAAGCAGGCGGGCAGGACGGTCTCCTGGGCCACGAAGAAGACCAGCGCCACCCCCGCGGCCATCCAGAGCAGGGGCCGGAAGAAGGGCCCGACCTCGAACCCCGCGGCCTGCACCGCGGTGTACTCCCCGCTGCGCACGAACCCCGAGACCGTGAACAGCGCGGCCAGCAGGGTCGCCACCGGCACGATGCGCAGGGTCCAATAGGGCATCTGTAGCACCAGATACTGGAATATCACGCCCAGCGAAGCCGGGCTGGTCGCCAGCCGGTTCATCTTGTCGAAGAGGTCCCCCAGGAACACGAGCAGGGCGAAGACCCCCAGGCCGAAGAAGAAGGGGCCGAGGAAATGCGCTCCCAGGTAGCGGGTGAAGAGCTTCATCGCCGCATGCGCCCCCACCAAAGGAGCGCCCCGCAGGCCAGGCAGGCCGCGTCGGGCAGCCAGGGCCCCCAGGGGGACCAGGCCAGGTGCCGGCGCCCGATGCCGACGCCGACGGCCAGCAGTCCATAGTACGCGAACAGGAGCAGCAGGCTCAGCGCGAAGCCGAGGGCCCGGCCGCGCTTCTCGAAGACCATCCCCAGGGGGGTCGCCACCAGGAACAGGACCAGCGGTGCCAGAGCGGAGGCGCTGCGCATGGCCTTCTCCGTGGTGTACTCGCGGGCCTTCTGCGGATCGTCGCCGAGCGCTGCCAGACGCTCCATCAGCCGGCGCGTGCTCAGCTCCGGGATATCGGGCTCGCGCGGAGCCTGGTTGTGGTCCCGGAAGGGGATGAAGAGCCTGGCCTTCTGGAAGGTCGAGGTCGTGCTGGTCAGGGGGTCCTTGCTGGGCCAAACCAAAGACCCCGCCAGAAGTTCCAACCGCAGGCCCCGCTCCGGCTCCACCCGCATCCGTCCCTCCGGAGCTGATATCCGGAGGCGGGCGTACTCCCCCTTCCGCTTCACCAGGCGGATGCCCTCCAGCGCCCCCCCGCCCCGCTCCACCTGCTCGGCGAACACGTCCCAATCCCCCAACTGGGTCAGGGAGCGTTCATCGAGATTCAGCCGGGAAGCCTGGGCCGCGGCCCGGGTATAGGATTCCCGGAAGGAATGGAACCCGTCCGGGCTGGCCTTGTGGTTGATGTGCAGGAGCAGGAGGGTGCAGCCGAACGCCGCGGCCAGGAACGGCCCCAGGATGTCCATGAAGGAGAATCCCGACGCGCGCATAGCCAGGATCTCACCGCTCTCGGTCAACTGCCCCAGGGTCAGGAGGAGCGCCAGGACGAAGGCCATAGGCAGAGCCAGGCTCAGCAGATAGGGCAAAAGTCTAGTGAAACAAAGGAATATCCACATCAAGGGGATGCCCTGCATCACCGCCAGGTTGAACAGCCGCAGGAAGTAGTTCATCAACAGGACGAACAGGAATACGCCCATGCACAGCGAGAAGAGCGGGGTGAAAGTCCGGAGGAGGTACCGCTGGAGGATCGGCATCAAATATGAAATAACGCGAGATTATACTATTAACGTCGAACTTGACAGCGCAACACGGCCCTGTTACACTTTGCCCGCAAGGACGCGTCCCTCTAACAAACCTTGGCGAACCCTGTCCCAGGAAGGCATATATCACGCGTCGCGTGCGCGCTCGCGCTAATGTTCATAGGCGCGAACGGGTACGGACAGTTCAGCCTCCCCTACGATCCGGATTTCGCCCCCCCCCCGTCCGAGCGCGTCCGGGAGGAGCCTGAACCGGCGCCGCCCGGCGCCGAGACCCCGGAGCAGGCGCCCTCCGAAGAGGCCCCGCCTGAGCTTCCGGAATGGCTGCGCGGCGCGGGCCCGTTCCTCCTCCTCGACCGCCCCGATCCCGGCCGCGTCCTCTCGGTGTCGGATTCCACCGCTCCGGCCGCCTCCCTCCCGGATTTCCTCCTGCGCGATAAGCCCTTCCAGGTCGACCAGGGGGCCTGGAACCGCATGCGCGACTCGTTCGAGCAGGGCCGCCTCTCGGAGGAGGAGATGGAGCTCCCGGCGCCCCCCCCCGGGGAAGCCGGGCCCGCGACGGCCGTGGCGGAGGTTCCGGCCCCGCCGGCTCCCGAGCTGGAGCTTCCGACCTACGGCACCAGCCTGTCCATCACCGGCCGCAAGGTGATCGGCTTCAATTTCAGCGAAAGACGCTACCTCAACCAGCAGAAGCGCTCGGGCCGCCCGGCCTCCACCAATCTGCTCGACATCAACCAGCAGCTGCAGCTGCGCATGCAGGGCAAGGTCGGGCCCAAGATCACCGTGAACGTGGACTACGACGACACCAAGCTCAACAAGCAGGACATCTCCGTGGTCTACACCGGCGATCCCAACGAGGTGGTGCAGAACGCCTCCTTCGGAGACATCGACCTCTCCTTGCCCTCCACCGAGTTCGTGAGCTACAACAAGCAGCTCTTCGGCATCCGGGTGGACATCAAGTACAAGGGCTTCCGGGCCATCTTCATCGGCAGCCGGACCAAGGGTACGAGCAAGTCCAAGCAGTTCCGCGGCAACACCCAGCTCATCAGCCAGGACATCCTGGACACCAATTATTTCCGCCGGCGCTATTACGACCTCTCCTTCGGCGACCCGGCCCGCCTCCCCATCCGTTCCGGCTCCGAGCGCATCTACCTGTCCCGCCAGACCGCCGGCCAGCTCAACGTCAACGAGGTCACTCTCGTGGTCGACGACCTCGCCGTGCCTTCCTCGACCTTCACCGGCACCTTCGTCCAGCTCTCGGCCGGGCTGGACTACACCGTGGACTACGCCAAGGGCATCGTGACCTTCAAGAACACGCTGGAGCCCTCGGAAGTGGTGGCGGTGGACTTCACCGACGCCCTGGGCGCGCGGATCGCGATACAGAACTCGACCTCCTCCGCCCTGAACACCAACGCCGGCACCGACCGCTTCAAGCTCATCAAGGCGTTCGCGGACGTCGCCATCGCCACGACCGCGGAATCCGGCTGGCAGCGCGAGATCAAGACCTTCTACAGCCTGGGCCGCAGCCAGGTCGTGCGCGACGACGGCCGCGGGAACTTCTTCCTGCGCGTGCTGGACCAGAACCGCAGCGAGACCGGCTCCACCCTGAACCCGCGCCAGGTCTACCCGGACACCATCGACGTGGACTTCGAGAACGGCACCTTCCAGCTCAGACAGCCCTTCTCGGTGGACAACGCCTCCCCCACCGTGCCGGATTCCCAAGTCTACGCCCCGAGCGCCATCACCAAGCGCTTCATCCAGGTGGAGTACCGCTTCCGGCTCAAGACCTTCTTCCTGGAGCCCAACCTGGTCCTGCAGTCGGAGGTCGTGCTGCTCGACGGACGCAAGCTGACCCGCAACGTGGACTACTTCATCGACTACGAGTCGGGGTTCCTGACCTTCTTCAACGAGGACCGCATCGCCGAGAACGCGGTGATCGATGTGACCTACGAAGTCGCGCCCTTCGTCGGCAACGCGACCGAGAGCCTGCTGGGGACGCGGGTGTCCTACGACATCACCAGCAAATGGTCCATAGGCTCCACCCTGCTGTATCAGAGCGGCTCCAAGCCCCAGACCGTCCCCTCGGTCACGGAGCTGGCCAAGAGCCTGCTGGTCTACGAGTTCGACACCCAGTTCAAGGACCTGCGC
>MGTY01000110.1 GCA_001799695.1 Elusimicrobia bacterium GWA2_69_24
AGCCCCTGGATAAGAAAACTAAAGAGGGCCTCAAGGAGGCCCTCTCTGTTCCTGAACCTGCTGGTGTCAGTTCAGGTTCGTTGAGTCGTAATAAGACGCTGCCGGACTAGGATTTGAACCTAGACTAAGCGGTCCAGAGCCGCTTGTGCTACCATTACACCATCCGGCATTGAATGGGAACGACGGGCTATTTTAGCACATCTTTTGGAGGGGGGGACAAGCGCACGGGGGGGGGTGTTACGGCTTGTAACAACTATTTAACATCTCCGTAACATGGGGGTAACGGCCGGGGGCTAGCCTATCAGCATGAAGCGCCGAGGAACAATCTGGGCCCTTGGTCCCACCTCCCAGAGGGTCTCCAGCCCCAGGCCTTCAGCCGCGCTGCGGGGTACACTTTCCATGAACGCTATGAAACGGGCGCTCTTCGCTGTCTGCGCGTGCATCGCGCTGGCGGGCTCCGCCGCCGCGGCCGAGCGGTTCTCGGTCACGGACAAGGGCGGGTTCGGCAACACCGGCCGCTTGGTCGAGTTCGCCAACCGCTACGCCTGGCAGTCCTACGAGATCAAGTACGAATTCGGCCTGGACATGGAATCGCGCTCTCTTACCCGCAAGTCCCAGCTGAACCTGACGGTGCACCGGACCGATGGCAGCAAGTGGGAGTACCGCTGCCGCGCCAGCGAGGCGGGCGCCATGTGGGCCAACGTCAACATGATCTACGGCAAGGGCGTGTCGGTGCTCACCGAGTGCCGCATCTCCCCCAAGAAGTTCGCGAAGGCCGTCACCCTCAACGAGGAACTGGTGGGCGAGCCCACCTTAGTCTTCCACGTCATGATCAAGGACGGGCAGGCCACCGCCGGCCTCCACAAGGGCTTCTACTTCACGGGCGACTCCGAGATCGCGGCGGGGGGGATGAACCAGTACGCCACCGAGGGCGCGGATCCCTCCAACCTTGGCGTGCTCTTCGCCTCGGCCATGATGCCCTACCCGCATCACCCGTACTTCGCCGCGACCCCGCGCTTCATGCCCTGACCTAGGCCTATTGGGCATTGCGCTCCCTAAGCTTCCCTGTTAAGATTGTCTGATTATGGACAAACCCGGTCCGAGTCCTTTGCGTTTCGAATACCGCTTCCACCTCCCGGACGGGGTGATCAAGACCTTTGAGGTCCGTCTGGACGGGGAGACCCTGGCGCTCCAGCATAAGCCTCGGGCGAGCTACCCGCATTGGGCGAAGCTGGAGTTCGGGCAATGCCCGGGCTGTCCCCTGCGCCCGGAGAAGCATCCCAATTGCCCCATCGCGATGAGCCTGGTGGACGTGCTGGAATTCTTCAAGGATTCCCTGTCGAGCGACGAGCTGCTGGTCGAGATCGTCACCGACGCCCGGACCTATTCGAAGCGCACGTCCCTGTCCAACGGCATCAGCGGGATCGTCGGCCTGCAGATGGCCACCAGCGGCTGTCCATTGTTCAACAAGCTCAAGCCCATGGCCCTGACCCATCTGCCCTTCGCCAACCTGCGCGAGACCATGTACCGCTATCTCGCCATGTACATGCTGGCTCAGCACTTCCTGGCCAAGAGGAAGAAGCCGACCGATATCGGGATGGAGAAGTTCACGGAGATGCTGGAGGGCCTGCGCGCGGCCAACCGGGCCTTCGTGAAGCGGCTTTACGAGGTCTGCCGCAAGGACGCCAGCCTCAATGCCATCGTGCACCTGGACTGCTTCGCCGACAACACCGCCTTCTCCCTCAAGACCTTGGGCCTCGACGGGGTCGAGCGCCTGTTCGACGGCTACTTCGATTGACCCGATGCCCCCCATCCCGACCTTCCCCCACTGGGGGGGAAGGGGGGTTAAGGAAGGGCCTTAATCTTTCTTATAGGATTCCAGCGCCTTGAGGGCTTTTTCCGTGCCGATCCGTTCGAGGGCGGTCGCGGCGCTGTAGCGCACGTCCGCGTTCTTGTCGCGCAGGGCCTTCTTGAGCAGGCGCACGGCCTGCTCCGCGCCCGGGCCGATGTTCCCCAGCGCCAGGGCGGAGCTGGAGCGGACCCGGTCGGAGCGATCCTTGAGGGATTTGATGAGGGGCTCCACGGCTTCCGTGGCCGGAGGCCGGACCTGGCCCAGGGCGTCGGCCGCCCGGAAGCGCAGGTTATCGTCGCCCTTCTGCAGGGCCTTGACCAGATCCGGCACCGCGTCGTGGGTCAAAAGCGTGGTCTTCCCTTCCAGCAGGATGGCCAGGGCCCGCACGGGGATGTCAGGCCGGGGGGCCGTGCCTTCCGGAGAAGGGAGGCCTTCCTGGTCGCCCAGCTGGTTGAGCGCTTCGACAGTGGATTTCGGCATCTGCCGGGTGACGGGGTGCAGGGACGGGTCGCCCCGCTCCGATTTTTCGGACCGGCTCAAACCCGGCTGGGAGCCGCCCAGGGACTCCGGTGAACCCTTGCGCGGGGCCGGTCCCGGGGCCGGCTCGGGCATCGTCGGCTCCGGGGTCAGCCGGGTGGGCCGCTGGACCGGTTCCGTCGGCTGGGTCCAGACCGCGCGCACCGAGTCCGCCGGGGTCTTTTCCGGCGCGTCCGCCGTCTTTATGGCGCCGCCCAGCGGGATGTCCGGCTCCACGGGGAAAGGGCAGGCGAGGGTGGGTCGGTCTTCCACCGGCGGGGCCTTGGCCTTCTTCTCCTGGCGGTAGTGGGGGATCTCGAACACCGCTCCGGTGAAGCAGCCCTGGAAGGAGTTCTCCCGCATGCCGGTGGCGCAGCGGATGCCCTGGATCATGGTCCGAAAATCCTCGCCCCGGACGCGCATGCCTTTCTCCCAGGAGTACCCGTACCCGCAGGCCTTCTCCATGGAGCGGCGGAACACCGGGATGTCCGAAGAGACGCCCCGGAGCTTAGGCTCGCCGCCTCCCTGGAGGATGATCAAGGACACGTCGGCGGTCTGGTTCAAGGTGACATCCCATAGGACGGGCTTGTAGGCGCTGAGCACGAGCACCGCGGGCTTCTTGGTCTTATAGACGACGACGCGGACCGAGGTCTCGGGCATGTCCCTGCCGCTCTGGCCGGTCTGGGCCGGGAAGCTGCCCTCGTAGACCCCGACCACGTGCAGCTCGAACTGGGAGGATGGATCCCCCGGCAGGACGTAGTTCGAGGCATCGGCGCCCGCCGCGCCGCAGTTGAGCAGGTTGGGGTCGGAGGTGGCGAAATTCAGCTTGATGTCGGCGGCCGCGGCCTTGATCTTCTTGCAGGGGACCGTCTCCGCGCGGAGGGGGACCGCCAACAGGAATGGGAGGATGAGCGCGGTCCGCATGTGTCCTCCGAGGATAGCACGCAATCTCCGCCGCGTCAAATCTTGACAGGGAGGGGGGAGGGGTCACATACTAGTCGGATGAAAATCCGCTCCGCCTGGCTGCCGTGCCTGTTGCTTCCGCTGATGGGCTGCGTCCTTCCTCAGGGTGGGAATCCCGGCGCGTCCGCGAACTTCGTCCAACGGCCCTATGCCGCGCCTCGTTCCGAGCCGGCCTGGGCGGACATCCCGACGATCCAAAGATGCCGGGCCGCTACCCGGCGAGATTCCGCCTTGAATGATTGCGGCGCGGTCTTCGGTTGCCTGGAATCCATGAGCCGGGCTGAATGCGTCCTCAAGATCGAGGAGTACCACCGGGACTTTGAGAAGAGGAAAGCTGCCTGGACGGAAGCCGATGAGAGAGCCGTCATGGAGGCCTGGAGCGAGTGATCGCAGCGCCGCATCCGTGCGGCGGGAAAGGGCTTTGATGGTATTGCCCCTGTCGGGATTTTCGCCTATGCTCTTGGGGTGGCCCGTTTGATGTCCACATTGGCGCTGACCCTCTTGGCCGCGACCGGCGCGGGCTGGGCGGCTGAGCTCCCGGCTCCCCGGCCGGCCGGGGACCACTTCGCGGCCATGAGCTGGGAGGAGTTCTCCCGGGACCGGGGTTTCTCCACGGGCATGCAAGCGTGCCCCAAGCTGGACCTGCTCTGCCGGCCGGTGCGCTGGGGGGACGCGGTCGAGTTCAAAGCCGCCGCCCCGCGCTTCCAGGAGAACGCCATCACCCTCCGCTTCGGGGCCCGGACCGAGCCGTCACCCTCGAAGATCGAGGTCCAGGTCGGCAGTTTCCTCAAGACCGCCCTTTTCGTCGCCGCCCTCGTCGCCTTCATCCTCTAGCCCGGCATCCGCGCGGGCACATGATATATCATAGGCGCATGAGACACTCTCTTTGCCTGGTCGCGGCGGTTCTGGCGAACTGGTCCATCGTGTCCTGCGCAGCCGTCGCCATGGCTGGGATGGAGAATCATCGGACCTCCTGTCTGTCGGGGTCCGACCTCCGCGACATCGAGGTCCTCTCGGCCGGGGCGGGCTGCGAGCTGGCCTACAGCAAATCCCTCAAGACCACGGTCGTGGCCAGCGCCAGGCAGGGTGATGCCTATTGCGACGCCGCGCGGCAGCGCATCGTCGCGAAGCTGGAGCGGGCCGGTTTTTACTGCGTGGCCGACAGCGCCGCCGAGGCGATGCCGTATGCCATGGACAAGCTCTATCGGAGCCGCCTCCTGACCCTGCGCGCATTCGTCCTGATATTCCGCGACGAACACAAAGGGGCCTATCCCCGGAAGCTTCAAGAGCTGGCGCCGGAATACCACTCGGCGCCCATCGGCATCATGAGGACGGGGGCGCACCCTCCGACGATGGAGGTTTCGGCGTACGACGGCTCGGTCTGCTCCGCCGACGGGAAGCTGGATCGCTCCAGGGTCCGGGACACGGGCGGTTGGGGCTACGTCGGCGACCCGGCGGCTTCCTGCGCGGGAACCGTCTTCATCGACTGCACGCACACGGATTCCGAAGGCAAGGTCTGGGCGGCTTACTGAACGGAGGTATCCGGGACATGACTACCGATATCCTTACTGAGGCAACCGGGACGCCGGGAGGCGTTGCTCCCGCCGTGGTCCCCACCGAAGAGGGCTATGACCGCTGGGCCGAGGTCTATGACTCGGACGGCAATCCCCTCATCGCCATGGAGGAGCCCGTCGTAGACGAGCTCCTGGGACCGGTCAAGGGGCTCGCGGTCGCGGACATCGGCTGCGGCACGGGCCGCCACGCCCTGCGCCTGGCGGCGAAGGGGGCTGCGGTCACGGGTGTCGATTTCTCGGAGGGGATGCTGGCCAAGGCCCGCGCCAAGCCCGGCGCCGAGGCCGTGCGCTTCATCCGGCACGACCTCGCCCGGCCCCTGCCCCTGCGGGCCGGCAGCTGCGATCGCGTGGTCTGCGCCCTGGTCCTCGAGCATATCGCGGACCTCGAGAAGTTCTTCCGGGACCTCAAGCGCATCTGCCGGCGGGATGGGCGCATCGTCCTCACCGCCATGCATCCCGCCCTCTGGCTCAAGGGGCAGTCCGCGCGCTTCTACGACCCCCAGACCGGACGGGAGGTCCGGCCGCACAGCCACCGCCAGAGTCTGTCCGACTACGTCATGGCCGCGGCCGCGGCGGGCCTGCGCATCGAGCGCATGAGCGAACACGCGCCCGACTCGGAGCTGGCCCGGCGCTTCCCCCGGGCCGCCAAGCACGTGGGCTGGCCGCTGCTCGTCGCGCTGCGCCTGCGCAAGGACTAGCCTAGTTATCTAGCGGCGGTCCCCCCCGGACTGTGCCCGGGCACAGTCGCCCAGAAGGTTGGACCCCGGCCTTCGCCGGGGTGACGGCTGGCGCCTGGACCGCGGCCTTCGCCGGGGTGACGGCTGGCGCCTGGACCGCGGCCTTCGCCGGGGTGACGAATGTGATTGGGCTTATGCCTCACCACCTAGGTCCGCTCGCGGAGCTCGGGGGCTGCGACCGCCAGGTTCAGACAGCCTTCGATGAGCTCCCCGGGCCTGGAGCGGCGGGCGGGGAGGAGCAGGAGTTCGGTCGCCAGGACCTCTACCCGCATCTGCTCCACTTGGCGCAGGACCGACTCGTTGAGGGTCACGATCCCCAGCAGGATCAGCGGCGGCAGGCGTCCGGCGTCCTCGGGGCCGAGGATGGCCCGCTCGACGGTCCCGAACCTGGCCTCCGCCGCGGCCAGCGCGGGCTGCTTGCGGGTGTACATCAGCGCGACCCGGCTGAGGCGGGGGCAGGTCAGGCTGCCCCAGGCCGGGACGTAGATGTGGACGGGCTTGTCCGCCTCGGCAGAAGGCCGCGTGTAGGAGAGGTCCGGCACGAGCCGGCGGAGCTCCCGCTCGTACTCGATGCGGCTCCCCGGGGACGCCAGCGCCGCGCGCAGGCGCCAGAGCGGGAGCCAGGTCCCGTCCTGGGGGACCTGGCCGTCCTTCCCCGCGACCAGCTTGAAGTCCTGCCGTACGAGCTTCTCGCCCGAGAGGCGCCAGGCTCCCTGGCAGCCGCCGCAGAAGAACAGGACCTGGAAGGGCTCCACGCGCAGCGGCTTGCCGCAATCCGGGCACGCCGCCACCAGGCAGCGCGGCGGTTCCGCCCACGCCTGGGGGGGCTGGCCGCCGGCCGGCTCCGGGTCGGGCGGGGGCGACTGCGCCGGGCCGCCGTCCAAGCCGTCGAGGATCGGCCCGATGCCGTCCTTTCGGGGAAAGGTCCAGAAGGGGAAATACACGAGGGAGACGTGCTCGATGAGCTTGCCGCTGCGCTCGATCTCAGTCGGCGCATCCGGGCCGCCCCCGATGCGGAAGGTCCCGGCAGCGGTCCCCGCGGCTTCGTGGTCCGGCGCCAGGTCGATCGGCGCCAGGCGCCCCAGGCTTTCGAGGGTGCCGCGGTCGAACGGGCGCAGGGTCACGCGCTCCAGACGCGAATCCAGGCGCAGATAGCCGATAGGCTCCCGGGTGGCCCGCTCGCTGCGGTCCAGCCTCTCGGACTCGGACCGGCGTTCCAGTTCCCGGACCGTGAACGCGCCGGGCTGCAGCACGCCCGATTCGCGGAGCAGCTGTTGCGCCTGGGAGTCGGGGCCGAAATCCGCGGTCTTCCGCGTCTCCGACCAGATCCTCCAGGAGAGGGTCACGCCGGTGCGCCTCCAATAGGGCACGAACACGAGCTCCGCGATGCGCTCCAGCTCGGCGGGGTCGCCGCGTCCCAGGATCTTCGCGGCGTTCTTGGCCGCGCGGCCGCGGTCCACGCGCGGCAGGATGTGGAAGCGGAACACCCGGCTGTCGCCGACGATCAGGAGGCTGGTATCGCAGTAGGGGCAGTGCGCGGTGCGGGAATGCTCGGGGTATCCGAGCGCCACCCCGCAGGAGGGACAGTCCGTGGCGACGAGTCCGTCCGCTTCGGCGCCGGCGGTCAGCGGGGAGGCGCAGAAGGGACAGCGCGCCCGCGCTTCTTCCGCCGCGACGGGGACATCGCCGCCGCACTTCGGGCAGACCCGGAACGAGGCGGGCCCCGGCCGGGGCTGCGCCGCGGACGGCGGCGCCGGGAAGAGCGCCGCGAGTTCCCCGACCTGCCGGGCCGGCCGCCAGAACTGCTCCCCGCCGCCGGCCTCGGCGACCTCGGTGTCGGGGGTGAAGCCCGGCAGGGCCAGAATCCCCTCGGCGGGGAGCGGCCCCTTCAAGGCGCGGCCGATGTAGGCGTACCAGGTGCGCGGCATGGCTCTTGCAGGCCCTATTCAGCCCCGGGCCCGGTCAAATCTTATGATAATCGGACTGCCTCAGTAGACGGGCTTGTAGTCGGTGTAGTTCTGCAGATACCAGATGACGAAGCGCTTTTCGTCACGCTCAAGACCCGGAGCGAGCTGGAACTGCCAGCTATAGCCTGACGCGCTGCCCTTGTTCTTGAAGATATAGGAGGTCAAGGACGTCTTCTTCGCCGGCAAGGCCTCCTCCAGGCAACGGGCGGCTTGGGCCGCGTCGGCCGAAACGAGCTGGCGGTAGAGCTCGGGTGTGGGCATAGCCCTGAGGGCGGCGAAATCCAAGACGACGGGGGCCGCCGCGGGCGCGGGCTGCGCGGCGGCCGCGCCAGGACCGCAGTCGAAAACGATCAGCCAGTAGTTCTCCTCGGAATTCTGGACCGAGAACCCGTACTCGCCCGCGGGTACCACATCAGCGCCCGCTTCCAAGACGCGGTAGGGTCCCTCCGTGACCACATGATGGGGCCCTGAACAGTAGGAATCCATGAGTTTCTGAGCGCCTTCGCGGCTGCTCTGGCGGGCCGCGCCGCCGCCCGCGCCCGCGTAGCGGACGATCCCGCCCTTGGGCTGCCGCGTGGAGGCGTACAGCTGGGAGCGGCCGGAGACGCAGCCGGCCAGGCAGAAGGTCGAAGCGCACAAGGCCGCGAGCTTCATCTTCATCCCGTTCATGATACTACATGGCAGCGGGGCATCTTTCAGCTCCTGAGGCATCGCCGGCTGGGTCATGGGCCGATTTAGTTCCAGGATTTGGTTGAGTGACAGGCACCGGGTGGTCCGGGTCCGTGACCCTGGCTCTGTCCGGACAGAGTCGCCTTTAGGTATCATAGCGGGCACAACGGGGCGTAGCTCAATCGGCTAGAGCGCCTGCTTTGGGAGCAGGAGGTTCTGGGTTCAAGTCCCAGCGCCCCGAATCCTTCCGACGGGGCCGCGGTTTGCTAGAATAGGGTTGATGCGGCCCGTAGACGACTTCATCCGGAACCATCCCATCTTCCAGGACTTCCGGCCCGACCATCTCGAGCTGGTGACCTCCGTGGCCGAGGAGATGCGCTTCACCCGCGACCAGTACCTCCTGCGCCAGGGGCAGGGCGCCGAGCGCTTCTTCATCATCCGCAAAGGGCTGGTGCGCATCGAGCTCCTCTCGAAAGAAGGGGAAACCATCCCCATCCAGGAGGTCGGGCCGGGGGACCTGCTGGGCTGGTCCTGGCTCCTGCCGCCCTACAAGTGGGGCTTCGACGCGCGCGCGGCGGAGACCACGCTGGCCCTGGTCTTCGACGGGGCGAGCCTGCGCAAGAAGTGCGAGCAGAACTTCGAGTTCGGCTTCCGCTTCCTTCAGGTCATCAGCATGGCCCTCTCCCGGCGACTGGACGTCACACGCGCGCACCTGCTGGAGTACTACTCCCAGAGGCCGCACCCCTGGGACGGCGATGACCGGCGTTCCGCCCCGGATTGAGGCCGCCGTGTTTTTGAAGCTCCGCGTCCATCCCGGCTCCAAGAAGGATTCCATCGCAAAGACCGGTCCCGACCGCTACGAGATCAGCGTCCGGGCCCCGGCCGAGAACGGGCGGGCCAACGCGGCCTGCCTGGACCTGCTGGGCCGCGAGCTGGGCGTGCCCCCGCGCTCCATCCGCCTCATCAAGGGCGGGAAGTCGCCCAGCAAGATCGTCGAAGTCCTCCAGCGATGAGCCCCGCCGTCCGGGCCCGGGCGCTGGCCGTGGCGGGTGGGCTCCGGAAGCTCTACCCCGACGCCCATTGCGAGCTCGATTTCAAGACCCCGCTGCAGATGCTCGCGGCCGTGATCCTATCCGCGCAGTGCACCGACAAGCGGGTCAACCTGGTGACGCCGGCCCTGTTCCAGAGGTATCGCCGCGCGGAGGACTTCGCGGACGCCGAGCCCGCGGAGCTCGAGTCGCTCATCCGTTCGACGGGGTTCTTCCGCGCGAAGGCCAGGTCCATCCGCGAGGCGGCGCGGGCCCTCGTGGAGCGCCACGGCGGGCGCGTGCCCGGCACGATGGCGGAGCTCCTGGAGCTGCGCGGGGTGGCGCGCAAGACGGCCAACGTGATATTGGGGACGGTGTTCGGCAAGGCCGAGGGCGTGGTCGTGGACACCCACGTCAAACGCCTGGCCTTCCGGCTGGGGTTGACCCGGCGGACGGACCCTGTGCGCATCGAGCGCGACCTGATGGCCTGCCTGCCCCGCGAGGACTGGGTCTTCTTCGGGCATGCCCTGGTCTGGCACGGGCGGCGGGTCTGCCATGCCCGCAAGCCCGATTGCGGCGGGTGCGGCCTGGCGCGGGTCTGCCCGCAACGCGGAGTGTGACCGGGGGAGGGAACCCCCTAGCTGCGCCCGGGTTTCCCGGTAGGGCTCAGCATCCGCAGGGTCAGGCCGAGGAAGGCGTTCCAGACTTCGGGTGAGAATCGGAGGTCGGCATCCATCGACATGATGGATACGGCCTTCTCCCAGGTCATGCCCTGCCGGTAAGGACGGTGCTCCATCAACGCGTCGAAGATGTCCGCGACGGCTGTGATCCGCGCTTCCAGCGGGATGTCCGTGCCGCGCAGCTTCCTCGGATAGCCTTTCCCGTCGTAGCGCTCATGATGGTTCAAGGCCACGGATATCGCGAGCTCCCTCAGCCCCTCGGGGAGGTGGGCGCGAGGGTAGAGCTTGCGGGCGCCGATGCTCGCGTGAGCCTCCATGACCTGGCGCTCCTCCGCACTGAGTTTCCCCGGCTTCTTGACCGTCTGGAGCACGTCCGCGCGCATCTTGCCGAGGTCATGGAAGGCGGCGGCCCAGGACAACCGGGCGGCGTAGTCCCGCGGGAGGCCCAGCTCCAGGGCCAGCATCCCCGAGAGGAGCCCGACCCGGACCATGTGCGAATAGGTGTCGGGATCGCCTCGGCGGATGCGCTCGAGCAGGGCGTTGCGGGCCGCGAGCCGCAGCCGTTCCCTCGGCGAGCTCAGGGACTGGGGTTCGGAGGACATCAGGTGCCAGGAATCCTCGAGGAGGGCGGCGTAGCGCGCGTCCTGGATGTGGGCGTCTTCGTAGACCTGCGGCTCGAATCTGTCGTTGACGAGGGTATCGATGAGGCTGCCGACCGAGCCCCCTCC
This sequence comes from Elusimicrobia bacterium GWA2_69_24, assembly GCA_001799695.1. Taxonomy (GTDB): domain Bacteria; phylum Elusimicrobiota; class Elusimicrobia; order UBA1565; family UBA1565; genus UBA10166. The sequence continues at coordinate 10,715 of MGTY01000110.1, forward strand.
GTCGAAAAACTCCGAGAGCTCCGCCTGCCTGCCCGAGGACCCCGCGCCCAGATCCCGGGATTCGCGCTTCCACCGGGAGACCACCGGCAGCTCCTGGTCGAAAGCGGTCGTATTGCGGGCCGGTGCGGCCCCGCCCCGGATGGACGGCGCGGCAGCCTGCGGCGACGCGGCCGCCGTCGGCCTGACCGCGGGGGACTCGGGCAGGGAAGGGAGGCTCACGGCGGGCAGGGCCAGGGAGGGGGAGGAGAGGAGAGGCTGGGGGAGGGTCGTGCCCGGCAGCGAGCCCGGCGCGGCGGACCCCGTCAAGCCCGCGAGGGGGGTCCCCAGCGGAGCGGAGACGAAGGGGGTCTGGATGACCTGCGCGAAGGGGGATGCGGGGAGGGCGAGCGCCAGGATGAGCGGCAGGAACGGCCTGGAGAACGCGGGCGCGCGCCTAATGTCATCCATCGTTCAATATATAGGCGGTTATCCGGTCGGCGGGGAGTGTCGAAGGTACCGGACGTCCCTGGGACCCTTGGGCAGGGTCCCGGAACCCGCTACTCGATGCGGATCTTCTCGGGCGCGGCGGGAAGGTCGTTGAGCAGCTCCCCGAAGCATTCCAGCAGCATCCCGGAATTCCAGCTCGAAGGCGCCGCGGGATGGTAGAGCCGGGTCTGCACCGGCCGCCCGTCCTCCGGGTGGTAGACCTCCCGGATACCTCCCTGACCCTTCGCCATTGCGGCGACGCGCTCCGTGAGTTCCGACAGCATGGCGGGCTTGTCCAGCCGGCGCAGGGCGCCGATAGCCAAGGCGGAGATCCAGGGCCAGACGAACGCGTCGTGGAAGCCGGCGACCCCGGAGGCTACGCAGAGGCAGTTCTTGCGCCCCAGGGGGACCGCTTCCCCGGCCTTGGGTCCCCACGGGGTCCACAGCTCCCTGCGGTCGGCGGTGCGCAGGATGAGCGAGCACTGCGCCTCGTCGGCGAAGCCCCAGGCCGCGGCGGCCATGTTGGCTTCGGTGGGGAAGGACCGGTCCTCCAGGGAGTCGAGGAAATAGCCCGCGTCCGCGTCCCAGAAATGACGCTGGGCGTCCCGCGCGCAGGACCGGGCCCCGCTCTTCCAGGAATCCGCGGCGCGCTGGCGGCCGAGCAGGCGGCAGAGCTCCTCCATGGAGCGCAGGGCCTGCCAGCGCAGGAGCTGGGTGAAGAAGAAGGCTCCGGACCGGCCGCTCAAGGTGTTCTTCCAATCGCTGCCCGCGGGCTGGTGCAGTAGCCCCGCGCGGAGGAACTGGCTGAGATAGGCCATCCCGCGCTCGAGCGCGGGGAGCGCGAGCCCGGCCCAGGCGATGTTGTCGGCGGCGCGGACGTAGCGCGCGGCCGCCCAGACGGTCAGGCAGTTCTCCTCGATGGAGACGGGGGAGCGCTTGAGGAAGTGCTTGCGGAGGTGCCGGGCCATGCCGCGGGGGGGGCGGCAGGGGAAGCTCCTCGGGAACTGTCCGTCCGGCTGCTGGCGCTCCAGGAGCTCGTCGAGCGTGTCCCGCGCGGCCTGGGCCTCGCCGGCGGACAGGAGGCCGCCGACGGCGAAGCAGAAGTCCCGGGCGCGTACCGTGTCCGCGTCGGACCCGCCCGCGGCCAAAACGGTCCGGCGGCGGTCCTGGGGGCCGTCCAGACGGACTAAGTTGGCGCGCAGGCTCCGGGCGGCGGCGACCGAGGCGGCGAGGAGGAGTTCCCGGTCCATCGTCAGCGCTTGAGGGCGGTAATGTCTTGGAACGTGATGCCGGCGCCGGCGAAGGCGCCCTGGGTGTCCTTGATGAGGAGCGTGCTGTAGCCCAGGAGCCGTGCGTCCCCGCCCGCCTGCCAGGGCAGTTCCGCGCGCTTGACCGTCTTTTGGGAGGAGAGCGCGGTGCGCAGCACGCCGGCGAGGTCGGGGATCTCGGTCAGCGCCTTCTCGACCGGGACGTCGGTCACCTCGCCCCGGATGCCGAGGATGCGGCGCGCCGCCGGGTTGCAGATCATGATCCGACCCAGCAGGTCCACGGCCAGGAAGCCGCCCGAGAGGTTCTCGAGGATGCTCGCGTTGTAGGTGGTCACCCGGTTCACCATGTTCTCGAGCTGGAGGCGGCGGATGGCGTGCGAGGCCTGCTCGGCGACGGCCTTGGCCAGACGCAGGTCTTCGCGGTCGAAAGCCCCGCCGGCGGGGGCGGAGAACTGGAACACCCCGACGAATTCCAGGCCGATGAAGAGGGGCAGGACGAGCAGGGGCAGCGGCGCTCCCGCCGGGGCCTGGGGCGGCCGGTCGACCGAGTCCAGGAAGCGCGGGTCCCGCCCCGCGTCGGGCAGGAGCAGCGGCTCGTGGAACTTGGCGACCCAGCCGATCAGGCCGGAGCCCGCGGCCGCGGCCGGAGCGGCGGCGCCGGGCTGGCCTTCCCCCAGCCGGTAGGAGAGGAGCAGCCGGCGCGAGACCGCGTCGTAGGAGAAGTAGGCGGCCTGCTCGGCGCCCAGGGCCGCGGCCAGTTTTTCGGCGAGGCGGGGCCAGAGGTGCGCGTCGCCGGGCTCCCGGAGGGAGAGGAGGAAGTCGAGCGCGTCGTACAGGGCGTTGAGGCGGTCGCTCTCGTTCATGCCAGGAACCCGCCGAAATAGATGCGGCGGCGGAAGGGGCTGCGCTTGGTCCGGTCCGTGACCATGTCCCCGGACTCGATCCGCTCCAGGGCCCGCCCGAAGCGGTCGAGGAAGGTGGTGCGCAGGGTCCGTCCGCCCGCCTCGCTGCTCTCCAGCAGGCCGTCGCTCCCGGCGTACAGGAGGACGTGCGTGATCAGGGGCGATTGCGCGGAGCGGGTCAAAAAGACCAGGTCGCCCACCTGGAGGGCGCGGCGGCGGACGGGACACGACTTCCGCCACTGGGCCTCGGCGTCGCGCGGGATGAGCAGGCCGACGGAGCGGTAGGCGAGGTTGGTGAGCCCGGAGCAGTCCACGCCCCAGCCGGGCTTGCGCTGGTAGCTGGACCGGCCGCCCCAGACGTAGGTGTCCCCCAGGAAGAGGGCGGCGGTCTCGATGATGGCGCGGCGGTCGATGGGCTTGAGGGCGCGCAGGCGCGGGTCCGCGGCCGCGGCGAAGACCAGCTCGCTGGTGTGGATGACCGCGGTCCGGCCTTCCAGAAGGCGGACGGAGGTCCGGGGCCCGGGTCCGACGCGCGCCTCCAAAGAGGAACCCAGGGGCAAGGTCAGGGTCTCCGCCAGCCCCTGGGATTGCTGCCAGCGCAGTTCGGCCCGCTTAGTGCGCACTACCGAATTGGGCCTGTAGGGGATGGGTGGCATGCGCAGGGCGTCCGCCTTCATCCAGCCGGGATACGGGCCCCAAGAGCTGCCCATGCGGTGCGGCTGTTCCAGGGCCTTCACCCGGACCCAGTCGCCCCGGGCCTCCAGCACGCGCACGCGCTCCCCGTACAGGAGCTGGGAGAGCCGCGCCGGGTCCATGGCCGAGAAACGGCGGGTCAGCCGGGGCCGGGTGCGCAGGTCCGCGGTCGGGATCCCGACGACGAGGTCCGCCGGGAAGCGGGGGGCGAGCATGTACGCGAGGCCGAACTTGCGCAGCAGCCAGGCTTTCTCGAACTGCCGCCGCCGGTAGACCCGGCGCACGCTGCGCCGGTCCGGCGCCGCCGGGTCGTGGACGATGACGTCGCCCTCGGGCGTGAAGCCGCTGACGACCACCAGGTGCCCCCGGGTGCGGCGCACGGGCGCTCCGGCGAGCTGGCCGGCGTCGTAGGAGATGGAGACGACGATCGGGTGGCCCGCGGCGATCTCGTCCTGGAGGGAGCGCAGGGAGGTCAGGCGCGCCACCTGGCCGACCAGGCCCCAGGAGGCGGCGGCCGCGACGTTCAGGGTCCAGTTGCCGTAGATCCCGGCCGACCGGTCCCGGACCGCTTCCAGCACGTCGGCCGTGCTGCGCCGGATGCCCCAGAATTCGAGGACCATGGATAGGGCGGTGGGGCTGCATACGTCGTTGCGGTACTGCTCAACCTCGTCCATCTGGGAGCGCGGGACGATGCGCAGTTCCCGGACCCAGGGGCCCGGCTCGAAGGGTCCGGAATGCGCCGGGAGGCGGGTCGTGTCCTCGTAGGCCACGGCCACCTGGAACAGGCGGGCCTCCCGCGCTCCGGCGGAGTGCATGCGGAGCCGGTAGCGGAACGCGTCCGCTTTGCGGGTGAGCCGGAGGGTGTCGACCTCCACGCAGCCGTTCCGGTCGGCCTGGCGGGGGAAGCTTCGGGGGGCGCCCGGTTCCCAGCGGGGGAGGCGGTACCATTTCGACCATTTCCCGCCCTGGCGGACCTGCGCCTCCATCTCGATGGCGGCGCCGCGGGGGCAGTGCGCGGACCACGAGCCCACGAGGTCGTCGAAGGGGACGACGGACTCGATGACGGGGGATTCCAGCGTCCCGGTGCCCTGGAGCAGTCCCCGGTCGAAGGGGATGGGGGACAGGCCCTCGATCCGGGCTTCCTTGAGGTCGCGCGGGGAGAGATGGACGACGGTCAGCCCGGAGTCCGGCATGGAGCTACTTCACCAGCTTGTTGCCGGGCTTGCGCGGCGGATCGTTGGCCGGACGCACGGGGGCCTTGGGGTTGCTCTTGAACTGGGGCGCCAGCTCCGCGTTGATCTTGGCCCATTCCGGGGAATCGTCGGTGGAGCCGACGATGGCGCCGATCGGGCACTCGGGCAGGCAGACGCCGCAATCGATGCAGGTGTCGGGGTCGATGGTCATGAAGGCCTCGCCCTGGTATTGCCCGGGATGGATGGCGTCCACGGGGCAGACCTCCGCGCACGTCGCGTAGACTTCGCCCAGACATTTCTCATTGATGACGTGTGGCACAGGGGTCTCCTATTTCTTCTTGCCCATGTATTGCTGGAGCATCTCCGGATCCACTCCGGCGGGCAGGTTCTTCATCAGGTCGGCGGAGTTCCCGCCGCCTTTCCCGCTCGGGGCCGATCCCTGGTCCTCCGCGCCGGGCTTATGGAAGCCGGTGAAGCCGCCTCCCGACATCTCCTTGAGCCGCGGGCGGGCGCCCCCCTTGGCCGCCGTGCGGGAGCCGGGAGGACCGGCCTCGGCCGGCGGGGCGCCGGCTTCCAGTCCGCAGTAGGCGAAGAACTTGGCCGGGAGGCCGGCCGGGCTCCCGTAGTAGCTGACGAGCTTGGCGAAGAACTCGTCCTTTCCCTTCTCCTCGAAGACCCGCTGGATCAGGGGGCCGTTCTGTCTGTCGGTGAGCAGGCGCTTGGTCAGGGCGCGCATGCCGCTGGCGGCGGAGTGCTTCTTCAGCATCCGATGGAACGGCTTCGAAGTCCCGAGGAAGCGGATGAACTTGATGAAATCCTTCTCGCGGTCATAGCGGTCGGCGATGGCCTTCAGGTTCTCGTCCTCCAGGAACGCGTCGTACCAGTCCGGCTGCGCGGAGTGGACCGTGTCCACGACGAACTGCATGACCTCGCGGATGTCGCTGTTGGAGAGGCCCTGGCCGGGCCCCTTCCCTCCGGTCAGCCCCTGGATGACCCCTTTGGCGTCGCCCGCCGCGGCGGAGCCCTCGGCTTCCGGGGAAGCGCCGAAGCCGGCTCCGCCTCCGGGGCCCCCGACGGCGCCGGAGCCTTTCAGGAAGTTGAGGGACGAGCCTTGGACCGGGTCGGCCTTGAGACGGGCGGCCTCGTTGGAGGCCGGCGGGGCCGGCTCCGTGCTGGGCTGGCCGGCGGCGGGAAAATTGAAGGCGGCCGAGCCCGCCTGGTCGGCTTCGCGCAGGCTCTCGGGCTTGAGGAGCACGAGCAGGCCGTAGAGGAGTCCGATGGACCCTATGAGGAGGACGACTCCCAGGGCGATGAGGAGCTTCTTGTCCATGAATGGAGTATGACTCTGATTTTCGACGCTGTCAACCCTCGCCGCGGTCCCGCGCACGAGGAGGAACGCCGAGGCTCATGGCGAGACTTCCGGGGCCTCGGAATCCTCGATCCACTTGCCGAACTTGGGGTGCTGGCGGAGCTTCCCCATCTCCGAAGGGCCCCGGCGCGAGCCCGCGGCGGTCCCCGAAGCCGCGTCGAAAGCCGCGAGGTCGCGGATGGCGGCCCCCAGGTTCGCCTTGGCGATGATGGTGTCCGAGCCCGCCGTCACGTCGGGAGCGGCCGCCAGCAGGCCGATGAAGGCCTGGAGGTCCGGCGCGTTCAGGTACTTCCGGCGCAGGCGCAGGAAATGGGGGGACGCGGTCATGTCGGCGAGGAACCGGATGGGGTTGCGGTCCTTCTGGTAGCGCTCGTGGATGGCGCGGAGGTCCGGGTAGGTCAGGAAATCCCGGGTCCAATCCCGGATCGCCCGGGAGGAGGCGAACCGCGGGTCGCCCTTGATGCGGTAATACGCCCGCACGGAAGTCTGGATCCGCTCGCGTTCTTCGGGAGTCACCCGGGTGTCCGGGCCGGGGGCCGCGGGGAGAGCGGCGCCGCCCTCCTCCTTGATCAGATAGCCCAGGCCGTCGGGCCCGCGCTGCGTCCGGGGCCCCTGGGGAGCGGCGAAGGGGGAAGTCGTCTCCTGTTCGGGAGCCTTGGCGACATTCACGGCCGAGAACTCCCGCCGCTGGCGGCGCTTCTCCTGATAGACGTTCCAGCCCCATATGCCGAAGCCGACGTCGGCCATGATGACGATGAGCAGCAGTATGGGCCCAGCGAGGCTCTTCTGCCGCGGCGGTGCGGGATTCTCTTCCGAAGGGTCCTCGGACATGGTGTCCCCGGATGGGAGTATGCCCCGCAATAACACGCTTGTCAAGCGGGCGATAATGTATAATGCCCGCGCATGACCGAGATATTCCACCGCCTTTTGCTGGTTTTTTCGATAATTTCCACCGGTGGTACGGCGTTCGGCGCCGTGTTCAACGACCTGGTCCCCGGGACGCGCGCCGCGGGCATGGGCATGGCCTATACGGCCGTTTCCGACGACCTGAACGCCCTGTACTACAATCCGGCCGGTCTGGCCAAGAGCCAGTTCGCCGAGTCCCGGGCGGAATTGGGACGCCAGGTCTCCCCGATCGGGATGGCGGGCTTCTATTCCTTCTCTTACGCCCGGCCGCTCCCCATCCTCCCCGGAGCCACGGTCGGGACCGGGCTGTTCCGGCTGCGGCAAGCGGACGTGGGAGAGAAGACGTCCTTCCTCCTGCATTTCTCCCATTCCCTGAACCTCCCCCAGTTCTATCTCCGCAAGCCTCTGCAGGTGGGAGGCAACGTGAAGCTGGTCCAGGTGAAGCCGCGGGACGGGCGCAACAAGGTCTCGCTCGGCGCCGACGCGGGCGTCCTTCTGGACCTGGGCTGGGACATCCGCACCGGCATCTCCCTGACCGACCTGACTCCGGACCTGGGCGTGGACAACCCCTCCCTCAACCTGGGAGTCTCCTACCGTTGGATGCGCCGCGTGACCGCCGCCGCGGACATCCGCGTGCGGCCGAACCTGACCCAGGTGTTCCCCGGCGTCGAAGTCGATTTCTTCCAGCGTCTCCTGCGCGTGCGGGTGGGGAAAGGCCTCCCGCTCGACGGCGTCAGCGGGATCGTCATGGGGGTCGGAGCCTACTTCTCCCCGCTGGTCGTCGATTTCGCGATGACCGTTCCGTGGAACGGGATCAACCGCCCCGGGGGCGGCTCCATGCTGTCGGTGGGCTACCGGTTCGGGGCTCCGGCATTCTATGGAAGGTTCGTGGGTTCGGCCGCCCGGGAGGCGGAAGACCTCCGGGCCGAGATCCTGTCTCTGGAGCAGAAGAAGCGGGACCTGGAGGCCGAGAAGTCCACGGCCGAGACCGAAAGGACCAGCATGGAAGGGCGGCTCCAGGCCGAGGAGGAGCGCCTCCGATCCGTCCAGGAGCAGATACGGACCCTCGAAGACCGGGCGGCCCGCAAGGAGTACGACGCGGGCCACCCGCAGCCCGAGAAGAAGCCGGAGCCGCCGCCCGCGCCCAAGCCCAAGGCGGCTCCCGCCGCTCCGGCCAAGCGGGAGACCCCGCATCAATTCCCCCTGCGGCACGCGGTGCAGCCCGGCGACACCCTGCGCGGGCTTTCCCAGAAGTATTACGGGGACCCCACGCTGTGGGAGACCCTCTACGAGGCGAACCGGGACAAGGTCGAACGGGGCCTGCCCATCGAAGGGACGACGCTGCTCGTCCCCGAGCCGAAGCGGCGCTGATGGCCGTCGTCCTCATCATCGCCAAGGAAGAGCAGGCCCGGGCGGCATTGCGGCTCGCGGTGGAGGAACTCGGCCACACCGCGGCCCTCGCTATGGACCTCAAGAACGCGGTCGAGCTCATCCCCGCGCAGCGGCCGCGGCTGTTCCTGATCGCCCAGGACCCCGGGGATTCCATCGCGGATTCCGCGCTCGTGGAGCTGGAGCGCGAGGCCCCGCTTTTGCCCATCGTGGTGACGCTGACCCGCCGCGACGCGCCCCGGGCCATGGAGCTCCTGAAGGCCGGGGTACTCGAGGTCGTCGCGCCGCCGTGGACCCCGGAGAACCTGGCCGCCTGCCTCTCCAAGGCCCTGCGCTTCAAGGGCACCGCCCTCGAGTCCTTCCGCCTGCCGGTCGAGGCTTCGCGCGGGCTCTGGATCTACGTGGCCGCCGCGGTCCTGCTCTTCGCCCTCGCCGCGGGCTACGGGCTCCTCCGCCGCCGGGAGCGGCTCGCGGCGCTCGCCGCCGAGGCCGTCCGTCCCCGGGCCTGGGACCTGCCGTCGGCGTATCCCGCCGGGTTCGCCTTCGACGGCCGGGACTTCTGGGTCGCGGACTGGTACGCGCAGTCCTTGTCCCGCCATCGCCGCTCCGACCTGCGCGTCGAATGGACCCGGCACCTTCCCAAGGAGGTCCCGGGGGCCATCGCCTTCGCCGGGGACGCCCTGTGGGTCGCCGCGGCGCCCCGGAGCATCGTCAAGCACATGCTCGACGACCGGCTGACCGTCCTCACCCAGGTGCGCGACGCGGCGCCTCAGACGGTCGGCATGGCCTACGACGGCCTCTATCTCTGGACCTGCGACGCCGCGGAGGGGAAGCTCCACAAGCGCATCCTCGATTCGGAGCTGACGGTGGCCGCCTCCTATCCCTATCCCGGGAAGAATCCCGCCGCGCTGGCCTACGACGGGCGCGCCCTATGGTCTTTGGACGCCGGGAACCGGGAGCTCCTGCGCCACGACCTTGCCATGCCGGAGCGCGTCACCGCGCGCCTGCCGCTGCCCGAGTACCAGTCCGGCGATTGGAAGCCGACCGGGCTCGCCTTCGACGGCGAAAGCTTCTGGAGCGTGGGCGAGCGGCGGGGCAAGGGCGAGGGCTCGGGGCGGGTCTTCCTCCACCGCCTCCCGCCCGAGCTGCTCAAGACCCTCCGCAACCCATGAGGGTCGACTCCGCCCGCTTCATCCCCGTCCTCATCCGGTTCGCGGACGGCGAGGTGGAGGATTCCTGGGGCCGCTTCATCGAACTCGGTCCGGGCGGAGGCCGGCTGATCACCCGCCGCCGGGTGCGCGACGCCGACCCGCTCCTGCTCAGCTTCGACCTGCCGGGAGAGCGGCTGGAAGGGCTCCCGGCCCGGGTGCGCCGCTCCTGGACCGACGCCGACGGGTACTGCGTGGCCTCCTTCGGCTTCCCCGACGCCGAGGTCAAGGAGAAGCTCGGGCGCATCCTGCGCCGCATCCTCTCCACCGCCTAGCGACGGGCCCCCCCGGACTGTGCCCGGGCACAGTCGCCTAGAATCCGTAATCGATGAGGGGCGATCGTACTTTAGAGTAGTTCCTTGAGATTTTTATCATCGGCCCCTGGCCCCATATGGGACGAAACTCACGTCATCCTCCCCGCCAAGAACGTAACCGGCGAAATTCGCCTCCTGCTGCTGGCGAGGATGGATGGTAAATGTTACGCCGCAGTTTTCACTAGGCGAGGGGAAGCGATACGACTCATCAGCTGCCATAGGGCAGATCGCCGATTGGAGAGAATATATGAAAGCCATATCCGGGGCCAAGAAGATGCGTAAGACCATCAGCGCCGCGGCCTTTGATAGGAAGTTTGATCGCGCCGAGGATATCTCGGGGTTTCTCGACCTCAAGAATGCCACCGTTGTTCAGAGAGTCAATGTGGATTTCCCGTCATGGATGGTCGAGATGCTCGACCAAGAGGCGGTCAAGCTGAACGTCTCTCGACAGGCCATCATCAAGATGTGGATTCGAGAGCGGCTCGATCCCTCACATCGGATTACACTTTGATCATTTGTCCCCGGACTGTGCCCGGGCACAGTCGCCCGGAAGGTTCGGGCTAAAGACCGTCGATGGAGGTCGGGTCCGGGAAGTCCAGGTCGCCCGGGGCGGACGGGGGCCGGGGGGAGCGGCGGGACTTGCCGGGCTTCCGGCGCGCCAGGCGTTCCGCCGCGGCGGCCCGCATCTCCGTCTTCGACGCGGCGTCCAAGGCCTCGGCCGCGGCGCGCAGGGCCGCTTCGACCTGGCCTTGGGCTTCCGCCACGAGGGCGCGGGCCTCGGCCGCCGTGCGGCGCGCCGCCTCCTCGGCGGTGCTCAGCGCCGCGGCGGTCTCCAGCCGGATGCCGTGGAGGCGTTGGCGGAAGTCGTCCAGCGTATCCCCCTGGGAGCCGATGCGTTCCTGCGTGGCCCGGAGGGCCTCGTGCATCCCCGCCAGCGCCTGCAGCCTTTCCGTGAGGGCCGAGAGCACCCGGCGCAGGGCGTTGAGCGCGGTCTCCTTGCGGCGGATGTCCCGCTTCAGGGCGGCCTGCTCGACGTCGCGATTGCGCAGGCGTTCCAGAGCCGCGGTCAGCCGCGCCTCCAAGGCGCGGATGCCGTCCTCCAGGGAGTGCGCGGCGGCCGCGTCCGAGATGGTGGGGTCGCGCGGCAGCCAGGCCGGTTCCCGGCCGCCGCCGGGGGTCGTCAGGTGATAATCGGGCGGCAGGACGGAGCGGAGTCCGTCCAAGCGGTCGGCCCGGGTCCAGGGCTGGGCGCGGTCGGGCCGTTCCTCCGGGCACACGAGCGCGGCGGCCCGGAAATCCGGGTTCGCGGCGAGTTCCTCGGGGGAGAACGGGCCGCTCACGCGGCCGCGGACGCAGAGCCAATAGCGCACGGCTCTAGGGTACGGCATGGATGTTACGCCGTCTTTGCGGCCGCGCGTTTTTTGTGATACTGTTTTCCCGAGAGGTATCCACCATGACAACGGCCAGCGCAGCGCGGCGGACCCCGCTGTACGAGCTCCACAAGGAAGCCGGCGGGAAGATCGTGGATTTCCATGGCTGGGAGCTCCCGGTGCAGTACTCCAGCATCGTCAAGGAGCATCAGGCCGTTCGGACCGCCTGCGGAATCTTCGACGTCTCCCACATGGGGCAGGTGACGGTTTCGGGTCCCCAGGCGCTGGAATTCGTCCAGAAGATCAATTCCAACGACGCGGAGCGGCTCAAGCCCGGCGACGCGATGTACTCCCACATGCCCAACGAGCGCGGCGGGATCGTCGACGACATCATCGTCTCCCGCCTGGCCGCCGACCGCTTCTTCATCGTCGTGAACGCGGCGACGCGCGAGAAGGACTTCGCATGGATGACCCTGCAGGCCAAGGGCCTGGACGTCCGCCTGGCGGACCGCGGCGACGACTACGGCATGGTGGCCCTGCAGGGCCCGCGCGCCGCGGAGCTCATGGACGTCATCGCTCCCGGCAGCGCGAAGCTCAAGCGCTTCGGGGCGTTGGAACTGGAGCTTTTCGGCGAGCCCTCGCTCATCACCCGCACCGGCTACACGGGAGAGGACGGGTGCGAGTTCATCGTGCCCACGGCCGTCACCCCGCTGGTCTGGCAGGCCCTGATGGCCAAGGGGAGCGCCTTCGGCCTGCTGCCCTGCGGGCTGGGCGCGCGCGACACGCTCCGGCTCGAGGCCGGGTACCTGCTCTACGGCTCGGACATCGACGACGAGCATTCCCCTTTCGAGGCCGGCTACGGCTGGGTGGTGAAGCTGACCAAGAAGGATTTCATCGGCAAGAAGTGGCTGGAGGCCCAGAAGGACTCGGGCATCCGCCGGCGCTTGACGGGGATCCGGATGCTGGAGGGCGGGGTGCCCCGCGCGGGCATGGCCGTGACGCTCGACGGCCGGCGGCTGGGGACGCTGTCGAGCGCGTCGTTCTCTCCGACGTTCCGGATCGGCATCGGCATGGGCTACTTCGACCGGACCGACCTGGCGGCCGGGACGCGCGTGGCCTTGGACATGCACGGGCGGACCGTGGCCGCCGAGGTCGCGGCGCTTCCGTTCTATCGGCTTCCCAAATAGGAGAGGTGATCATGACGAATGCTGACGCATGTCGGTACACGAAATCCCACGAGTGGGCGGCCTCCGCCGGCGACGTCGTGACCGTCGGCGTGTCGGACCACGCCCAGAAGGAGATCACGGACGTCGTGTTCGTGGACCTGCCCAAGGTCGGGCGGAAGGTCTCCAAGGGCGAGGCGGTCGCGGTCGTGGAGTCGGTCAAGGCGGCGTTCGACATCTACGCCCCGATATCCGGGGAGATCGTCGCCGTGAACGGCGAGCTGGCCAAGGCGCCCGGACTGGTCAACGAGTCGCCCCAGGACAAGGGCTGGTTCTTCCGGGTGAAGCCCGCGAACGCCGGCGAGCTCGGGGAGCTCATGGACGCCGCGGCGTACGATAAGTTCCTCAAAGCCGGCGGTCACTGACCGGGGATGCCGCGCAACGAGCTGCAGCTGCTGGTGGACAATCCCTCGATCCTGCGCAGGCCCTTCTGGATCCTCGGCGCGGTATCCCTGGTCTGCACGGGCCTGGCGGCCGCGGCCCTGGTGCACGTCGCGGCGCTCCTCCTGTGCCTCGCCGGCCTGGTGTTCGGGATCTGGCTGGCGGTCGACACGGCCGCGGTGGAGTACGTCGTGACGGACCGCCGGGTCCTGCGCCAGGGCGGCTTCCCGGCCCGGCGCGGGGGGGAGGTCCCCCTGGAATTCGTCCGCGAGGTGCGGCTGCTGCGGACCCCGCTGCAGACGGCCTTGGGGATCGGGGACGTGGAGGTGGTCTCGACGAAAGGGACGCTGCGTCTGGAGGGGTTGGAAGCCCCGGAGCGCCTGCAGGAGAAGATCCGCTCCCTGATCTGACCCGGGCACCATGCGCGCGGTTCTCCTGCAGACGGGGCCGATGGATGTCTTCGCCCACATGGCGATGGACGAGGCGGTCCTGGAAACGGCCTGCGGCCAAGGGGCCGAGGCCCTCGCAGGGCGGTCGTCCTCCGCTCCCGGAGAGGGCGGGAGCCCCGGGGAGTGCGTGCTGCGCTTCTTCGCGTGGGCCGGGGAGGCGCCGTTCGGCGCGACGTTCGGTTACTCCCAGCGCCACGAGGCGGTCGCGGCGGCCGTGCGGCTGCGCTGGCCCGGGAAGCAGGTGCCCCTCACGCGGCGCTCGACGGGGGGCGGGATCGTGTTCCACGACGGGGACGTGACGTTTTCGCTGGTCTTCCCGTGGCCGGAGCTCTCGACGCCGGTCTTCGTGTACCGCGAGATCCACATGGCGGTGCAGCTGGGCCTCAAGGCGCACGGCTTCTGGTCGCGGCTCTGGAGACCCGGGCCGCCCGAAGGGGGCGCGGGGCCGCGGCAGGAATGCTTCTCGGGTCCGGAGCCCGAGGACCTGGTCGACGCCGGCGGGGGGAAGGTGCTGGGCGGTGCCCTGCGGCGGCGCCGGGGGATGGGCCTCTATCAGGGGTCGCTGCGCCCCGAGGGCTTCGCCCCGGCTCCCCGGGAGCGTCTGGCGCGGGCGGTGCTGGAGGGGTTCAGCCTGCAGAAAGGGACGATCTTCGTACCGCGCGAGCCCCGGCCGGCCACGGCGGCGGAGGCGCAGCGCCTGAGAGGCGAGCGGTACGGCGCGGAGCATTGGAACAAAAAAAGATAAGAGAGGAACACCATGAAAGCCTTCGTATTATGCAAGCTGATCGCCGGTCTCGAGCAGAAGGCCGTCAATCAGATCCGCACCATCAAGGGGATCAACGACGTGTTCCTGACCTTCGGGTCCTGGGACGCGATCCTGACGGCGGAAGCGGACACCATCGACAAGCTGAGCGGCCTGATCGTCCGGGAGATCCGGGGCATCCACGGGGTCCAGAACACCGAGACCCTGGTCACTACGAACCTCTAAGGGATCCTCGGCGTAAGCGGATTGCAGAGACGGGCCGATTTTGGTACCGTTTTGCGTCCAGCCGATTTATGGAGGGAGCACCACAAGAGCGCGCTGATCCCAAGACCAAGTTCATCCTCGTCGCCGACGATGATGAGGGGATCCGCGAGCTCATGAAGGTGATCCTGGGCAAGGAAGGGTTCGAGGTCGGCGTGGCCGAGGACGGGCGCGAGGCCCTCTCGGCGGTGCAGGCCCGGCGGCCCGACCTGATCATGCTGGACCTCATGATGCCGGGGATGGGGGGCTACGAGGTCCTGCGGGCCCTCCAGGACGGGCCGACTTCCGGGATCCCGGTGATCCTGATGACGGGGCGGACCACGGATCTTTCGATGGTGGACATGATCCGACAGGAGCCGAATGTGGTCGAATATTACGACAAGCCGATCCGCGCGGCCGTCCTGGCGATGACGGTGCACCGGATCTTGAACACCCGCAAGCCGGCTTGAATTGACTTCAGACGGAGCGCGCGATGGAAGATGACGGCATGCAGATCCCGCAGTTGGCCGACCCGTCGACGAAGCGGGTCCTCATCGTCGATGACGATGAGAGCATCCTGGACCTGCTGGAACACCTGGTCAAGCGCGAGGGCTTCCAGGTGGACCGCGCCTCCGACGGCGCGGAAGCGCTGCGCAAGGTGGAGGCCGTCACCCCGGACCTGATCATCCTGGACTTCATGCTTCCCGGCATGGGGGGCTTCGAGGTCGTCAAGGAACTCCAGATGGGCGACGCGCGGGGCACTCCCATCGTCGTCATCACGGGACGGCGGATCGACCGCCAGACCGTGGAGATGATCCGTCAGGAAGCCAACGTGCGGGAGTACCTCGAGAAGCCCGTCCGCCCCGCGATGCTGGGTGCCCTGCTCCACCGCCTGCTGCAGACGCGTCCCCCCGAGGTCCGCCGGACCACGGACCGGGGACCCATGTCCAGCGGCTGGTAGCGGTGCCGACCGTCCTGCGCTGGGCCAAGTTCGCCGTCGCCGCGGCCCTCGCGGTGACTGCCCTGGTCTACCTGGATCTCGTCCTGCGGGCCCGGTCCGCCTATCTCGAGGGGGAGCGCTTCCTGGAATGGCACCGCGACCCCGAGGCCAAGAAATCCCATTTCGAGGCGGAATTCCAGCGAGAGTCCCGGCGGCTCGACGCGGAGAAGTCCGCGGGGCGCTTGTCCGAACCGGAATTCCTGCAGCGCATGGAGCTGGAGCGCTTCCGCCGCGACGAGGCCGTGGCCGAGAGTTCCGTGAAATATGCCTACCACTGGTACAAGACCGCGGTGGAGCTCTTCTCTCCGCCCGAGAGCCGGTGGGTGCGGCTCTCCCGCGAGAAGATGGCCCTGACCAAGGACCTCTGGAAGCAGGAGCTGGACCGCCGGAAGATCCCCTACGAAGAGTACATGCTCGAGTGAGCCGCTCACGGCGGCCCGCGGGGCGCCGATTCGGGCTCTCCATCGGCGGCTGGCTCCGGACCGCTCTGGGCCTGGCGCTGATGCCGACGGCGGTCTTGTCGGTCGTCGCCCTGGCCCGGTCCTTCGGGGACCTGGCCCAGGCCGCGGCCGCCCGGGACGGGGCGCTGCGCGGGATCGGCCCGTTCGTCGCGGGCTTCGCCGGCTACGCCGCGCTCCATCTGCTGGGGATCGTCCGCCTGAGCCGCCTCTACGTCCTGGGCCATGAGCTGACGCACGCCGCGGCGGTCTGGGCGGGAGGGGGCAAGGTGTACCGGATCGTGGTCGCTTCCGACAGCGGGCGCGTCGACCTTTCGCATATGAGCGCCTTCGTGGCGCTCGCCCCCTATTGGATCCCCTTCTACGGGCTGGTCGTGGCGGGGGCCTACCGCCTGGCCCTGTGGGCGGGCGCGGCTCCCGGAGCCCGCGGGCTCTTTCTGGCCCTGATGGGAGCCGCGCTCTCGTTCCATTGGATGCACACCGTACGCTCCCTCTGGGTCACGCGGCAGAGCGACCTGGACCAGGCGGGGCTGGCGCTGTCCTTGGCGCTCATCGCCCTGCTCAACGCCCTGGTCATGCTCGCGGCGCTCAAGTGCCTGTTCCCGGTCTCGGTGTCCCTGGCCGGGAGACTGCGCTGGGTGGCGGGCTCGAGCGTGCATTTCTGGTCGGGACTCGGAGGGCTCCTGCAGCCCGCCTGGGGGGGGCCGTGAGCGCGCGGCCGGAGCTCCTGAAGGAATTCAAACGCAAGGCCTTCCACTGCCTGAGCCTGCTCTATCTCGCCGCGTATCATCGGTTCGGGGCTCGGACGACGCTCACGCTCATGGCGGTCTGGATCCTCCTGGAAGGCTGCGTCGAGTGGGTCCGGCTGCGCTATCCCCGGGTCAACGGGACCCTCATGCGGCTGGTCGGGAACATCCATCGTCCCGATGAGGAGCATCGCGTCAGCGGCATCCTCTGGACCACGCTGGGCTGCTGGTTGACCCTCTTCCTGTTCGGCGACCGGCCGATGGTCGTGAGCGCGGCCATCCTCTACCTGGCCCTGGGGGATGGGGCCGCGGCCCTGGTCGGCCGCGCCTGGGGCCGGACCCAGATCGGCTTCGGGGGGCGGCGCAAGACCTTGGAGGGCTCCCTCGGCTGCTTCGCCGCCTGCCTGGCGGCCGGCTGGGCCGTGGGCCTGCGCGGGGTCCCGCTGGCCGCGGGAGCCGCGGTCGCGACCCTCCTGGAGCTGGTGCCCCTGCCGCTCGACGACAACCTCTGGCTGCCCCTGTTGTCGGCGGCGGTCCTGTCCTCTTTCTGAGTTCGCGCGCCTGCGCGAACAAAAAAGTTAAAATAGCGTCCCATGTCGCGCGCCCGGCGCTGGACCTTATTCAGATTCCTTTACGCCTTCTTCCGCCGGTCCGTGCGCCTGCTCGTGGGGCTGTGGATACTCCTGGTCTGCCTCGGGGTCCTGGCGGCCGTGGCGGTCAAGGTCTACGTCACACCGGAAGCCCTCAAGTCGCGCATCATCGCCGAGCTGGAGCAGACCTTCCAGCGTCCGGTGCGCATCCGCCATGTGACCCTGGTGCTCCATCAGGGGATCAAGGTCAGCGGCCTCGAGGTCAGCGACAGCCCCGAGTCCCCCGACTCCCCCTTCCTCTCCAGCGATTTCCTGCTGGTCACGGTGAAGCTGTCCCCGCTCCTGCAGGGCAAGATCGAGCTGAGCCGGGTCCTGCTCATGTCCCCGCGCATCCATGTGGTCCGCCGCAAGGACGGGACCTGGAATTTCTCGAGCCTGCTGGAGGCTCTGGCCAAGCGGGCCCCCCGGAAGGGGCGGCTGTCCTTGCCTCCCCTGGAGGCCGCCGACCGCATCTCCATCGAGCGCGGCACGGTGGTCTACGAGGACCTGACGCGGGACCTTTCCCTGGTCTTCGAGGACCTCGGCCTGAACGCGGACCGGTTCAGCCTGGACGCCCCTTTCGCGGTCCGCTTCGGTTTCCGCAACTCCAGCCGCGTCGCCGGCAAGGCGGTGCAGGCGGTCGTCTCCCTCGAGGGGAACGCGTCGCTGGGACGCTTCCGGCTGGAATCGGCGGCATTGGCCGCGGAGAAGTTGTCTTTGCGCCTCAACGGCCAGCCCTTCCAGGTCTCCGGGACCGTGCGCAATTTCCTGCGGCCCGCGCTCAATCTCCAGATCGACGCGCCGCGCCTGACCTCCGAGACCCTCTCCCCCTACGGGGCGGTGCCCCCCGGCATCGACTTCCCGGCCAGCCGCTGGGAGCTGCGCGCCGAGCCGGCCCCGGGGGAGGG
The DNA here is from genome assembly GCA_001799695.1 of Elusimicrobia bacterium GWA2_69_24. Taxonomy (GTDB): domain Bacteria; phylum Elusimicrobiota; class Elusimicrobia; order UBA1565; family UBA1565; genus UBA10166. Next base: position 28,589 of record MGTY01000110.1, read on the forward strand.
GCTGGCCCGGGTGTTCCACATCGGGCACCTGGGTTTCGCGGCGAACGGACTGCGCCTGGCCTCCTTCGGGAATGTGGACTTCGCGAAGGGGCGGTTCCGCCTGAAGCTCCAGACCCCGGGCCTGCCCCTGGAGAAGGTCATCGCGGTGTATCCCGGGTGGGGCGGCCACGGCATCGAGGGGACCGCGGCCGGTTCCGTCATCGTGGAGGGGCCCTACGCGAAGCCGTCCTTGGCCCAGGTCGCGCTGCAGCTGCGCGGCTTCGCGATGTCGTTCAAGAACCAGAAGCGGATGTCCAAGATGGACCTCTCCATCCGGGCGGAGGAGGGGCTCAAGACCTGGGAGCTGCGCGCCGCCAAGGGCACCTACGTGGCCTACGCCAACGCCCTCTCCGACGTGGACGTCTCGGCCCGGATCGACAAGGGGAACATGGCCGTGCCCAGGCTCGCGGTCACCTGGAACGGGTCGCGCATCGACCTGCGCGGCTGCGTCGAGCACCTGGCGGCGCCCAAGGCCGTCTACTTCGACGGGACGGTGGATTCCCTGCGCTCCGACGAGCTCTATTCCGCCATCATGAACCTCATCGAGCTGCGCCGCGCCGAGAAGGGGGAGGCTCCGGGCCCCAAGACCTCCAACGACTGGTCGCGCGTGTTCAAGTACGCCATCCCGGAGAAGTTCCCCGACCTGATCGGCCGCCTGAAGGTCCAGCGCGCGCATAGCCCCAATTTCGACACCCAGAGCCTCGACGTGGTCTGCGACATCAAGAACATCTCCAAGGGGCTGACGGACGTGGACGGGCATTTCACGGCCGGGTTCGGCCCGGGGCGGATCTCCAACATCCCGACCATGCAGAAAGCCCACCCCCTGCTCAACGTCCTGCTGCTGCCCTTCGTGGAGATGCAGAAGATCGAGCGGAAGGCGGTCTTGAGCCTGGACACCGCCGTCCCGCTGACGCTCGATTTCACGCGGACCTACGGGGACTTCGGGGTCAACGACGGCATCGTCGACGTACGCTACGTGCATTTCGACAGCAACCAGTTCCTCTGCTTCGCCGACGGCCGCGTGGACTTCCCGAAGGAGGGGCTGGACCTGCACGTGCTCCTGCGCATCCCCAAGCCCCGGGGCAACCTCCCCTTCCATCTCACGGACACGAAGGGGCGGCCGGCCATCGACCTGTCTTTGAAGAAGAACCTCAACGATCCGGACATGGAGTTCAACAGCCGGAAGATGGGGGACAACGACATCGAGGATTCCCTGGCCGGGGGCTTCAAGCGGGCGGCGCCCTTCGCGCCGCTCGAGGAAAAGCTTTCCTGCGGGATGCCGAGGGGGACGCCATGATACTTCGCTATTCACGGCCGGAGATGGTGGGGATCTGGGAGACGGAGGCCCGCCTGCGCCGGATGCTGGAGGTGGAGCTCGCCTGGACCGAGGCCATCGCCCATCTCAAGCGCCTGCCCCGCGCGGAGATCGGGGTCTTCCGTTCCCTGCTGCGCGCCGGGGGCCTGGAGGGCCGGGTCCTGAAAAAGGAGGAGGAGAGCGGCCACGACGTCGTCGCCCTGCTGCAGGTGGTCTCGGACGCCCTGCGGCGCAAGGCCCCGCGCATCGCCCAGTACCTCCATTACGGCCTGACCTCCTCGGATGTGCTCGACACCGCGCTGGCCCTGCAGCTGCGCGACGCGGCCGGTCTCCTGATCGCCGATTGGGAGGCCCTGCTGGCCGCGATCCGGACCCTGTCGCGCCGGCACGCGCGGACCTGGATGGCGGGGCGCACGCACGGCGTGCACGCCGAGCCCACCACCTTCGGGCTCAAGCTCGCGGGCTGGCACGCCGAGGGCCGCCGCAACCTGCTCCGGCTCCGGCGGGCGCGGGAGGCGGTCTCCTTCGGGAAGCTCTCCGGGGCCGTGGGCAGCTACGCCCATTTCCCGCCCCGGCTGGAAACCGCGGTGCTGCGGCGGCTGGGGCTCGCGCCCGAGCCGGTATCCACCCAGGTCGTGCCCCGCGACCGGCACGCCGAATTCTTCGCCGCGCTGGCCCTCTCGGCGGGGGCCATCGAGCGGTTCGCCACGGAGATCCGGCACCTCCAGCGCACCGAGGTGCTCGAGGCGGAGGAGCCCTTCGGCAAGGGCCAGAAAGGCTCGTCGGCCATGCCGCACAAGCGCAACCCCATCCTCTGCGAGAACCTCTGCGGGCTGGCGCGGCTGATCCGGGGGCACGCGGTCCCCATGCTCGAGGACATCGCGCTCTGGCACGAGCGCGACATCAGCCATTCGTCCGTGGAGCGCGTGGCCCTGCCGGACGCCGCCATCCTGCTGGATTTCATGCTGCAGCGCTTCACCCGGGTCGTGGCGGGGCTCCAGGTGTATCCCGCGGCCATGCGGCGCAACCTGGACGCCTCCTGCGGCCTGGTGTTCAGCCAGCGGGTCCTCCTGAACCTGATCGACCGCGGCCTGAGCCGCATGGACGCCTACGACATCGTCCAGCGCGGCGCCATGGAGACCTGGCGCACCCGGGAGCCCTTCCAGGAGGTCCTCTGGAAGGACCCCGCCATCCGCGCCCGCTTCACCCGGAAGGGCTTGTCCCGCTGCTTCGACCTCGCCCCTTACGGCGGGGCCGTCCGGCAGGTGCTGCGCCGGGAGGGCATCCTGTGAGCCCGCTCATCGCCCTGCTGACCGATTTCGGGAGCCGCGACCCCTACGTCGGCGTCATGAAGGGCGTGCTCCTGGGTCGGGCTCCGGGCGCGCGGATCGTGGACCTGTGCCACGAGGTCCCGCCGCAGGACGTGCGCATGGGGGCCCTGCACCTGCTGGCCGCGGCGCCGTTCTTCCCGGCCGGCACCCTGTTCGTCTGCGTGGTGGACCCCGGCGTGGGCACGGCGCGCGCGGTCCTGTGGGCGAGCGACGGGCGCCGCCAGTACCTGGCGCCGGACAACGGACTGCTCAGCTGGACGCTGCGCGGCGCGGCGGGCCTGGAACTGCGGCGGGTGACCAACCGCTCCCTGTTCCTGCCCGAGGTCAGCCGCACCTTCCAGGGGCGGGACGTGTTCGCTCCGGTGGCCGCCGCCCTCGCGGGAGGGCTGTCTCCGGAGGAGCTCGGCCCGCGCTGCGTCTCCTGCAAGCGGCTCCCTTTTCCCGCGGTGCGCCGCCGCGGGGGCGCGGTCCGGGGGGAAGTCATCGCCGTGGACGGGTTCGGCAACGCGGTCACCAACATCCGGGCCGCGGACCTGGGGCCGGGCAAGGCGTTCTCCGCCCGCGGGGTGCAGTTCGGCGCTTTGCGGGAAAGCTACGCCTCGGCGCGGCCGGGCCGTCCCCTGGCGCTCACGGGGTCGCTCGGTTTCGTCGAGTTCGCGCTGCGGGACGGGAATCTGGCGGAGTCGCACGATATCAGGATCGGGGAGGTAGTTCATGCCCGTTGAGGGATCGGTCGCGCCGTCGCTGTCTTTGAGCCTGAAACCCAGGGAAGAATCACGCTTGCTGGGGGGGCACCCCTGGATATTCTCCAACGAGCTCGCCGCCGTGCCCAAGACCATCCCGCCGGGGACGCTCGCGGTCCTGCGCGGCTCGGCGGGCGCTCTCCTCGGCATGGGGTTCTTCAATCCGCGCAGTCTTATCGCGTTCCGGCTCCTGACCCGCGAGCCCGTGAGAGTGGATGCGGCCTTCTTTCGGGAGCGCCTGCAGCGCTGCGCGGACTACCGCCGCCGGCATCTCGGCGAGGTCCGTTCCTGCCGGCTCGTGTTCGGGGAGTCCGACGGCCTGCCCGGCCTCGTGGTGGACCGCTACGAAGACGTGCTGGTCGTCCAGGTCCTGGCCGCCGGGATGGAGCTCCAGCTGGACGCCATCGGGGAGGCCCTCAACGAGGTTTTCCATCCCCAGGGCATCCTGCTCAAGAACGACCACCCGACCCGCGCGCTGGAGGGCCTGACCTCCTACACCCGCGTGCTCTCCGGGGAGGTCCCGGACCGGGTGATGATCGAGGAGGGGGGGCTCAAGTTCCTGGTGGCCCTCGCCGGCGGACAGAAGACGGGCTTCTACTTCGACCAGCGGGAGAACCGGGCCCTCCTGCAGACTTATTGCAAGGGACGCAACGTGCTGGACCTCCACTGCTACGTGGGCGCCTTCAGCTTGCGCGCGGCGCAGGCGGGCGCGGCCCGCGTCATCGGCGTGGACAGCTCCGAGGCCGCGCTGGAACTGGCCCGCGAGAACGCCAAGCTCAACGGCCTGGAGCGCTGCGTGTTCGAGGCGGGGGACGCCGAGGAGTTCCTGGCGGGGTTCTCCGACACGCGCCGGGAACTGCGGCCGGACCTGCTGCTCCTCGACCCGCCGAGCCTGGTCCCATCGAAGAAGGTCCTGGCCAAGGCGCTGCGCGCCTATGAGCGCATGAACTCCAACGCCCTGCGCTGTCTCGGGCGCGGGGGGCTGCTCGCGACGAGCACCTGTTCCCATCACGTCTCGCGGGAGCTCTTCGTGTCGATGCTCCGGGGCGCCGCCTCCAAGGCCCAGAAGTCTTCCCGCCTGATCGAGCTGCGGGGGCCGGGCAAGGACCACCCGGTCCTGCTGAGCATGCCGGAGACGGAATACCTCAACTTCGCCCTCGTCGAGGTCGGCTAGGGAGGAGGGCATGGCCGAAGCAGGGGATTGGGTCCCGGAGACGCGGGAGATCTCGGACCTGGTGTCGTCGATGGAGCGCGAGCAGTCCGCCCATCTGCAGGGGCGGGAGGCCGCCTACGACCGTCCCCTGGAAGAGCGCGTGGCCGCCGGCACGACCGTCGTGGACGCTTATTTCCGGGGGACCGAGGAGGGTTCGGGCAAGCCGGTCTACGTGTTCTGCGCCGAGCGCAACGACTCCCGCTTCCGGCCCGGGACGCGGGTGCGCCTGAGCCGGGGCGACCCGCGCTGCGCGGCGGCCCGGCTGGAGCTCCTCGACGACCGCTACGACGGCGCCCATTATTGGTTCCGGCTGGGCGGCCATGTGGAGCAGCCGGAAAGCCTCGAGTCGAGCGAGCCCTGGGTCCTCGACGAGGACGTCTTCGATCTGCTGGATACCCAGCTCTCCATCCTCCGGGAGGCTGAATCGGAGGGGCTCGCGGCCTGGCTCGCCGGGACCGAACACCGCGAGCCCGCCGCGGGGGATGCCGTGTCCCGGCCGGGGCTGGACGGGACCCTCGCGGAGGCCTTCGACCTGGCGGTGCGGACGCCGCGCTGGTCCGCGATCCAGGGGCCCCCCGGCTCCGGCAAGACGCATCTCCTCGCCCATCTCGCCCTGCATTTCGCCCTGGTCGAGAACTGCCGGGTGCTGGTGACCGCGGTCTCCCATCAGGCCATCCATCAGGCCCTGGGCGAGATCGGCCTTCTGGCCCGCCGGTACGCGGAGTCCGATCCCGCCGCCGAGCGGCTCCTGGGGGAGGGCTTCCTCAAGCTGGCCGCGTCGCGCGGCAACAACGAGGGCCTTCCGGAGGGGGTCCGGCCGGTGCCGCGCCTGGGCGGCCGCAAGCGGCCGGTCGTGGTCGGGGCCACGGTCTACGCGGCCGTGCACGCCGCCGCGGCCCTCCCCGCTTTCCGCATGTTCGACGTGGCCCTTTTCGACGAGGCGGGGCAGGCTCCGCTGGTCCTGGCGCTGGGCGCGCGCCTGCTCGCCGCCCAGACGGTGTTCATCGGGGACGACGCCCAGCTGCCTCCGATCATGGAGCGGTCATCGGAGGACGCAGCCGGCTCCTCGGCGCGCTGGTCGGCCTTGGAGTTCATCCGGCGGCGCTACGGCGACCCCCACCTCCTGCGGGAGACGCGGCGCCTCAACGCGGAGCTCTGCTCCGTGGTCTCGGACTGTTTCTACGGCTCGGCGCTGGAGCCCACGTCGGCGTCGGCGGGGCGCGCCCTCGTCCTGCGCTCGCGGCCGCGCGGCCCCTTCGCCGAGATCCTGCGCTCCGACCGGAGCCTGGTGTTCGTGGACGTCCCCCATGAAGGCTGCCGCGGGTTCTCCGAGCCGGAGGCCCTGTGGGCCTCCGCGGTCGCGATGGAGGCGGTCCGCTGCGGCCTGGCGGCCGAGGAGATCGGCGTGATCGCGCCTTACCGGGCGCAGGCCAACCGCATCCGCTTCCTCCTGGGCCGGCGCGGCCCGGCAGCCTCGACGGTGGAGCGCTTCCAGGGTCAGGAGCGGGAGATGATCGTCGTATCCCTGACCTCCTCGGACCTGCGCTACCTCGGGCGCCTGGCGGCCTTCCTCTTCAACCCGAACCGGATCAACGTGGCGGTCAGCCGGGCCCGGACCAAGGTCGTGCTCCTGGGGTCGCGCCAGGCCCTGATGACCGCGGCCGAGGCCGCCGAGGACGCCGGCGGCGACCTGGAGGGGGGCAACGGCCTGCAGGTGTTCAAGCGGATCATGGACCGCGCGCACCTGATCCGGACCAGCGGGGCGCCGCCGGCCGCGGGAGCCGGCGGGCCGGAACCAGCGGAGCGGGAAACGGAAGGGGCGGAGGAGGCTTTCTCACCTGGGGACCTCGTGGAGCACGGGGTCTACGGGCCCGGGCGGGTGCTCTCCAAATCCCTGGAGGTCTTCGACGAGCGGCGGGAATGGGTCAACCGGGTGCAGTTCCAGGACGGGACCGTGCGCATGATCATCCCGCGCTTGAGCGAGCCCAGGATGCGGAGGAGCGACTGATGCGCGGCTGGCTGGCCGCGGCCATGGCGTTCTATGTGGGGGCGGCCCTGAGCTTCCGCCTGGGCTCGTTCCCCGCCCTGCACGGAGACGAGGCCTGGATAGGCCTGTTCCCGCGGGAATTGGCGCGCCTGGGCTTCTTCACTTTTCACGGGATGACCGACTACGTCGGGGTCCTCTTCGGGCTCCTCGTGGCCGGGGTGTTCGCGGTGCTGACGCCGAGCGCAGCCGCCCTCCGGCTCCTGGGGGTCGCCGCCAACGGCGCGGCGGGGCTCATCGTGCTGGCGCATCTCTGGAAGCGCTTCGGTTCCGCGAGCGGGCTCTCCTGGCTGTACCTGTTGGGGACCTCCGCCTTCTTCCTGTTCGAATCCCGGCTGGCCTGGGAGGTGTGCGCGCTGCAGAATCTGCTGCTCGCCCTCGTCCTTACGGCCTGCGGCCGTCTGGTCGCCGACGAGGACTTCGGCTTCCCGGCGGTCTGGCTGCTGCTGCAGGCGACCGCCTTGGGGGTGCACAACCATTTCATTTTCGTCTCCGTGCCCCTTTCCCTGTTCGTCCTGTCGGCTGGGGCGCTCGCGCTGGAGAAGGACTGGAGCCTGCTCCGCTTCTTCCGCCTGGCGTCCGCGGCCCTGGCCATGACGGCCCTCCTGGCGGCCTGCCAGCTGCTGCTGACGGACGCGCGCTGGCAGGAACTGCGCTGGGCGGCCGGTCCCTTCCTGCTGCTGCTCCCCGCCCTGGCCGCCGCCGCCTTCGTCCGGTTCCGGGACCGCGGCGACGGCGTCCTCCGCGCCCTCTTCGGCGACGGGCTGTTCGGCGGCGCCCGCGCGGCGCGGGCCTTCCGGGTCTTCCTGGCGCTCGGGCTGCTCGCGTTCGCCGTATACCACGCGGCGCCCCTGCTGCAGATCTGGTCGAACGTGGCCCTGTTCAAGCGCATGGTCTCCTGGGATCCTCCCGTGTGGGTCAGCGTTCCGCTGCACCTCTGGGCCGCGGTCCTTTTGGGAGCCTTCGTCCTGTACGCCGCGGAGCGGCTGAAGGGGACGCGCTTGCGTCAGCTGCCCAGGTATGAGCGCTTTCTTCTGTACTGGCTGTTGTGCTACGGGGCGATCTTCATCGCATTCCGGCATACGAGCTCCATCCGGTACTACCTGATCCCCTCGTTCCTCCTGATGGCGGGCACGGCGGTGGCCATGCCCAGGGTGGGCTGGCTGAGCTCGCGGCGGGCCCTCCTGGCCCTGGCGGGGATGGCGCTGTGCTGCAACATCCTCTTCTGGAGGGAGATGCTCGGTTCCTTCGAGCGGCGGCCTTTCCGCTTCCGCGTCGGCTGGCGCCAGGAGAATTCCGGGGACTTCATGCCCAAGGGACGGCTGCGCGAAGTCATGCGGCGGGAGGGGATCTGCGCGTTCGTGAGCAACAGCACCTTCATCGACCTGCCTCTGGAATTCATGATGCGGGTGGAAGACCTCGAATGCCGGTCGCCCGGGAAGAAGCTCTGGAGCCGCCTCTGCTACGAATGCGAAGGGCCGCCGTATTTCACCTGGGAGGTGCGTGATGCCGCCGCGCGCTGAAGCCGGGGGCGGTCCCCCGTGGGTGAGCGTGGTCGTCCCCACCTACAACGAAGCCCAGAGCGTCCCCATACTCCTCGAGCGGCTGGAGGGACTGCTGTGCGGGACCCCCCATGAGATCATCGTGGCCGACGACGACTCTCCGGACCGCACCTGGGAGGTCGCGGAGCGCCTTACGGCGCGCGTCCCGGGGCTGCGCGTCCTGCGGCGGAGCGGGGAGCGGGGGCTCTATCCCGCGGTACTGGAAGGCTTCGCCTCTTCCTCCGGGGAGTGGCTGCTGGTCATGGACGCCGACCTCCAGCACGATGAGACCATCATCCCGGCCATGCTCGAGACCGCCCGGCTGCAGGGACCGGGCGTGGTGATCGGGTCGCGCTACGCGGCCGGCGGGGGGGTGGAGGATTGGAGCCGGACGCGACTGTGGGGCAGCCGGGTCGCGACCGCGCTGGCGCGGGCGGTGCTGCGGGTGCGGGTCGCCGACCCCATGAGCGGATTTTTCGCGGTACACCGCGATGTGTACCGGACGGTCCTGCCCCGGCTCCGGCCCAAGGGCTTCAAGATACTCTTCGACATCCTCCAGCACCTGCCGGAGGGCGCCCCGGCGAGCGAGGTCCCCTACGTGTTTCGCAACCGCAAGCTGGGGGCGAGCAAGCTCAACGGCGAGGTCGCCTGGTGCGTCCTGACCGCACTGGCCTCGGCCGGGTGGAACCGCTTCAGAGCTTCTTGACTTCCGGCGGCTTCTGAGGCGGGAGCTTCTCCGGGGCGGGCGTCTCGGGGGCGGGGCCGGACGGGGTCTTCACGGCCACGAACAGGAACACGGGGAGCAGGAGCACCATGATCCACTGGTGTACCTGGGCGTGCGGCTTGTTCAGGAGGTGCGGGAGCGACATTCCTGCGATGGCTCCCAGCACGACCGCGGCAAAGAGTAGCTTCCCTGTCGTCATATGGGGTCCCGACTCATTATGGCAAAAGCGGAGCCCGGCTGGCAAAGATCCGCACCCCTTCCCCATCGTTGCGGTAGACCAGCGCGAACAGGTCGGCGCGCTTGAGGTACGCCGCCAGGCGCCGCTGCTGGACGCTGGCGGGGTCGAGGGAGCCGTGGAGCATGTTCTCGCTCAAAAGGAACCAGACAAGGTCATCGGCGTAGTGGCCGAAGTGGACGGCGTTGCAGCAGAGCAGGGCCAGGGCCCCGCCCGCCGCCAGCCAGATCTGCTCTCCCCGGTTCATCCGAGGGCCAGTATATCGTATCCTGAGTCCAGTGTAGTGAGTCCAGCGCTTCTTGCATTCGAAAAACCGTCATACCGGCGAAAGCCGGTAGCCAGCGTGTGGAACGGATTAAAAAAACCCGTTCTGATGCCTGGACCCCGGCCTTCGCCGGGGTGACGGCCGGCGACTGGACCCCGGCCTTCGCCGGGGTGACGAATGCAATTGGACTTATGACTCACTACACTGGGGGTTGCCGGCTCATCCATTTTATCCAACGGCGGGCCCCCCGGACTGTGCCCGGGCACAGTCGCCCAGAAGGTTCGGGCTAGCCGTCATACCGGCGAAAGCCGGTAGCCAGCGTGTGGAACGGATTAAAAAAACCCGTTCTGATGCCTGGACCCCGGCTTTCGCCGGGGTGACGGCCGGCGACTGGACCCCGGCTTTCGCCGGGGTGACGGCCGGCGACTGGACCCCGGCTTTTGCCGGGGTGACGGCCGGCGACTGGACCCCGGCCTTCGCCGGGGTGACGGCCGGCGACTGGACCCCGGCTTTCGCCGGGGTGACGGCTGGCGACTGGACCCCGGCTTTCGCCGGGGTGACGGCCGGCGACTGGACCCCGGCCTTCGCCGGGGTGACGAATGCAATTGGACTTATGACTCTAGGAGGGACCATGCCCGGTAAGTTCGACCACATCGAAGCCCACGTCTCGGACATCCCGAAGTACTGCGCGTTCCTCAAGGTCATCTTCGAAGGCGGCGCTTACGAAGTGATCAGCGCCTCGGGGACGTCCATGTTCGCGTCGCCGGAAGGTCTGCGCATCGAGGTCAAAGCCAAGAAGACGGCCGCTGCGCCGGCGTCGAGCGGGTTCTGCAATCCCTGCCTGCGCCGGCCGGGCGCCGAAGAGTTCATCGCCAAGACCCTCGGTCTGGCGATCGAGGAGGCGGTGGATTCCCCCCAGGGCAGGGTCTATTTCTTTCTGGACCACGAAGGCGTGCGCTGGCACATCAAGGACTTCGCTTAGCGGCATGCGCAACTACCTCGTGGATGGGACCAACGCCGCCCGCCGCGGCGGCTTCGACCCGCGCTTCCCCCAAGTCGAGCAAGGGCGCACGCAGGACCTCTTGGAGAAGTGGAGCCGCCTGGCCGAACCCCTGAACGGCCGCATCCGCATCGAGGTGTTCTTCGACGGTCCCCGCCGCGAAGTCGGAAGCTTCAGTCCCCCGGTCTTCGTGCGCTTCCCCACCGACCAGAGCGCGGACGACGCCATCCTGGGCTCGGCCCGGCGCCTGCTCAATGAAGGGAAGGGCGCGGTGGTGGTCACCGCCGACGGCGCCCTGGCGCGTGAAGCCGAGGACGAGGGCGCCCGGGTCCTGAGCGTCAGCGCTTTCGAGCAGCGCCTGCGCGATGACCGTGCGTAGCTCCGCGCCTGACCTTCAGCGGATCGCTATCTGCAGCAGTTCGGAGAACCCGCCGTAGCGGTACCCGGCCACATGGGTCTTGGAGGCGATGAACTCCGCCGACACCTGGAGTTCGACCCGGCGGTGGAGGCGGATGATGATTCCGGCATCGAAATGGGGGACGACCTCGTGCCAGGACCTTTGCGGTTCGTATGTCGAGATAGTGTTGTAGTTGAAGAGATAGGCGTGATGTTCTCGGGAATTCAAGCGGTAGAGTCCGATGCCTCCCCCTAGGCGCAGACTCGCAGGGATGATCCCGATAAGGCTCCGCAGATATCCGAATTCGCCCAGTCCGATGAGGCGACCGCAGCTGGCTCGAAGGAACTTTATGTTCGCCCATTGGGTGTGGGTTTCGGAATCATTCGCGGAATAGATGGAAGAGCGTCGTTCGTGCGTGAACATACCGCCCTCAAGTCTCCCTTCCCATCGTTCGGAAGCCGGCCGGAAAGAGAAGCCGGCATCCCATCCCAGGACCTGGGATGGACGACGGGCTGCCCCCCCGAATACACCACCGGCCTTGTAGGCCCGCGCCACGAGTGGTTCCGCCAGCGGCTTCGGCGGCGGAGATGCAGCGGCTGCAGCCGAGGCCTGAGGCGGTTCAGGCGGGGGCTGGGGCGCGGCGACAGGGACATCCAGCGTTCCGGTCACGAACTCGATCTTCTGCAGGAGATCCGCTGAAGTGTGAAGCGGGCCTTGCGGCAGGTCCAACACGAGGCTGCCCGCCCGCCAGCGGCCCTCCAGCTTCGTCCCGTCCTTGAAGTGGAAGGTCACGGGAACGGATTCCGGGGTGGACTCGGTGATGGAGGAGATATTGACCGCGGTTGGAACGGTCGAAACGATGGGCGCTTCAGCCGAAGGCTGCGGAGCTTCCGTCGCAGGGGAGAGGCTTACTTCCGCCGACACCGGCAGCGCCAGAACGGCCAGGCAGATCCAAAGCATGGGGGCCCCCATGCCCGCAACATACCACTATTCCGGCTTGGATTCCAGGCGGGCGAACTTCTGGTGCTCGAGCGCGGCGACGCGGTCCAGGGCTTCCCGGGCGGCCTGCTCCCAGCGCTGGGCCCGGGCGATGAGCTCCCCCTTCTCCATGGAGAACACCCGCTGCATGCGCTCGCAGTCGCGGCGGAAGTCGTCCGCCAGCACCTTGGCGCGCTGATCCAGCTCGGCTTCCGCCGCGGCGCGGCGGGCGGCCAGGTCCCGCTCGGCCTTCTCGACCCGTGCGCTCAGCTCCGCCTCGCCCTTCGCGGTGACCTCTTCCCGCGACTCGAGCGCCTTTTCGCGGTGGCGCAGGAGGGCCTCGGTGGCCCGGAGGGCGAGTTCCCGGGAGAGGTAGGTGCGGTCCATCTGCGCGCAGCGTTCCGAGAGCGCGCGCTCCAGGTCGCCTTCCTGCTTGCGGTCGGCCGAGAGGACGGAGGTCTTGAGGCCCGCGGCCTGGCGTTCGAGTTCGGCTTGGCGCGCGGACAGGTCCCGCTCGATCTGCGCTTCGCGGGCCTTGAGCTCGCGGGAGATGCGGTCGAGCTCCTGCTCGCGCTCCAGGAGGAGGCGCAGGTCAAGCGTCCCCGCGCAATAGTCGGAGACGATCTTCTCGAGGCCGCGGTAATAGGCCTCGCGGCCGGCCGGGTAGACTTCCGCGGGTTCCGTGGGCACCATCATGAGCTTACCTCCGGAAGCCCGGGACTGCAATGTCCTGAGTGTTACGGGGGGAAGGGGTCAAGAATCCGCGATGCCTCACGCCTTCAGGACCATGCGGTAGCGGGCCTTGTTGGCGCGCACGCGCTCGAGGGCGTCGTTGACCCGGTCCATGGGCAGGGTCTCGATCTGGGCCGCGATCTGGTGGCGCGCCGAGAACTCCAGCATCTCGCGGATGGCGGCCGGGCTGCCGATGGGGCTGCCGCAGAGGGAGCGGCGGCCCACGATGAGGGAAAAGGCGTTGAGCTGGATGGGCTCAGGCACGGCTCCCACCACACAGAGGCGGCCGTCCGGGCGCAGGAGGCCCATGACCGAGTCCCAGTCCATGCCGTGGGGCGCGGTCGCGAATAGGAAGTCCAGGGAGCGGGCGGCCCTTTGGAATGCGGCTTTATCCTTCAGGGACACGAAGCCGTGGGCGCCGAACTTTCGGGCCTCGGCTTCCTTCTCGGGGCTGGAGGAGAAGGCCGTGACCTCGCAGCCGAAGGCGCGGGAGAACTGCAGGGCCAGGTGCCCCAGGCCGCCGATGCCCATGACCCCGACCCGCATGGCGGGGCGCACGCCGTAATGGACCAGGGGCGAGTACACCGTGATGCCGCCGCAGAATAGGGGGGAGACCGCCGCCGAGTCCAGGGCGTCCGGGATGGGGAACACGAAGCGCGCGTCCGCGCGGCAGGCGTCGGCGAAGCCGCCGTGCTGGTCCGCGCAGGTGCCCAGGCTCTCGGGACAGAGGTTGTGGTCGCCGCGCACGCAGGAGTCGCACTGCATGCAGGACCCGCACTGCCAGCCGATGCCCACGCGCTGGCCCGCGCTCAGGCCCCGGACCGCGGCGCCCAGGGCCCGGACAGTGCCCACGACCTCGTGGCCGGGGACGAGAGGGTAGCGGTCAGTATGCCAGTCGTTGTCGATGAGATGGATGTCGGAGTGGCAGATGCCGCAGTGCGTGACCGCGATCTCGACCTCGTTGCCGCCCAGGGGACCCGCCTCGTACGCGAAGGGCTCGAGCCGTCCGCCCGCCTGCTGGGCCGCAAAAGCATGGATCTTCATGGGAATCCTCCTGGAGGCTTCATTCTATCGCCTCGGGCTGTCCTTGTCGAGCCGGGGGAAAAGAGCAGGACCCCCGACGCGGGGGTCCTACTCGATCGAATGGCGGCAGAAGCGCCTTATTTGGCGGGTTTTTCTTTCTTATGGCACTTCATGCACATCTTGGACGAGAAGACCTTCTTGTGGTCCCCGTGGTCCTTGCCGTCGTGGCAGGAGCCGCAGCCCTTGCCCGCGTACATGTCGGCCATCTTCATGGCCGCCGCGGGATCGATCTTGTTCGGGAACAGCGGTTTCTCGTCGGCATGGCAGGCCTTGCAGCCGAACGTCTTGGCGTGGACGTGGTGAGGGAACTTCACCGGTCCCAGCTTGGCCTTCTCGTACTTGATGAACTCAGGAGCGTCCTTGAGCTCTTCTTCGGTCGCCAGAGACGGGGCGGCCTGCGCATCCTCCGCCTTCTTCTCGGCGGCGGGAGCGGCCTTCGGGTCGGCAGCCTTCTTCTCTTCCACCGCCGGCGCGGCCTTCTTGTCCTCGCCGGCCGGGGCGTTCTTCACGATCAGTCCTGCGACGATCAGAACAGCGAACAGTGCCGCGAACGACAGCTTCTTTGGCATGGAATGTCCTTCCTCCACCGGCGCTTCGAATTATTCGAAGCTTGGTACGGGTAATATATCAGGGAAGCAAGGCGGCTGGCAAGAGGGTTGGCAGGTCCGCTCCTCGGAAAAAACGGCTATACTGGACGCTATGGCCGGGAGGACTTTCTTCTGGGTGGGAACCGTGCTGCTGGCCTCGGCGCTGGGGGTACTCGGGTATTGGGCCTGGCTGCCGGACGTGTCGGAACTGGGCGGGCGGAACCCCATGGCCACCCAATACGTGAAGCTGTTCGTCCGCCGCACCCTGCGCAAGGGGGAGCGCCCCGCGGTCGCCATGAAGTGGGTGCCGCTCGAGCGCATATCGCCCTATCTTCGGGCCAGCGTCCTCATCGCCGAGGACGACCGGTTCTACCAGCACAAGGGGGTGGACTGGCACGCCCTGGAGGAGGCCATGGACTACAACCTCCGCAACCGCCGCTGGGCCCGCGGCGCGAGCACCATCACCCAGCAGGTGGCCCGGAACATCTTCCTCTCGCCCTCGCGGAGCCTCGGCCGCAAGGTCCGGGAGGTCCTCATCGCGCGGCATATGGAGCGCTGTCTGGGCAAGGACCGCATCCTGGAGATCTACCTGAACATCGTGGAATGGGGGAAGGGAGTTTTCGGCGCCGAGGCGGCCAGCCAGGCCTATTTCCATAAGGCCGCGGCCGACCTCACCGCCGAGGAGGCGGTGTCTTTGGCGGCGGCCCTTCCGAGTCCGTATGAGCGCAATCCGGCCCTTCCTCCCGACGAGCGGATGAACCGTTTGCGCCAGGTCTACCTGGAAAGACTGGAGAAAGCGCTGCCGCGAGGAATAAAGCTGGATTCCTCAGCGCAAATTGAAGATAATACGGGACCTGCGCCGGACGGGGCGGATGATGATTGATTGGTTATTCGGATTGTTCTCCAACGACATGGGCATCGACCTCGGGACCTCCAACACGCTCGTCTGCGTGCAGGGGAAGGGAATCGTCCTGCGCGAGCCCTCCGTGGTGGCGATCGACATCGAGACCCGCAAGGTCCTGGCCGTCGGCAGCGAGGCCAAGAAGATGCTCGGGCGCACCCCCAGCCACATCCAGACCGTGCGGCCCCTGCGCAACGGAGTCATCGCGGACTTCGCCGTGACGCAGGAGATGATCAAGTACTTCATCCGCAAGGTCCACCAGCGCTCCAGCCTGCTCCATCCCCGCATCGTGGTCAGCGTCCCCTCCGGCATCACGGAAGTGGAGCGCCGCGCGGTCCAGGAGTCGGCCGAACAGGCCGGCGCGCGCGAGGTGTTCCTCATCGACGAGGCCATGGCCTCCGCCATCGGGGTCGGCCTGCCCATCGCCGAACCCCACGCGAGCATGGTCGTGGACATCGGCGGCGGCGCCACCGAGGCCGCGGTCATCTCGCTGGGCGGCATGGTCGTCTCGAAGTGCATCGGGATCGCGGGCGACGAGCTCGACGAGGCGGTCCAGCAGTTCCTGCGCCGCAAGCACAACCTCATCATCGGGGAGTCCACCGCGGAGAACATCAAGATCCGCATCGGCTCGGTGTTCCCTCTGCGCGAGGAGATGACCCTGGAGGTCAAGGGGCGGGACCAGGCCAACGGCCTGCCCCGCACCGTGATCATCACCTCGGAGGAGGTCCGGCAGGCCCTCAAGGAGCCCGTGACCGCCATCGTGGACATGGTGAAGGAGGCCTTGGAGGAGACCCCCGCCGAGCTCTCCGCGGACCTGGTGGACCGGGGCATCGTCCTGTGCGGGGGCGGCGCGCTCCTGCGCGGGCTGCCCGACCTCATCCGGCAGGAGACCGAGCTGCCGGTGCAGCGCGCGGAGGACCCGCTGACCACCGTCGCGGTCGGCACGGCGCGCTACCTCGACCTCATCGACGAGATGGACCGGGGCGGCCGCGTCAGCCTGACCGGCATGCGCCGGTCCTTCAAGGGCATCTAGTGGTTGAGACCGGCCTCGATCTGCTGGTCCAAGAAGACTTCCGATCCCTGAAGGGGCGCCGCGTCGGCCTGCTCGTCCACCCCGCTTCCGTCGACCGCTCCCTCGTCCACGCCGCGGACCGCTTCCTGTCCTCCGACCGCCTGAAGGTCGTGCGGCTCTTCGGTCCCCAGCACGGCATCCGCGGGGAGACCCAGGACAACATGATCGAATGGCAGGGCTTCACGGACCCCAAGACGGGCATCCAGACCTGCTCGCTCTACGGGGAGCACCGCAAGCCCACCCCCGCCATGCTGGAGGGCCTCGACGACCTGATCATCGACCTGCAGGACGCGGGCTCCCGGGTCTACACCTTCAATTGGACCATGCTGCTTTGCATGGAGGCCTGCGCCGCGCAGGGGGTCCGGGTGATCGTGCTGGACCGCCCCAACCCCGTGTCCCCGCAGGGGCGGGACGGGCCCATGCTGGACATGGGCTTCAAGTCCTTCGTGGGCCTGGCGCCCATCCCGCTGCTGCACGGCCTCACCAGCGGCGAGCTCGCCGTGTTCTGCAACCGCGTGCTTAAGGTCGGCGCGGAGCTCGAGGTCCGCTGGATGCGGGGCTATCGCCGCTCCCAATGGTTCGAGGACACCGGGCTCCCGTACGTGTTCCCGTCGCCGAACCTGCCCACCCTGGATTCCTGCGTCGCGTATCCGGGCTTCGTCCTGCTCGAGGGGACGAACATCTCCGAGGGCCGGGGCACCACCCGCCCCTTCGAGGTGTTCGGGGCGCCCTTCGTGGACGCCGACGCGCTGGCGCACCGGCTCGCGGACTGGGAGCTCCCCGGCGCGGCCTTCCGGCCCATGTACTTCCAGCCCGCCTTCCAGAAATGGGCGGGCGAGGTCTGCGGCGGAGTCCAACTGCACCTGCTCGACCGGCACGTCTTCCGCCCGGTGCTCACCGCCGTGGCCGCGCTCTGCGCCCTGCGCGAACTCCATCCCGACGGCCTGGCCTGGAAGCAGCCTCCCTACGAGTACGAGCGGGTCAAGCTCCCCTTCGACATCCTGGCCGGCGGCGCCGGCCTGCGCTCGGCGATCGACGCGGGGAAGGACCCGCGCGCCATCGCCGCGGGCTGGAAGGCGGGCCTCGCCGGCTTCTCCCGCCAGGCCGCCGCGGACCTGCACTATGACTGAGGCCGCGGGAGGGACGCTCAAGGGCAAGCGCGCCATGGTGCTCGCCGCGGGCCTGGGCACGCGCCTGCGGCCCATGACCGAGCACATCCCCAAGCCCCTGGTGCCGGTGGGCGGCCGGCCGCTCCTGAAGAACGTGCTCATGAACCTGCAGGCCTGCGGCGTCAGCGAGATCGCCGTGAACACCCATCACCTGGCCGACCAGGTCCGGGATTTCGTGCGCGGCTTCGCCGGGGGGGAGGGCATCCGGCTCTTCCATGAGCCCCGCATCCTCGGGACGGGGGGCGCCCTGGTGAACGCCCGGGAGTTCCTCCTCCGGGACCGGTTCTTCCTCCTGCACAACGCCGACGTGCTCACGGACCTCGACCTGACCGCCCTCTCCGCCGCGCATCGGGACGACGCGGTCGCGACCCTGGCCCTGACCGACTTCGCCCCGGAGAACAAGGTGCTGGTCTCGGGCGAGGGGGTCGTCCTGGACATCCTGGGACGGCTCGGCGCCAAGCCCCGGGAAGACTGCCGCCTGTTGACCTACACCGGCGTGGCCGTGCTCTCGCGGGAGCTGCTGGCCTTCCTGCCGGCCCAGGGCCCGGCGTCTTTGACCGAAGCCCTCATCCGCGTCGCGGCGGAACAGCCGGGTCGGGTCCGGGCCTTCGTCCCGGAGCGCGTCTATTGGAACGACCTCGGAACCCTGCGCTCGTATCGGAGGGCGCACGAGGACCTGCTCGTCCGGCGCAGCATCGCGCTCCGGGGCATCGAGCTGCCGAAGGAACCCATCCTGGTCCGCGAGGGAGCCAAGGTCGCCCGCGGGGCCAAGCTCTCGGGCTTCGTCTGCGTGGGGAAGGGCGCGCGGGTGGAGGCCGGGGCCGAGGTGGAGGACTCCATCCTGCTCGACGGGGCCGTGGCCGCCCGGGGCCGGCGGTACCGCCTGGCGGTGATCGGCCGCGATTTCAGCATCAGCCAGGAGTGGGCGCCTCCCGCCCAGCGCCGCATCCTGCGCGAGGCGGGTTTCGGGGCCGACGTCCAGTGCGTGCCCCTGGTCGAGCAGGGCTCCGACCGGCAGTTCTACCGCGTCGTGGAGGGCAAACGCAGCGCGGTGCTGATGATCACCCCTCCGGACGATCCGGATTTCGCCCGCTACCTCCAGATCGGCCGCTACCTGCATCAGCGGGACCTGGGCGTCCCGGAGATCCTCCGCGTGGACGAGGCGGACCACTGCGTCCTCCTCGAGGACCTCGGCGACGCGACGTTGTATCTCATGGCGCGGCAGGAGCGCGACGAAATGGACCTCAAGCGGCTCTACGGCGGGGTCATCGACCTGCTGGTGGGGCTCCAATTGCGGGCCACCGCGGCGCTCGGCGAATGCCCCGCGGCGGGTGAGCGGGCCCTGGATTACGGCCAGCTGCGCTGGGAGACGAACTATTTCCGCGAGAACTTCCTGGAGAGCTTCCTGGGGCTCCCGAGGGAGCGCTCCGCCGCTCTCGATGGGGAGTTCCATCGTCTGGCCGAGCGGGCGGCGAGCCAGCCCGAGGTGTTCATCCATCGCGATTTCCAGTCGCAGAACATCCTCATGAAGGGCGGCCGGGCCAGGATCGTGGATTTCCAGGGAGGGCGCCGGGGCCCCATCGCCTACGACCTGGCCTCGCTGCTGCGCGACCCTTACGTCCGCCTGCCCGCCGGCGTGCGGGACTCGCTGGCGGAGCGTTATCGCACGGGCCTCGCCGCGGCGGGGGGGCCGGCCCTGTCCGCCGAGGAACTTCGCCTTTGTCTGCTGTCGGCGGGACTGCAGAGGAACATGCAGGCCCTGGGCGCCTACTGCTTCCTCTGGCTGAACAAGGGCAAGCCGCAGTTCCGGAAGTTCATCCTGCCGGGTCTGACCCATCTCGAGGAGGGCCTGGCGGAGTTCAACCGTTTGGGGGAAGATCCCCTGCCCAAGCTGGCGGCCGCGCTCGCCCAGGCGCGGGAAGGGATCGACGCCTCCCTGCGGCGGGAACCTCGGGAGACGGGGGCCGTGCGATGAGGTCCAGGGCCGCCGCGGTCCTGGCCTGCGCGCTGTCTCCGCTTTCGGCATCCGCTATGGAAGGAGTGGCTCCGCTCCTGCCGCCCGCGCCGCCCCCCGCGGCGTTCCGGGCCGTGGTCCCGGAGCGCCCTCCCGCCGCGGCCCCCGCCGCGTCCGCGGGCTGGGACAAGGTCCTTTCCCTCTACAGCCGGCATTGGAACGAGCTGGTCGAGGCCCCCTTCCTGACCGCGGAGGGGGCTCCCGCGGAGGAGAACCTCCGCAAGTTCCGTCACCTGATGCGCGACAAGCGCACGGGGGGCGAGATCGACGTCCCGGTGGACCTGCTCAACCTCCTCCAGGAGATCCAGGAGCATTTCCACGGCGCCCAGATCGAGATCGTCTGCGGCTACCGGAGCCCGAAGACGAACGCGGCCCTGCGCCGCCGCAACCTGACGGCGGCCAGGAACAGCCTGCACATGAAGGATTGGGCCGCGGACATCCGGCTGCACGGCATCCCGATCGACGCGGTCCACCAGTTCGCGCTCTCCCTGCGCGCGGGCGGGGTGGGGTTCTATCCCCGGCAGGGCTTCATCCACGTGGACATCGGCGAGGTCCGGCGGTGGGTGGTCGGGCGCAGGGCCGCTCCGGTCAAGCGCCGCCGCCAGCGCCGGCGCTGACCCGCTGCCGGATCGGAGGGCTCAGGCCAGGTAGTCCCGCATGGCTTGGAAGCCCTGCGAGCCCCGCAGCTTGCGGATGGCCGCGGCCTGTATCTGGCGGATCCTCTCGCGCGTGACGCGCACCGTGCGCCCGACCTGGTCGAGGCTCAGCGCGTCGCCGCCGCCGAGCCCGAAGCGCAATCTCAGGATGTGCGACTCGCGCGGGTGCAGCGTCGAGAGCCAGCGCTCGATCTGGGCGTTGCGATAGTGCTCCCCGGCCCAGCTCTCCGGAAGGGGGGTGTAGGTGTCGGGGATGTTGGTCTCCAGGCTCCGCTCCTCGTCATCGCCTGCCGGCGCGGATAGGGAGACGGGGGAGACCGTGGACTCGAGCGCCTCCTGAACCCTCTCGACCCGCAGGCGCATGCGTTGCGCGTATTCCGGCAGGCTCGGCACGCGCCCGGTCTCCCGCTGGAATTCCAGCTCCACCCGCCGGGCCTTGTTCACCCGGTCGTGGATGTGGGCCGGTATGCGGATGATCCGGTCTTGGTCGCAGATGGCCCGGTGGATGGCTTGCCGGACCCACCAGGTCGCGTAGGTCGAGAACTTGCAGCCCTTGGCGCTCCGGAACTTCTCCACGGCGCGCATCAGCCCGAGCCCGCCGGCCTGGACCAGGTCGGAGAATTCCAGGTGGGTGGCCTTGAAGTGGCGCGCGATGGAGACCACGAGGCGCAGGTTGGCTTGCAGCAACTTGCCCTGGTTCGCGCTGATCCGGTCCTCCAGGGTCGTGACGAGGCGGCCGAGCTCGAGGAGCTCCTGGGGCGGGCAGGGCAGCGGGTCGACGCGGCGGTCTTCCTCCAGCCTCAGGGCCTGATCCTTGAGGCGGCTGCCCAGCCGCAGAAGCTTCTCCGGGTGCAGGTCGAGCGCGGCGATCCGGGAGCCGGCGGTCTCGCCGTGGCGCCGCAGGCGGTCCGCGATGCGTCGCTTCTCCTCCGGGTCCCCTCCTGCGCGCTTTAGCTGCGCGCGGAGCCTGGCTTGGACCGGCTCCATCTTCCTTATCCAGCGCGCCAGGGACCGCACGCGGCGGCCCATGGCCGCGGCTTTGCGGGGGTTCGGGCGGCCCCGCGGCAGGAGTTCCTTCGGCTCCATTTCGCCGAGGTCCAGCAGTTCCGCCCAGTTCCGGATCTGCCGCATGGCGACGGGGGAACCCAGCACCAGGCGCCGCAGAGCCGCTTTGTCCTTCTCGATGCTCCGGACCAGGGCCAGTTCTCCCGCCTTGTCCAGCAGCGGCGTCTTTCCGATCTCGAAGAAATAACTGCGGTCCGAACTTTCCGGTTCCGGAATACGGTCATTCATGTCCATGTGACGCGCCCTCGCTTCCAGCTCCCCTCTTTCACCCTGCCCAGGTCCCCTGGACGCCTCTGCTGCCATGGACCCATGCATATTATGTGCCAAAAGAGATTACAAATAGATTGCGTACATGATTAGCATGTGACCTGAAAATGGATGGCTACCATTCTAGCCGGCGCACTGGCGCCGGAGTCGAGAACCGGCTATCCTCTTGGTCGAGTGAAAATATTGATGCGGCGCAGACCCTGGGGCGTGGCGGTGCTGGTCGGCGTGATGTCCGCCGGCTGGGGGGGCATGCGCGCTCAGGACAAGACCCGGGATACAGGTCCGCCCGCGGGCCGGGAGCTCATCGACTGGGTCCCCATCTCCAGCGGCACCTTCCTGATGGGCGCGGAAGACGCGGGCTTGGAGGAGCGGCCCGTCCATCGCGTGGCGATGCCGGCTTTCGAGATCGCCCGGACGCCCGTCACATTCAAACAGTATTCCGCCTGCGTCGCGGCCGGAGCCTGCCTGCCGGTCCATGACTGCGCGCCCGCCATGTTCCTGGGACCCGAACAGCCGGTCGTCTGCGTCGATTGGCCGCAGGCCAAGGCCTTCTCCGAGTGGGTGGGGGGGCGGCTTCCCACGGAGGCGGAGTGGGAATACGCGGCCCGCAGCGGCGGTAAGGAGCGGCAGTATCCGTGGGGGGACGACCCCGCGACCTGCTCGCGCGCGGTCCTATCCACCAGCCTGGTGAAGGGCTGCGGGCGCAGCGCCACCTGGCCGGTGTGCGCGCTGCCCGACGGGAACACGGAGCAGGGGCTCTGCGACATGGCGGGGAACGTCTGGCAATGGACCGCGGACTGGCATCACGGCTCCTACGAGGGCGCTCCGGCGGATGGGAGCGCGTGGGTGAATCCGCCGGGCACCGAGCGCGTGGTCCGGGGCGGGTCCTGGGACCGGCGCGCCCGGCGCGTCCGCACCAGGTCCCGCATCAGCGCGTTTCCCAGCCTTGCGCTCACGACCACGGGGTTCCGGCCGGTGCGCGTCAGGCGTTAGGGCTCGCAATGAATTAAGTGGTGCATTTCGCCGGAGGCGATTTTGGAGCGAGCCGAAGCGATGCGAGACGCGCAGGCCTTAAGGCCTGTAAGTCGAGCCGCGCGAAGGCGCAGCCCCTGCGGCGATAGCGCCGCAGGGACCTGCGGCAGGGAGTAACACCTTTCCGCAGGCCCGAAAGCGCCCCGGCCCTTCGGGGGAGGCCCCTGCCGCTATCGACCGGCAGGGACCGTGCAAGAGAATGTTCTCCTTACGCACGGCCCGCTATTGGCCGATTTCGTCGTTGCTCGTCGCTTACATAGCTCACGCTATGCGCGCTCCTCGCGCCTAGAAATCGGCTCAACATCGGGCCTCCGAAATGCGCCACTTAATTCATTGCGAGCCCTTAGGCCGGTTGATGAATGCGAAAGCGCCTAGAGCCACAGCGCGGCGGCGAAGGTGTTGATGGGGGTGTAGTGTATCAGACGGTGCCTGTCACTCAACCAATTCATGGAACTAAATCCAGGATTTGAGGGCGGCGGAGAGGGCTTCGACCAGGGCGGCCATGCGGGGGTAATCCAGGGTCTCCGGGGTGTCATCCGCACCGTGATAGCGGGGGTTGCGATACATGGCGGTGTCGGTGAGCATGGCGGCTGGATAGCCGTGCTTCCAGAAGGAGGCTTGGTCGGAGAGCCCCACCCCGGGGACCCAGCGCGGCAAGGCGGCCGTCTCCAGGGTTACGCCGCGTGAGTCCAGCGCGCGCGCCATGCTTCTCATGAAGTCTCGGGATCCGAGGTTCGAGACCAGGGCCAGGAAGTCTCCGGTCGCGGGATAGAAGCGGGACAGGAGCGGGGGATAGCTCTGGGAGCCGGGCCGGGAGTCGTAGCAGCCCAGCATCTCGAGGCTCAGCATCCCGAGGAGCCGCTCGCCCCGGGAGCGCATCCCCCGGGCGTGCACGAAGGAGCCCATCTCCGGAGTGCCGAAGTGGGGGGGCTCTTCGCAGGCGAAGGCGGCCAGGCGCACCGGGACCTTCGGGCGTTCCCCGGAGCCGAGACGCGCCGCCACCTCCAGGAGGACCGCCACCCCGCTGGCGTTGTCGTCCGCGCCGGGGGTCCCGGGGGCGGTGTCGTAGTGCGCGCCGACCAGGAGGAAGGGACGGCCGCCGGGCGCCTCGGTCTCGGCGACGACGTTCCGGGTGGGCCCGAGCGGGACCTCGAAATCCTCCCGGCGGGTCTCCAGCCCGGAGGCGGTGAGGCACTGCTCTATATAAAGACCGGCCCGCCCGAGAGCGTCCGGGCGGGCCAGGTTCCGTTCCCCGATGTAGCCCGCCAAGCGGCGGACGTGGAGTTCGAGGGTCTTCGCGAGCGCTTCCACGGCGCTCTATGGCTCAGCCGCGGAAGGCCTGAACCACGCTCTGAGTGAACTTCGCCAGCCAGCTCATGAAGCCGCCGGCGGAGGCGAGCGACACCTCGGCGTTGCCCGGCTTGGGCTCAGCCACCTTGATGTTGTGCGCGGCGGCCGCGGCCTGGATCTCCTGGAAGTGCGGCGCGACGCCGTTGGCGTCCACGTCGCGCAGGAGCACGGCCTGGATCGCGGCGGGGATGTCGCGGACGTTGGCGAGGAAGGTCGGGATGACCAGCGCCTCGGCGATGGCCGCGCCCTTCTTCTCGGCCTCTTCCTGCGTCAGGCCCGCGGCCTTGGCCGACTCGATGAGGGCCTTGCGGAGCTTCCAGCCGAAGCCGCCCCACGCCTGCCCCTGGTCGTGCACCTCGTCGTCGTCGTTGTACTGGTAGGTGTTCTCGCCGTGGCGGATGTAGTCCTTCTCCTGGCCCTTCAGGAAGCCCTCGCCGAGCACCGGCTGAGCCGTGATGTACAGGCTCAGGATGTCGCCGTAGCCCTCGCTCAGGCCCCCGTTGATGATGCCGCCGATCATGTCGTCGACGAAGTGTCCGTACTCGTGGTAGGCGACCGTGTCGTAGGCCGTGTTGATGCACCGGGCGCTGGAGCTGAAGAAGTTCAGGCTCGGGCTGTACGGGGTGTAGTAGGCGTTGCAGTCGCGCCGGTCGTTGACGCTGACCGGGATGGGCTGGTTGATGCGGGCGATGTCGATGCCGTTGCGGACGACGTAGTCGTGCACGATGTTGACGTGCTGGTAGCCGTTGACCTGGGCGATGGCGAACTCGTCGGCGCCCTGGGGGTTGAAGAGGAGCTGCATCCTCTCGCCCGGCTTTACGCTCGCGGTGACCACCAGGTCCTTCATCCGCTTGTCCGTGACCACGGCGTACTTGCCCTTGAGCTTGGCCGTCACGGTGACGGCGGCGTCCTCGTCGACGCCCGCGAGCTTCTCGAGCGTGAAGTAGCCGTCCGCGTCCGTGTAGAACTTGCGGCCGTCCGAGGTGGTGACCTCGGTGTGGCTCATGGGCAGTTCGACGAGGTTGTCGCCGGTCTTGACCGGGTCGAACTTGACGCCGCGGCCCGAGGTCCGGCCTTCCGCCGCCGCGTTGACGCGGGGGTTCCAGGCGAAGGTCTGGCCCGTGGCCACGTCGACGGCCGCGATGAGCTGCTTGGATTCGGAGTGGTAGAGCGCGACCGTGCGCCATTGGCCGCCCAGGTGCATGACCCGGGTGCCCACGGGGCGCAGGTCGTCCATGGAGTTGGCCGGCCGGCCGAGCCGCTCGTAGGCCGACTCGAGCTTCTGCGCGTCATCCAGCGTCCCTTTCGTGTCCACCGCCAGCGACGGGAACAACTGGGCGTTGCTGGACATGAGCACGGCCTTGCCGTTGACCATCTTGACGCTGAAGCTCAGGTAGGAGCCGTCCACGGTGATGCCGTTGAGGTGCTGGCGCAGCTCGACGTAGACCATGTCGAGCAGGCCTTCCTTGCCGGCGACCTTCTGGGAGATGACGGTCTGGAACGCGTCGGGGGAGAGGTTGCCGAACTGCGCGGGGTTGGCGCGGATGTGTTCGCGCAGAGCCGATTCGACCGCGGCGGCGTCCTGCGGGTCGCCGGAGAGGACCGTGGCCTGGAAGGAAAACGGCCGGAACATCCGCTGCAGGAGGCTGCGCTGCGCTCCGGGCACGTTGACGCGCTGCCAGGAGACGCCCGCGACCTCGGTCTTCGTCGGCTGCACCGGGGCCGGGTCGAGGCGGACGTCGCTCTGGAATTCCTTGTCCTGGACGATCCCCATGCCGATGCCGCCCTCGAAGAGGGTCTCGGTGCGTCCCGTGCGGAGGGCCTTGCCGATGGAGGAGAGGACGCGCTGGAAGCCGTTCTGTTCCTTATTAGAAGTCTCCGCGACGGTCTGGGGGACCGCCTGCGGGGCGGTCTGGACGCGGGAGGCGCTCTGTGTGGTCGGAAGCTGGCGGGCTGGGACGACCTGGAGGCCGCCGGTCTCCGCGGACACGGCGCCGGCCTGGAGCGAGGCCGCCGGGGTCCCTGATGGGAGTACCGCGGCGGAGGGCGCCGCGGCGCGTCCGTCCTGGGTCCGAGCCTGCGGCAGGGAAAGGGAAGGCAGCCGGCTTTGGAGGGCGACCTGGCCCGACAGCGAGGCCGCACCCGACAGCCCCGTGTTCAGGGAGACGGGCAGGATCGCGGCGCCGGCGGCGCCGCCCGGCATGACGACGCTGCCGGTCTGGCTGACGGCGACGACGTTGGCCAGGGCGGGAGCGGTCGGATAGGAGAGCAGCAGGGCGGCCAGCGCCGAGGCGGCGACGGACCGTAGACGAGGGGCGGCGTTATGCATGGGGGGATTCCTCCGAGCGATACGGATCTGCATTGGGGCTATCGTAGCGCAAAGAGCCGCCGGATCCTCTGAGCCATGCGGGGAGGCCGCCCGTGGAAAATGGACCTAGGTCTTTCTGGGCCCATCGACTCACTCCGGTCCCGTTCACAAGATTTTAATGTAGAATTGGTACAAGACTGCCTGCCGAGTCGCGGCCCGTCCGGGCGCGAGAGTCTTGAAGGGAGGCAGCATCATGCCCGTGATCCAAGTGCTGGAACTCAGCAGGCGGTATCGCAACCAATGGGTCGTCCTCGATCAACGCTACAACGTGCTGGACCATGGCGGGAGCCTGGGCGACCTGCGCGCCAAGCACGCTGCGGAGGGAAGACGGACCTTCATGCTCGTCTCCGGTTAGGGGCGCTGCTCTTCCTCCTGGCCGCGCCTCCCTGCAGCGCGGGAGTGCCGTACCGGAAGATGCTGGGACAGGCGCCCTTGCCCTCCCTCGAGCCGGAGGGGGAGCGTTTCCAATCCGGGAGTCTCCGCATCGGGCAGTTCTTCTCGAGTCCCCACGGTTCCGCCGCGGCCAAGCCCGACGGCACCGGGGAAGCCTCCAGCCTCTATCAATTGAGTTTCGTCGACGCGTCCCCCAGCTCGGGCGGCGGCGCTCTGGCGGATGTGGTCTTCCTGTCCGACCGCAGCAAGGCCTATTTCTCGCTTCCTACGCAGATGAACTACCTGCTCGGCATGGGCACCCGCGGGGAGTCCTGGCGCATCCAGTTCAACCGGGAGGAGATCCTCCCCCTGGAGCACAAGACCCCGGGGGGGTCCCGGTACTGGGACGTGCGGGCCGCTCTGACTTTCGAGGCCGGCCTGCCCGGCGGCGAGGAAGGGCCGCGCATCCCCCACAACCTCAAGATACATAGCCGGGCTCCGCACCACAACAAGCTGCGCGGGGAGCTCGGGGCGGGCTACTTCCTCCATAACCAGAGCTTTCCGGCCCGCTTCGATTCGACCGGCCGGGCCTTCATGCGCTATGACGCGCGGGCCACGCTGTCGATCGGCGACGGGGGACTGCGGCTGTTCGCCGAGGCGGATTTCCTGACCGACCGCTGGCACAAGCGCTACACCCCGGCGAACCTGGACCTGACCGCGGGCATCGGGCTGTCCTCCGCGCATGTGGGCATCGAGTTCACGCAGGAATCGCAGCAGATGCTCGACCGCGACGGCTACGCCGCCTACTACCTCCTCAAGGTCCTCGTCCCCTTCACCCTGTAGCCGTCGGGGCCTCCTCAACAATATGGGCCCCTCGGCCCAACAAATGAAAAGTCTTCCGGCCCAGGCGGGAATTGGGTACAATGGGCACAATAGGGTAGGTCTTAAGGCGATAAGGATTTGGGCGGCTTGGGAGGAGACATGAGACTACTACTGATCGTCGCGAGCGGGTTTCTGGCGGCGGCCCCGGCCTGGGCCGGCACCGGCCGGCTCATCGTCGGCTTCATCCCGGAATCGAGCCTGACCGAACGCACCGACATCTTGAACCGCAACGGGATGACGGAGGTCGCCGACCTCGGCGAGCTCAGCGCGAAGGTGGTGGAGCTCGAGACCCCCGCGGGGTCTTCCGAATCCCCCATGAAGCTGGCCTCCTTCCGCCTGATGTCCGAGCCGGGGGTCTTCCACGTGGAGGAGGATTTCTACTACAAGGACTGGCTGCGCGGCGTCTCCTTCCAGGCGTCTCCCCTGCCGGACCTGCCGGAAGTGATGGGGGTCCTGACCAAGTTCGAGAAGAAGGACGCCACCGAGGACGAGCAGCCCTGGGGCATCCAGCGGGTCAACGCCAAGGGCGCCTGGCCGCGCACCGAGGGCGCGGGGGTCAAGGTCGCGGTCATCGACACGGGCATCGATTTCAACCACCCCGACCTCAAGGCGAACTACGCGGGCGGCTACAACGCCATCGATTCCCAGAAGCCTCCCATGGACGACAACAGCCACGGGACGCACGTCGCGGGAACCATCGCCGGGGTCCGGGACGGCAAAGGGGTGGTCGGGGTCGCGCCGAAGGCCAAGCTGTACGCGGTGAAGGTGCTTGACGCGGACGGCGGCGGCAGCCTTTCGTCCATAATCAAGGGGCTGGTCTGGACCGCCAACAACGGCATGCAGGTCGCCAACATGTCGCTGGGCGCCCCGATGGGCACCGTGTTCATGCGCCTGGCCGTGAAGTACGCCCGGGCGCGGGGCGTGGTCATCATGGCCGCGGCCGGCAACGAGGGCGGCCCCGTGGGCTACCCGGCGGCGTATGGGGACACGATCGCGATCTCGGCCAGCGACTCCAAGGACAAGATCGCCGAGTTCTCCAGCCGGGGCAAGGAGGTCGATTTCATCGCCCCGGGCGTGGACGTGAAGTCGAGCGTGCCCGGGGGCGGCTACGACCGTTACTCGGGGACCTCGATGGCGACCCCGCACATGACCGGCCTGGCGGCCCTGGCGGTCGCGCAGGGCGCGACGGGGTTCGACGGTGTGATGGCCTCGCTCAAGCGGGCGTCCAAGAAACTGCCCGGCCTGACGGCCAACGAGCAAGGCAACGGCCTGGTCGACGCCTCTCTGATCAAGAAATAGACGGGACCGGAGCAGATACGAGCGGGGCGCGCCGCGAGGCGCGCCCCTCTTTGCTACAATCAATGACCATGAAGGCGTTTTTGCTCGCTCTCGCGGTCGTCGGTCTCTGCTGGGCCGGTCCCCGGCGCCAGGCGCCAGCGGACGAGGACATCCCGCGCGACAGCGCGACGGGGAGCCTGCAGAACTTCCAGAGCGCCCGCTTCCGCAGCCTGCAGGCGGAAGGCCGGCTGGTATTGCTCCAGTTCACCTCCGCCGGCAGCGAAATCTGCTCCGTCCAGGAGAAGTCCCTCGAGCGTCTGGCGCAGTCCGGGGACAAGACCACGCCGGTGTTCTTTCAGGTCGATTCCGACGCGGAAGAGTCGCTGCGCACGCAATATAAGGCCACGCCCAGCACCCTGCTGCTCTTCCGGGGGTCCCAGCTCATCGGGCGGGTGGCCGGGGTCCATACGGAAGAGGACATCCGGCGCTTCCTGCGCGACACGCTCTCCGCGCTGCGCGGCCAGCCCAAGCTCCGCGCCAAGAGACCCCATCGGCCGAAGCGATGAACCCCGTCCGGGGGCTGCTGGTCCTGCTGTGCGCCGTCTCCCTCTGCGCCGCTGAGCCTGCCCCGACCGACGCCCCGCCGCAGGCGGCGACGGAGGCCCCGAGCCTCGGGCCGACGGGCGCCCCGGCCCTCCTTGCCACGGACTCCCTGCATGCGGCGTCCACGGACACCGCCCAGTCGGTCCCGCTGGATGTCCCGCCCCTCTTGTCGACGGAGACCACGCATCCGGCAGCGACGGACACCGTACGGCCGGCCGCGGCGGACGCCGCGCCGGCCGTCTTGTCCCCGGCCGCCGCCCGCCCGCCGCAGGCGTCGACCGCCACCTGGCATCTGGCCTCCTTCCGCCGCCCGCAGGTCGCGCTTTCCTTGCCGCTCCTGGAGCCGCTCGAACGCCTGCTGCGGCAGGGCGAATTCATCCTCGCCGACGTCGAGGGGCAGGTCGGCCACGGCCGCGGGAAGGAATACCTCTATCAGGTGGCCCGCCCGGCGGTGAACGGGAGCGCGGTCGACGCGTCCACGGGTCCCGCGACCCGGGATGCGGCGGTCCTAGCCACGGCGGGCGGGTATCTGCTCCTGCCGGAGGATCCCGGGGCCGCGGAGCGCCTGACGGCGGCGGCGCGCGATCCGCTATCGTACCGTGACGGCCGGGTCCCGAAGCTCGCCGCGCGCCGGGCGCAGCTGACGGCGACCCCGATGCTCGACGGCAGCGTGATCTACTCCTTGAAGTTCCTGGAAGGCCGCGGCGCCGAGTCCTCGGGCTGGCAGAACGTCATGGTCCGGATCTATCGTCTCCGCAAGGGCTTCCAGGACGTCGAAGCCGTGTTCCTTTATACGGCCCTGGGCGGTGAGGGGCGCATCGCCTGGCTGATGGAAGACTATCATCGCCGCTTCGGGGACTCCCTCCTCGTGCTCAGCCGGGGCGAATTGTTCAGCTACGGCCCCGGTGCCTCGAGCGGCGCCGCGGCCGGCCTCCAGGCCGAGGGGCTGGGGGTCGACGCCGCAGCCCTGGGCTCGGGGGAGCTGGCGCGCTTGCGCGACCTGCTCTCGTATCGGGCGACCCGCGGCGACGGCGGAGTGGCCTTCCTGTCCGCCAACCTGGTGTTCTCGAGCGATACGAAGCGCTCCTTGCTTCCGGCCTCCCGGCTCTGGAGCGTGGGCGGGAGGACGGCGGCGGTGTTCGGCTTGACCGACCCGGAATGGGCCCGGTACATCCAACCGGAACTGGCATCCCAGCTGTCCTTGACCGATCCCATCGCGGCCGCGGCCGCCGTCGTGCCCGCTCTGCGCCGGCAGGCCGACATCGTCGTGGCGCTGTCCAACCTGCCCGCCAGCGACAACGCTCTGCTCCGGCGGCGGGTCCGGGGGATCGACCTTATCGTGGGGGACTCGTTCCCTTTCGAGACCGAGACCGGGCTTCCCACCATCACGGTGTCCGACCCGGAGCGCGGGCCCTCCGATGAGGCCCTGCTCGTGACCGCGGACGGCACCGCCATCGTGTCCCATCTCGAGGTCATGCAGGTCTCCGCTCCCGATGGTCGGACCTCCCTCTCAGTCAAGCAGGAGCACGTTTTCCTGGATGAGTCCGTCCCCGAGGCTCCGGGGCACGCGGCGCTGCAGCCCGAAAACTACGGGGTCTCCTCCGACACGCGGCCCGCGGTCATCCCCTCGGCCCGGCGCCTGTACGCGGGGACACCGGCTTCGGCGGGGACCGTCCGGCTGCGGCAGCGGGATTTCTGGACCCTCGCGGCCTCCGTGGCCCTGGGGGCTATCGGCGCCGAGGCGGCCTTCGTCCCGGTCTTCGGCATCTACGACGATCAATGCTTGGGAGACTACCGGGAGGACACGGTCCGGCAATGGTTCCAGCTCGACGACGAGCTCCGGGTCTTCGAGCTCTCGGGGAGCGATCTGCAGGCCCTGCTCGGGGAGGTCCGCCGGCAGGAACGCGGGGGAGACGTCCCCAAGGGCGGGCTGTCCCTCGCGGCCGCGGGCTTCGGCGAGGGCGACACCTTGCACGGCACCGAGATCCAGTCCGGCGCCGTCTACCGGGTCGCGGCCACGGACCGGCTGCTGGCGCGCGCGGGGCAGTTCCCCGCCTTCGGCCGCGCGGAACGCGTCCAGGGGGCGGGGCCGCTGCGGGAGGTGGTCGCGGCGGGGCTGCGACGGGCCGCGGACTCCGGGCTGTCGGTCGAAGAGTACCGGAAGCTGCTGAAAGGGCGGACGCTCTCCGACGACGCTTTCTGGGTGGTCAACTTCCGCGACATCAGCATCAAGGCGACCAACACCAAGGTCGTGAGCGACCCGGCCTTCGACAACGTATCCAACGCCCGCATCCGCGGCTTCGACGAGCAGCTGATCGGGGGCGTGACCAAGGTGGACGTCGAGCGCACCCGGGGGAAGTTCCGGTGGACCAACATGCTGGAGCTGGAGTACAGCCGCTCCCGCCTGAGCCCGCCGGGCCAGGCCCCCATCCTGAACACGCCGATGAACCGCTCATCCTTGCTCTCGCTGGGCACCCTGAAGGTCGGCGACTTCCCCTGGCATTGGATGGCCCGCTCCTTCGGTCCCTCTTTCGGCGCCCAGTACGAGGGGGACATCGAGCGCCTGCCGGGCCTGCGCCGCAAGCACGTGTTCAGCCTCTATCCCGGCGTGGAGCTGTTCAACGGCTCCTGGATCCAATCCTTGGGGGTGGCGGCCAACCTGCGGCGGGACTTCACCCCGCTCAGCCCGCTCAACGCCTACGGTGTGCGCGTGCGCACCGTGGCCTCGCATTCCGTGGGCGCCAACGTCCTGCAGGCGGAATGCCTGGCCAACTGGTTCATCCGCACCCGCCGGGACACGACGCAGGACCTGCGGCTGGAGGTCAACGCGATCACCAAGCTCCAGATCCCGATCTACAAGCGCCTGACCCTCATCCCTTTCCTGGACTTCTACTACTTCATCCTGAAGGTCCGCCCGGTCTCGGGCTACAGCGCCATCATGGGGATGTCCCTCGGCTTCACGAGACTCTGGAAGCCCCAGTTCGAATCCTTCTAACGGTCCCTCTCACCGTCCCGGGGATTAAGTTATTTAAGTAATTGCAGTGGGAATAACTTAATCCCCGGGACGGAGAGGGGGGGCGGGTCAGCGGAAGGAGAGGGAGGAGACGAAGGCGTCGAGGATGTCCTTGCCCTTGGCCGGGAGCTGGCCGGGGGATACGAGCTCGACCACGAACGCGACCCCGTCGCGCTCGAAGCAGAAGAAACGCTGGGTGTAGCCGCCCGTCGCGTAGCTGCGCTTCATGCTGACGAGGAAGCCGGGGCGGGAGCCCATGGAGGCCTGGGCCATCTGGAGGTCCTTCACGTTGGAGGCTTTCTTGGCCGGCTTGTAGATCTTCTCGTCGATCAGCCACTTCAGCTTGTTGCCGCCCTTCAGGGCGTGGGCCCGCACGGTCAAGGTGGATTCCTCCCGGGAGGTCCGGGAGCGGCCGACCAGGGTCAGGATCTTCCCGGGGCCGGGCTGTTCCTCGGTGATGAGGAATCCCGGTGGGGCGACGCAGGTGAAGCCGTAGCCCGGGTGGCTGCAGGGGGTATCGGCGCCCAGGATCGGGGCGGCGGAGGCGGGCTGCTGGGCGGGCGGGCGCTGGACGAGCTGGGGGGCCTTGGGATTGCAGCCCGAAAGGAGCAGCAGGGTCACGAGGAGCGCGGGCACTAGAACACCGATTCCCACCAGCGCTTAGTGGGGATGAACTCCACGCGCCGGTTCTTCTTGCGGTTCTCCTCGCAGTCGTTGGGGGCGATGGGCTTGCGTTTGCCGAAGCCCTTGGCCTTGATGTATTCGCCCATCACGCCGAGCTGGACCAGATAGGATTTGACGGCCTGGGCCCGCTTCTGGGAGAGCCAGAGGTTGTATTCGTCGCTGCCGACGTCGCAGGTGTGTCCGAAGACCATCAGCTTGAGGTCGGTGTGGCGGAACATGAGGTCGGCGACCATCTCGAGGGCGACCTTGGATTGGGGCTTCAGGACCGCCTTGTTGAACTCGAACTCGATGGGGGGGATCTCCTTGCGCTCGATCTTGCGCTGGAGCTCCTGGAACTCCTCCTCGGCCTGCTCCAGTTCGGCGGATTTCTCCTCTTCCTGATCGCGGGTGATGTCCAGCGGCTTTGCGCGCAGGGGGCTGATTCCGGCCAGGAGCAGGCCGGCGGAAAGGAGCAGGGTCGTCCGCATGGCTTCAGAGTAACAATCGACGGGGGTCCTGTTCAAGGGGCTCCAATGTGGTACAATGGACTCCTTCCATTTTACGCGCCCATGGTGAAATGGATATCACGACAGCCTCCGGAGCTGTAAGTCTAGGTTCGATTCCTAGTGGGCGCAATTCTTCCTCACCACCCTTCGAAGGCCCGGACTTCCCTGATGGCCGCCTGGCATTTGTCCGCCCGCATCTCAGGCGTGCAGTCGAAATAGGCGCCGCACCATTCGAGGTTCTTGCCCCAATGCGCGACGCAGCCCAGCGCAAGGAGGGTGAACGCCGCAGTCAAGGAGCACGACAGTCGGGTCTTTGGCATCCGGACTATTATGAAAACAGGGCGGGGGTCTGTCAAGCCGGAACGGAACGGGAGGTCAGCGCAGGGCTAGGGAGCGGCTGGTGTCGGAGGTCCAGCGGTAGCTTCGGTTCGCGGCTTTGAAAGTGAGCAGGGTCCGGGGCCGGTCCGATCCCCGGACGGCGAGCGCTTCGTCACAGAGGAGTCTGGCTAGGAGGGCGCGCTTTCCGTGTCTTCTCATCTTACCCCTTTCGACATAAGGCCGATGCAAAACCGTCAATAAAAGCATACACCCTTGCGGGTCCCGATACATGCGGCTGAGTGCCCAGCGGGCGCTAGGTCTTAGGACCCAGGAGGGATTTGACGGTCAGGACGAGTTCCTCCCAGTCGTGGTCGCTGCCGCCGCCCTGGGCGAAGTCCTTGCGCCCGCCGGCGCGTCCGCCCAGCAGGTCGGAGACGGCCTTGGCCAGGGCGGAGGCGTCGACCCCCTTGGACGTGAGGTCCTGGGTGACGCTGACCACGAAGGAGAGGCGCTTGTTGTCGCTGGACGCGAGGAACACCACGCCGGTCCCCAGCTCCCGCTTGTAAGTGTCGGCGAGGCTGCGCAGGGTCTGGACCTCTAGCTGGTCGAACTTCTGGACGGCCAGCTTGAGACCGCCGACTTCGAGCAGGACTCGGCCGAGATTGGCCTGCTGGATGACGCGCTCGCGCTTGAGGTGCTCGAGCTGGGCCGTCAGTTTCTTCTCGAGGTCCCAGAGGTCGGGCATCACCCGGCGGATGTCATCGAGGGGGGCCGCGTCGGGATCGGGGATGTCCCGCAGGACGTTGCGGTAGGGCTTCCCGGTCACGGATTGGATCTTGGAGGTGATCTCGATGAAGCGCAGGATGGAGTGCTTGAGGCCCTCGCGCAGGGCCGTCTCTTCCTGGCGTTTCAGCTCCTCGAGCGCGGGACCAGCCACGGCCTCGATGCGGCGGATGCCGGCGGCGACGGAGCTCTCCTTGACGATCTTGAAGGTCTGGATCTCCCCGGTCCGGTGGATGTGGGTGCCCCCGCAGAGCTCGAGGCTGTAGCGGTCCATGGGATCGTTCCAGCCCTTGGCCGCGATGAGCAGGAAACGCGGGGTCTTGCCGTATTTCTCGCCCAGCAGGGACACGGCCTTGAGCTTGGAGGATTCCTCGTAAGGGAGCTCCTTCGCCTCCACGGCGAGATCGCTCCGGATGGCTTCGTTCACGATCTCCTCGATGCGCGCGAGCTCGTCCTTGGTGACCGCCTTGCCGTAGGTGAAATCGAAACGGAGCCGGTTGGACGCCACCATGGACCCGGCCTGCCGGATGGTCGGGCCCAGGATGCGCCGCAGGGCCTCGTTGAGCAGATGGGTGGCGGTGTGGTGGTAGGCCGTGGTCCGGCGCCGGTCCTGGTCGATGCAGGCATGGACCCGCATACCGGGGCGGATGGTCTTGAAGGCGGTGACGCGGTGGACGATCAGCTTGGGGTTCGGACGCTGGGTGTCGGTGACCTCCGCGATCTTGCGGTCCTCGTGCAGGTCGTCGAGGAGCACGCCGGCGTCGCCCATCTGGCCGCCGCTCTCGGGATAGAACGGGGTGCGCAGGAGGATGAGCTCCCCTTCGTCCCCGGGCTCCAACTGCTGGTCCGGGGCGGTCTCGTAAGTCATGCCGGCGTCTCCCTTGCGGTAGCGGATGACGGCGGCGACCTGGGTCTGGGCGTCGTGCTTGCTGTAGCCCACGAACTCGCTGCGCAGGCCGGGGTTGTGGCGCAGGACCATCTCAAAGCGTTCCTGGGAGGTCTCGCCCGAGCCCTTCCAGGCCGCGCGCGCGGTCTCGACGGCGGCGTTCTGCGCCTGCACGAACCCCTGCTGGTCGACGGTCACGCCCCGCCGTCCGCAGATCTCGTTGGTGAGCTCGAGCGGGAAGCCGTAGGTGTCGTAGAGCTTGAAGGCGAGCGCGCCGGGGAGGGTCTTGGGATGGGAGGCGAGGAGCTCCGCGAGCTCCCGCTCGCCCTTCTCCAGGGTCTCCAGGAAGCGCTCATCCTCGGCCTTGAGCGTCTCCCGGATCTGACCTGCCGCGGCGGCGAGCTCCGGGTAGTGCTTGGCGTAGATGGAGACCGCCGGCTCGACCAGCCGGTGCAGAAAGGGTTCGCTCGCCCCGAGCAGGCGTCCGTAGCGCGACGCCCGGCGGATGAGCCGGCGCAGGACGTAGCCGCGCTCCACGTTGGAGGGGATGATGCCCTCGAAGGCGAGCATTACCGCGGCCCGGGTGTGGTCGGACAGGATGCGGTAGGCCAGTTCCTGGTCGTGCTCGGAGACGCCCTGCGCCGCTTTCGTCCCTTCCAGGATGCCCATCGCCGCCTCGCGGATGGGGGAGAAGAGGCCGGTATGGAAGGGGGTCTTCTTGTCCTCCACGATCATCGTGAGGCGCTCGAGCCCCATGCCGGTGTCGATGTTCTTCTTGGGGAGGAGCTCCAGCTTCCCGTCCTTCTGGCGGTTGAACTGCATGAACACGAGGTTCCAGACCTCGATGTAGCGGTCGCCTTCGCCGCCGACCCGGTCCTCGGGTCCGCTGCCGGCTTCCGGGCCGAGGTCGTAGTAGATTTCGGAGCAGGGGCCGCAGGGGCCGGTCTCGCCCATGGCCCAAAAATTGCTGTCTTCGTCGAGGCGCAGCACCGGGTTGACCGAGATCTTCCGCCAGAGCTCTTCGGCTTCGTGGTCCTCCCGGAATACCGTCGGGTACAGGCGCTTGGGGTCGAGGCCGACCGTGTTGGTCAGGAAGTCCCAGGCGAACTCGATGGCCCCGGTCTTGAAGTAGTCCCCGAACGAGAAGTTGCCGAGCATCTCGAAGAAGGTGAGGTGCCGGATGGTGGTCCCGACCCGGTCGATGTCGCTGGTGCGGAAGCACTTCTGGCACGACGAAGCCCGGTCGAGCCCCGTCTTCACCCCGAGGAAATACGGCTTGAACGGGACCATCCCGGCGGAGGTGAACAGGAGCGAGGCGTCGCCCTCGGGGATGAGCGCCGTGGACGCGGTGACATGGTGTCCCTTCCGGTCGAAATAGGTGAGGAATTTCTCGCGCAGGTCGCTCACGGCAGGGGATTGTATCAAAATGCGACCTGTTCATATTGTTACAATGTGACGATGCGCCGCATCGTGGTGGCTTCCCCGGGCGGGCACGCCGCCCTCCGTCTCGTCGAGGGACCCGACCCGGTCCCGGGGCCGGGCCAGGTCCGCGTGCGGGTCCGGGCCGCAGGGGTCAATTACGCGGACTGTATGGTGCGCATGGGGCTCTATTCGGCGGCCAAGGGACGTTATCCTATCACCCCCGGCTTCGAGTTCGCGGGAGAAGTGGACGCCGCCGGGGAATGGGGCCGGCGTTTCGCCCCCGGGACGCGCGTCCTCGGCGTCACCCGGTTCGGAGGCTACGCGGAGGCCGTGGTCGTGGACGAGCGGCAGCTCTGGCCCTGCCCGGACGGCTGGGACTTCGCGGAATGCGCCGCCTTTCCGGCGGCAGCCCTGACCGCGTACTACGGCCTGTTCCGCGTCGCGCGCATCGAGCCCGGGGAGACGCTCCTCATCCATTCCGCGGCCGGGGGGGCGGGTTCGGCCTTCGTCCAGCTCGGGCGCATCGCGGGCTGCCGGACCGTGGGGGTCGTGGGCTCGCCGCACAAGGTCCCGTTCTGCCGCGCCCTGGGGGCGGACGCGGTGCTGCTGCGCTCCGCCGGGGATTGGCTCCAGGCCGCGCGCGAGGCCGCGCCGGGAGGCTACGACGCGATCTTCGACTCCGGCGGCGTCGCCACCCTGCGTTCGGGCTACCATTTGCTGGCGCCGGGCGGCCGGCTGGTGGCCTATGGGTTCGCGGACATGCTGCCGCGCGGCGGCGGGCGGCCGGGCTGGCTGCGCCTGGCCTGGAACTGGCTGCGCGTCCCGCGCTTCTCGCCTCTGGACATGACCACGCGCAACCGCGGCGTCGCCGGCTTCAACGTGGTCTACCTCTTCGGCCGGACGCAGCTCCTGGAGGACGCCATGTCCCGGCTCCTGGGCTGGGTCGCGGAGGGGAAGCTGGGCAAGCCCGCGGTCCGGAGCTTCCCGCTGGAGCGCGCCGCCGAGGCGCAGCGCGCCCTGGAGTCCGGCGACACGGTGGGGAAGCTGGTCCTGGCTACCTGAGGCCGGCGCCGGGAGCGCCGCCGGCGGCGTCGCCTTCGAAGCCCTCGGCGCGGGAGACTATGTAGAGCGGGCGGCGCTTGACCTCGTCGAAGATCCGGCCCAGGTACTCGCCCATCACGCCCAGGGATATCAGCTGGATGCTGCCCAAAAACAGGACGACGGCCATCATCGAGGTCCAGCCTTGCACGGCCCCCGGGTTGAAGAGCTTGACCTGGAGCACCCACAGCCCCGCCAGCACGCTCAGCACGAACGACACGGAGCCGGCCAGGGTGACCCAGCGCAGGGGTATGTGGGAGAAGGAGGTCACCCCGTCGATGGCGAAGCGCAGCATCTTCATCAGCGGGTAGTGCGTCTCGCCCTCCAGGCGGGCCAGCCGGACGTACTCGACGCGGGTCTGGCGGAAGCCGACCCAGGAGGTGAGACCCCGCACGTAGCGGTGCGTCTCGCGCAGGTCGCGCATCACCTTGAGGACCGCCTCGTCGAGGAGGCGGAAGTCGCCGGCGTCGGGGGGGATGTCCACGTGGGTGATGCTCTGCATGAAGCGGTAGAAGACGGCCGCCGTCAGCTTCTTGAAGAGGGTCTCCCCTTCGCGCTTGCTGCGGACCGCGTAGACGACCTGGGCCCCGCCCTTCCAGGCCTCCACCAGGCGGCCGATGACCTCGGGCGGGTCCTGACCGTCGGTGTCCATCACGATGCAGGCCCGGCCGCGGGCGTGGTCCATCCCCGCGGTGATGGCCATCTGGTGGCCGAAGTTGCGCGAGAACTGCAGGATGCGGACGCGCGGGTCGGCCTCGCGGAAGCGCCGCAGGAGCTCGCCGGTGCCGTCGCGGCTGCCGTCGTCGACGTAGATGACTTCGAAGTCGACCCCGAGCCCGGTCAGGGCGGCCATGAGCCGCTTGTGGAACTCGGTGATGCCCTTCTCCTCGTTATGGACGGGTCCGACGACGGAAAGGACGGGGCGCTCGGCGTTCATGCTTTCTTCTCCGCGACGATGACGGTGTTCCAGCACAGGCGCCCGAGCGCGGGGAACCAGCGCAGCAGGGCGTCGTCCAAAGCCTTGAGGCGGCCGTAGAGGCGGGCGTAGCGGTCGGCTTCCACGACGACCTTCTTCCAGTAGCGGACCTTGCCCGGGTCCGCGCGCTCCACGAAGTAGAAATGCAGGAAGAGATAGAGGGTCGCGAGCCAGAACTCGCGGTGGTCGAGCTCCGGGAAGACCTCCCGCATGCGGGCGAAGTCGTCGAAGCCCAGCGGGCATTCCGTCGGCGTCCGGTTGTCGGCGGCCAGGCGCCGGTACACGTTGATGACCGGGTTGTGCTTGAGGGGCTCGATGAAGGCGGCTTTGCCCCCCGGCCTGAGGACGCGCCGGATCTCGCGCAAGGCGGGCAGCAGGTCCACGTGATGCAGGACGCCGTTGCAGAACACCAGGTCGAAGGCGGCGTCGGGGAAGGGCAGGGCTTCCGCCGCCGAGACCTTGGCTTCGAGCGGCGTCCCATGGCGCGCGGCCAGGCGGCGGCAGACTTCCACCATCCGGGGGGAGATGTCGGTGGCCGTGACCTCGGCGCCCTGCAGGGCGAAGTAGACGGAGGTCTCGCCGGCCCCGCAGCCGAGGTCGAGCAGGCGCTTGCCCGCGACGGGGGACAGCCGCGCGAAGGCGTAGCGGTTCTCCGCCGCGGTGACGGCCTCGAAGGCCTCGCGCACCAGCAGTCCGTCCAGCTCCATGCCGCTGGCCCAACGGTCGTGGAACTCCGCCTCGATGCGCTGCTTCTCGGTGCGGTCCGCGTTCATAGCCTGCTCCGCCAGCGGCCGGTTTCGGAATCCTCTCCTATCCACAGCCCGCGTTCGTCCGCGTGCACCGGCCGCAGGACGATGGCGTAAGGCTGGTTGGGGGGGCGCGGACCCAGGTCCCAGGAGCGGGGCCCCGGCTTGGGCAGGCCCAGGCCCGCGAGAGCGATGCGTTCGACGCGCAGCTCCAGCTGTCCATCCAACCCGCCGACGCGGAAGGCCAGGTCCGCGGGCAACGGACCCAGGCGCGCGCCCACCGAGACCCTGCCGTCGGCGGCGGAGACCGTCACCGGTAGGCGGCTGCGCCCCGAGAGGGCTTCGGCCAGGTCCCGCCAGGAAAAGCCCCCGGAAGCCAGGGTCACCGTGCCCACGCCCAGGACGTAGATCCGGCCGCCGTCCTCGAGGAGGCGGGCCCCCGATAGGACGAGGCGCAGGTCCTTCACCGGCGCGGGCAGCTTGGCCAAGGTCAAGGTCGCCACCCGGATCTCGTAGGCGTCCGCGCCCTGGGGGACGATGCGCACGCCCTCCAGCGCGGCACTGCGCACCTGCAGGGTCGGGAAGGTTCGCTCTCCGCGCAGGCGCGGCAGGTCGCGGCGGGCCTCGAAGAGCACGGCCTCGGAGCCGTCGGGCAGGGGCCAGCGCGCGGATGCCCGGAAGGCCCGGGCGAACAGCCCTTTGTCCGTCTGGGCCTCGGCCGTGATGCGGCGCGTGTTGTCGGCGAAGAAGGCGCCCAGGTCCCCGGTCTTGAGCAGGACGAAGTCCGCCCACTCCGGGATCTCGTTCTGCTCGCAGCCCATGGACACCCGGGACAGCCCGGCGTGGCGGGCCATGAAGCCCAAGGAGGTGCTGTTGACCTCGCGGTGGTTGGGGAGCACGCACAAGGTCGAGACCGGCCGGGAGGGGTCCCGGCGGGATTCCACGGTCTTCAGGACGTCCTCCATGTGCCAGTCCCCCGGCTCCGGGCGCAGGGTGGCGCCGCGATGCCATAGGGCGATGAGGACCGCCGCGCCCAGGGCCGGGGCGGGCAGGCCCGCCGCGCCCAAGGCGGGCAAGGCGCCGGCGGCCGGCAGGATGTAGCGCCAGTCCTTGCTGGGCACCACGGTGCAGACCAGGTACGAGAACGCCAGCCACGCGGCCGCGCAGAGCGTCAGGGCCCGCCGGGGACCGGTCCGGTCCCGGTACAGGGCGCGCAGGGCACCGGCCGAGAACAGCAGGAACCCGGGCCACGAATAGCACATCACCAGGAAGTCCGGGTAGTACCACCAGTTGCCCCAGGTCCAGGTCAGGGGCTGGCCCTGGTGATGGCCTAGGATCACCGAGGCCCAGATGCGCGGCAGCATCTGCACCCCGTTGACGAGGTACCAGGGCAGGCACGACGCCGCGACGATGGCGGTGGCCAGCCACAGGTTGCGCCGGCGGACCGGGCTGCCCAAGCCCGCGAGCCAGGCCGGGACGAGATAGAGCACCGCGCCCCACTTCGAGTTCATGGCCAAGGCCGCGGCCAGGCCGAGCAGGACGGACTCGCGCCGGCGCTCGTAGAACCCGGATTCGAGCAGCAAAGCGTAGGTCAAGGTCACCCAGGCCGCGATGGAGAGGTCCGGGAAGGCCTCGCGGAACTTGAGGAGCAGGCCGGGGGAGAGGCCGCAGGCGAGCAGCGTCGCGGCCGCCGCCCAGGGGCCGCCCAGGCGGAAGGCCGCCCAGCCCGAGGCCAAGAGCAGGATCATGAAGTAGCCCAGATTGAGCACGGCCACGACCGTCTGCGGATGCGGAGACTCCAGCAGCGGGATGAGGGAGTAGTGATACACCGGCGGGTAGGGCGGATGGCCGGGGCGGGACTTGGTCAGGAGCAATCTAAGGAGGTCGCCTTCGCGCCAGGCGTCGCGATAGTCCAGGGCCGTGCCCAGGTGCACCGCCGGGTCCCAGCCGGGCGGCTGACGGTCCTCGCGCACCCATTGCCGCACGAGGAGCGCGTGATAGATGAAAAGGCCGGCGGCCAGGCCGGCGAGGAGGAGGATCTGCGGACGACGCATGAGCGGGGGGATTATATCCTTAAGCCGCGTCCGGGGTCCAGTTTTCTAGCGGAGGTCGGCGGCCGGGACGCCGCCGGCGGTGAGCCACTCCTTCAGCGCCTGGATATAGGAGGCGTCGGAGCCGCCGCGGAAGTTGCCGCGCCGGGAGTTCTGGCGGTAGCCGCCGATCTTCCACTTGCCGCCGGGCTCGAGCTCGATGTAGAAGACCATGTTGGGGCTCTGGTTGTCCGGGTCCCGGCCCACCGAGGTCTTGGTCACCTGGAGCCCGGAGAAGTCGACGTAGGCGAAGGCGCCGGGGCGGCCGATCTCCTCTACCGACTTCCCGCTCTTGGTCAGGATCGCGTCGCCCAGGGAACGCAGGAACTCTCCCTGCGCGGTCCGGGGGTAGCGCGAGACCACCCGGCCCATGCGGTCCCGGTCCAGGAGCCGGCGCACGACGCTCTCGAAGGTGTCCTTGCTCTGCGTGTTGGCGAGCAAGCCGATAAGCTTCTGCTCCCGGGCGAGGGCTTCGATGCGCTGGGTCGTGGTGCCGTATTCGTCGGCCAGGGAGAGGATCAGGTTCCCGTAGCGCTGGAACTCGGGCTGGAGGCCGAGCAGGCGCGACTGACGCGCAGCCGCCTGGTCGGGGTAGAACTTGGCCTCCACCGCCTGGCCGAGCGGCGAGTCCAGGGAGATGCCGTTGTCCTCCATGGCCAGCTCGAACAGGGAGCGCCGCTGCTTGGCCGTGGGCGCCTGGGAGCCCATGATGGAGCGCATGTAGCGGATGACGGCGGTCGCGGCGCGGTCGACGCGCGCGGAGTCGACTTCGGGGACGACGGCCTCGGGTTCCGCCGGGGAGACCTTCCCATCGAAGATCGCGGCGCCGACG
This sequence comes from Elusimicrobia bacterium GWA2_69_24, assembly GCA_001799695.1. Classification (GTDB taxonomy): domain Bacteria; phylum Elusimicrobiota; class Elusimicrobia; order UBA1565; family UBA1565; genus UBA10166. Next base: position 71,178 of record MGTY01000110.1, read on the forward strand.
GCGGTCTCGCCCTCGGAGTCCCGGTCCGTCTCATGGGAGCCGTCGCCGCCGAGCTCCCCGGAGTCCCGCCCGGCTTGGGAGAGTCCCTGCCGCGCGCCCGGCGTCCCGAGCTTGGGCGCGGCCGGGTCTTCCTTCCGGAGGTCCAGGACCGCGGCCTTCTTTCCGCCGGCGGGGAGGACGCTCCCGGCCGCGGGCAGGACGTTCCCCGCGGCCGCGGGCTGTTCGAGCGTCGCGGCGCCCACGCCCGCGCCCTTGGGCAAGGTGAGGGGGGTCGGGTTCAGGGCCGAAGGCAGGTGATTGCCGTCGAGCGTCGGAGCCGACAGCCCGGCGTTCAGGTCCTTCTGGGTGAGGCCGCCGGAGCCGTTGAGACCGGCTCCCGCCGAGCCGAGGCCGGCGCCCACCTGCGGGTTGAGCACGGGGACTTCGATGACCTGGGCGCGGGCGGGGAGCAGCGGAGCGAACGCCAGGACCGCGGCGAGCAGGAAAGCGGATCGGGTCTTCCGGAGCGGAGAGTCTTCCATAAAGAGGGGTCACTGGAAGGATAAGCCCGGTTCCGCCGGATTTCAAGGGGGGAGCTTTTTGAATGGAAAATGTCTAGAATAGGTGCGTGACTGACCCCGAATTGTCTGCGTTAATGACGAACTTGGAG
>MGTY01000111.1 GCA_001799695.1 Elusimicrobia bacterium GWA2_69_24
AGGCCGGAGAGCACGACGTCGTCCTGCTTCTTCATGTAGGAGGCGTAGTTGATGATGACGCCGAAGCCCACGGAGAGCGAGAAGAATATCTGTCCCGCGGCCGCCAGCCAGGTCTGCGCGTTCCCCAGGGCGCTGAAGTCGGGGTTCCACATGTAGCCCAGGCCGTTGAGCACGTTCTGCTCCGGGGCGCCCGGGTCCGGAGTGCCCAGGGTGAGGACCCGGATCAAGACGATGGTGGCGCAAACGGCCATGGCCGGCATGGCCCAGGAACAGAACTTCTCGATCCCTTTGGATATCCCGCGGAAGACCAGCCAGATGTTGACCGAGAATGTTATGAGCCAGAAGACGAAGGTCTGGTAAGAGCCGCCAGCCAGGACCCCGTTCTCCGCCCGGCCCGTGATGTCCGTGTAGAACCGCGTCGCCGCGGCCGTCTGCTCGGAGACCTGGGCGGCGGAATCGATTCCGATCCCCCCGCTCAGGTAATGCCAGGCGTAGGCCAGGCACCAGGATTCGATGTAGGTGTAGTAGAAGGCGACGGCCAGCGGCACCAGTACGCCGAGGATCCCCAGGTATCTCGCCGTCCGGCCCCGGCCCACGATCCCGAGGATGGCGGGGGCGGAATGCATCCCCTTCAGCCCGCCGTAGCGTCCCATGGTCCATTCCGCCCAGCCGATCGGGATACCGAGGAATATGAGGGCGCAGAAATAGGGGATCATGAAGGCGCCGCCGCCGTTCTGCGCGGCCTGCCCGGGGAAGCGGAGGAAGTTCCCCAGCCCCACCGCGGAACCCGCGACGGCCAGGATCACCCCGAACCGGGTTCCCCACTCTTCCTTCTGCGTCATGGAGGGGCCCGTCATCCGACGAGGATGCCGGCGATGGAGGCGGTGAGGCAGGAGACGATGGCCCCGCCGAACATCGCTTTGATGCCGAGTTTGGCCAGGTCGGCCCGCCGGCTGGGTTCGAGGGCGCTGATGCCGCCGATCTGGATGCCGACCGAGGAGAAGTTCGCGAAGCCGCAGAGCATGTAGGTGGCCATGATCCCGGCCTTCGGGGAGACGGCCCCGGCCTTGATCAGCTCGGAGAGCTGGGCGTAGGCCACGAACTCGTTGACCGCGAGCTTGGTGCCCAGGAGGCTCCCGACGTGGAAGAGGTCCTGGCGCGGCACGCCCATGAGCAAAACCACGGGAGAGAACACGGTCCCGAAGAAGGTCTTGAGGCTGCCGGGGAAGAACCCGCTGCACTCGTTGTTGGCCATGAGCGCTCCGCCCAGGAGGCTGCCGTCGATGAGGTGGTCGACCTTCAGGAGGACCTTGTCGGCCAGGGCGATGAGGGTGATGAAGGCGACGAGCATGGCGGCCACGTTGAGCGCCAGGCCGAGCCCGTCGGTGACGCCGCGCGAGGCCGCGTCGATGAGGTTGGTGCCCACGTCGAGCTTGGGGAGCTTCACGTCGCCGGCCGTCTGGGAGTGCTGGGTCTCGGGGCAGATGATCTTGGCGATCATCAGGCTCGCCGGAGCCGCCATGACCGAGGCCAGCAGGATGTGCTGGGCCGGGACGCCCATGCCGATGTAGCCGGCCATGACGCTGCCCGCGATGGTGCCGAAGCCGCCGACCATGATGGCGTTGAGCTCGGACATCGTGCAGTCCTTCAGGAAGGGGCGCACCAGCAGCGGCGCCTCGGTCTGGCCCAAAAAGACGTTGGCGGAGCAGGAGAGGGATTCCGACCCCGAGGTCTTCATGAGCCGGCTCATGACCATGGCGAAGACCTCGACCACCTTCTGCATGACGCCGAGATAGTAGAGGATCCCCATGAAGGAGGCGAAGAAGATGATGATGGGGAGGACCCGGAAGGCGAACTGGAAGCCGAACTGGCCGATGTAGGCGCTGTCCGCCAGATTCCCGAAGAGGAACTTGGTGCCGTTGTCGGCGAGGAACAGGAAGGCGGTCACCTTGCCCGCGAACCACTGCAGTCCCCGGGCGCCGGCTTCCCACTTCAGCAGGAGGACTCCGAGGAAGAACTGCAAGCCCAGTCCCACTCCGACCGTGCGCAGGTTGATCTTCTTCTTGTTATCGGACATCAGCCAGGCGATGCCGAGCAGGGCCAGGATGCCTAGAAAGCCGGTCAAGCGCGCCATGGTGTTCTCCTTAAGGCCTATTTCTTCGGGACGGTGCGGGGGAAGTGGGTGTAGCGGAACTGGAAGGTGCCCAGGGCGTCCCAGCCGCCCTTGAAGGTCAGTAGGGACACGTCGAAATTGAGCTTCAGGAAGTGGCCGATCTTGAAGTTGTAGAGGACGGGGTTCAGGATCATCCCGTTGGGCTTCACCACCTCGACGGCCAGGGGGAAGGAGGGGTTCGGGGCGTAGACCAGGCTGGCGAAGAAGGTGTCCTTGGACTTGGCCTGGGTCGTTATGCTCCCGGAGCCGGAGAGGAAGAAGAGGGCGTCGGGACGCAGGAACTCGGTCAGCATGGCCACGCGCTCGGCGGAGTTCCCCTCCGCGAAGCCGACGCTGGCGCGGATGCCCAGGAGCTTCTTGGTCATGACGCCGTAGACGTCCGAGAGCATCCGGGTGGTCTGCGGGGAGACCTTGGTCGTGACCTGCGGGTCGTTGATCGCGGGCTGGGGCGAATCGCGCAGGGTGAGGATGCCGTGGACGCCCACCGCCATGGCCGGGCGCCAGGTCGTCTCGGACTGGACCTGCATCTTGGCGTCGGCGGTGAGGAACCAGACCCCGAGGCGGTCGATGTAATTCGTCTTCTTCTCGGTGAGGGAGTTCTTCCCGTAGAGGCGTCCGATGAAGTACACGGCGTCGATGTCGAGCCCCAGGCCGGGGCGGTTGTACTGGTTGACCCCCCGGTACGCCGTGGGCGTCATGACCACCCCGCTCATGCTGACGGGGGGCCCGTCCTTGCCGTTCTTGGCGGAAGGGGGGGCGGCGGCCTGCGGGGACAGTCCGGGCAGGGCGCCGGCGTCCTCTTCCACGGTGTAGATGACCCGAACCATCATGGTGGAGACCGAGATGGACCGGTAGTTCTCCGGGACCGGCTGGTCCAGGATGCCGTAGAGGGCGGCGTCCGCCTTCAGGATGGAGGGTACCCGCCGCAGTTCGGCCAGGTCGCCTTCCAGGTCCGAGTTGGTGAACAGGACGCCCCGGCGGGCGCGGATGCGGTTGCGCAGGGCCACTTCGGAGACGCCGCGGTTGCCCCGGAACTGCGCGTCCCCGATGACCCAGGGCCCCGAGTCCGCGGTCAGGGGCATCCCGAGGAGGGCCATGGTCGAGAAGTTCACGGTGGAGCTGGAGAGGACCGGGGTCGATTGGGCGCGGCAGAGGGGCGCCCAGGAGAGGAGGAGCGCCGCGCTCAGGGCGGTCAGGTTCAGGGGTCTCATGCCATTATCCAGAGTCCGCAGCGCAGTGCCGCATTGGCGGCCAGCCCCGCGGCCACGTCGTCGAAAACCACGCCCATCCCGCCCGGGAGCCGCTCCAGCCTGCGCAACGGCCCCTTCCAGGCGTCCAGGATCCGGAACAAGACGAACGCGCCCAGCAGGACCGGGAAGGTCCTCGGGAGCCAGGCCGCCGCGGCCCAGAACCCGACCGTCTCGTCGATGACGATCCGGGTGTCGTCATGGACTCCGAAATACGCCTCGGCCCGGGCGCTCACCCAGCAGGCCAGCCCGATCGCGGCGATCAGGACCGGAGCCAGGGCGGCGCCTTCGGGGAGGGCGTAGAGGCCGCCCCAGCCCAGCAGCGTCCCGACGAACCCGGTCCCCGCCCAACGGCGGGTGCGGGACAGCTCCGTCCCCCGTGAAATCCAGAATGGAATATAACTTAAATACAGTCCCGTGGCAATCGCGACGCAGAGGCGGTCCACGCCCGCGCGGAGGTTCATGGCTGGGGCGGGGCGTTCCAGCTCTTGCGGATCATGTGGCGGGCGTTGTAGGCGTATTGCCCCCCGCTGAGCAGGCTCACGACCATGCTGAGGACCGTCAGCGGATAAGGCAGCCGGTCGAGCCAGGGCGCCGCCTCGGCGCCGCCCTGCGTGCGCCAGACCAGGAGCAGGATGATGAAGAGCACGGAGACGCTCTGGACCGCCATCTTCCATTTTCCCCCCCGGTCCGCGGCGATGACGACCCCCTGCAGGGCCGCCAGGGCCCGGATGCCGCCGATGAGGAGCTCGCGCACGATGATGATGAAGACCGCCCAGGAAGGGACGTCCACCAGCGGGTCGCGGACGAAGGCGATGAGCGCGCCGATGATGAGGATCTTGTCCGCGATGGGGTCGGCCAGGACCCCGAATGGGCTGACGGAATGGGTGCGCCGCGCGATCCAGCCGTCCACCCAGTCCGTGATCGCGGCCAGGGCGTAGAAGACCAGGGCGGCGGCGTAAAGGGCCGGGCTGCGGACCCAGAGACAGCCGAAGGTGAGCAGGGCCAGGACGACCCGGCCGAGCGTCAGCTTGTTGGCGAAGGTCATCGCCTCAGAAGGTAGTTGCCGTCAGGCTCCGCTTTCAGGTCCTGGAGCCCGACCGTGATCCCGTCGAGCTCCACCCGGAGGGCCTTCGGGTTGGAAGACTTGAGGAGGAAGCCCTTCTCGGCCGTCCAGCGCTGGACGCTGGCCAGGGGCATGCTGCCCTCGAAGCGCAGCACCCCGTCCGCGGTCAGGCGGATCCAGCTCTCCTGCAGGGCCGTCACGCTGAGCGTCATCCCGCGCGGGGCGGTCGGCGGTTCCGTCGGAGTCAGCGAGACCCGGGCCGGGTCCATCCTCGGCCGGACCGCCGGCGCGTCCGCCGCGGGCCCGGACTTCAGGGCCCAGAGGGCGAGCCCGACGACCGCCAGGACGGCGAAGAGGATGAAGGGGAGCAGGGTCGACTCCGTGAACGGCAGCAGGACGGCGCCCCCGCCGGACCGCTTGGCCGGGGCCTCTTCCGTCCCGGCGGCCGGAACCTCGGCGGCGGGCGCGGTTCCGGCCGGGGGCTGGGAGAGCTTCTTCCAGACCGGCTCGAAATCGACGTCGAGATGGTCGCAGTAGCTCTTCAGGAACCCGCGCAGGTACACGGGGGCGGGCAGGTCCTGGAAGCGGTTCTCCTCCAGAGCCTCCAGGAAGCGTTTGGGGATCCGGGTGTGCTGATGGATGGAGTCGAGGCTCTCGCCGCGCAGCGTGCGGCGTTTGCGCAGGGTCGCGCCGATGTCCTGGGGGACGTCTTTCTCGGTCGGTTCTTTCATGGCTGTATCTGCGGGGGCTTGAAATTCCGGAAGACGTCCGAGCCTTCCGGGGGCGTGAAGCGGAACGTCGCCGCCTCCAGGCGGGGGTTGAACACGATGCCGCTGAGGACGGTCTTGACCCGCAATCCGCCGACCTGGAGCCGGGTCTCATCGGGGAAAAGGGTCTCGGGATCGAGCCCGAGGCGCAGTTCGAGGGGCGCCGCGCCCTTCTCCTTGGGGACCAGGACCAGCTCCGGGCGGGCGCCGCCCGTGTCCACCGAGACCTCGTAGGACCGGAGCATCTTGGCGTAGCTGCCGAACTGCATCAGGTTGTTCAGCGTCGGGTCCGCCTTCTTCCAGTCCTCCAGGCTCGATTGGATGGCCTGGTGCGTCGCATGCCGGAAGATCCAGATGTCCTTGCCGTCCACGGCGACCGTCTGCCGCTCCGGCCGGAGATGCTCGATGCGCAGCTGCTCGGGTTTGCGGTAGGAGACGTCCCCCTCCACCGCGGAGCTCATCCCGGTCTGTTCCACGTTCAGCGATTGGACGAAATGGGCGCGGAGCGTGTCCAGGCGGCGGTCGAACTCCTCGAAGCGGGCCAGCACCGCCTGGGTCGTGAGGGCCGCGGTCGACACCGGAGCGAAGGTGATCGGGACCTCGACCACGGCCGCGGTGGAGACCTTCGGAGCCTTGGCGGCGGCCGCCGCCTTCTTGCCCGGGGCCTTGGCCGCGGGCTCCGCGCTCCAGGCCGCGACGGTCCACGCGGATCCCGCGAGGGAGAACGCCAGCACGACGGCGCGCGGCTTCATGCCGCTATTGTATCAGATTGGGAATATCCCCGGGGGAAGGCTAGATGCCGGGCTTGCTGAGGTCTACTTGCGGGTAGTTGCGCCGGAGGCAGTCCTCGATCTTTTCGAAGTGGATGTTCCACTTGTTGGAGCCCTCGGGCTTCTGGATGAAGCCCTTGATCTCCAGGAGGCTCAGGATGTTGGTCGCGCGCGCGGACGAGCCGAACTGGGACTTGAGCAGGTCCTGGCTCACGCGGCGGCGCTCCAGCACCAGCTTGAGGGCCTGCGTGAATTCCAGGGGCTCGACCCCGAACTCGCTGAGGTCCGCCTCCCCCTCCACCGAGGACACCGGGTCGAGGAGCGTGTACTCCGGGGCGCCCTGGGTCTTCAGATAGTCGACCAGGGCGCCGATCTCCTGAGTGGAGACGAAGCAGCCCTGGATGCGGGCGGGGTCCAGGCCCGGGGTCAGGTAGATGGCGTCGCCCTTCCCGAGCAGGGCCTCGGCCCCGTTGGTGTCGAGGACGACCTTGGAGTCGATCTTGGAAGCCACCCGCATCGCGATGCGCGACGGGAGGTTGGCCTTGATGACGCCGGTCAGGACGTCCACCGAGGGACGCTGGGTGGCGATGACCATGTGGATGCCCACCGCGCGGGCCATCTGGGTCAGGCGCTGGATGGAATCCTCCACCACGTCGCGGGCCACGACCATCAGGTCGGCGAGTTCGTCGATGACCACCACGATGAAGAACTCGGCCGGGTCGCCGCGCCGGGCCGCCTCCTCGTTGAATTGCTGGATGCTGCGCACGCGGTAGGCCTGGAACTTCTCGTAGCGGTCTTCCATGACCTTGACCAGGGCCTTGAGGGCCGCCGAGGCCTGCTTGGCGCCGGTGATCACCTGCACCTTGTTGGGCGGGATCTTGGGGTCGTAGAGATGCGGGATGCCGTCGTAGAGGGTCAATTCTATGCGCTTGGGGTCGATGAGGACGAGCTTGACCTGGTCCGGGGACTGCCGGAAGAGGAGAGAGGCGATGAGCGAGTGGACCATGACGCTCTTGCCGCTGTTCGTCGCCCCGGCGATGAGGACGTGGGGCATGGTCTGCAGGTCGGCGGTCAGCGGCGTCCCGTCCGAGGCGAGGCCCAGGGCGAAGGCCAGGGGCGATTCGCAGCCGGTCATCGCCTTGGACTCCAGCACGTCGCGCAGGGTCACCATCGCCGGCCGCTGGTTCGGGATCTCCATGCCGATGGCCGACTTCCCGGGCAGCAGCGTCATGCGCAGGGACTTGGCGCGGGTCGCCAGGGCGATGTCGTCGGCCCGGGCCAGGATGGTATTGACCTTCACTCCGGAGCCGGGGGTCACTTCGTAGCGCGTGATGACCGGCCCCGGGCGGATGCCGGAGACCGCGGCGTCGATCTCGAAGCTCTTGAAGGCGGTCTGCAGGCTGGTGACGGCCTCCTGCATCTCGGCGTCCGAGGGGCGGCCTCCGGGGGCGCCGGCGGGCTTGGCCTGCAGGAGGTCCATGGAGGGCAGGCGGAAGGCGGAGCCGCCCGCCGCGGCCTTGCGTTTCTTCTTCGCGCCCGCCGCGGCGGACTCCGCCGCGGGAGTCTCGACGATGGGCAAGGGGCCTTTCTTGCGGTCCGCCGCGGGCGGCGGAGCGTCCTCGGCGGGTCGCTGCGCGGCCGCCGGGATCGGCGCGATTCGGGGCTTGTCGGGGGCGGCGGCCGCGGCGGCGGCGGCGTTGCCGAGCAGGGACTTCATCTCCTTGCGGGCGTTCTGCCAGGCGTTGAAGTCGTCGCGCAGCAGGCGCGCCAAGGCGGACAGGAACCGCCCCCAAGAGATGTCGAAAAGGACCTGCAGCCCCAGGATGAGGGCCCCCAGGGAGACCAGGACCGTCCCGGCGCGCCCGAGGGCGGAGACCCCGCCGCGGGCGAGCCAGCCGCCTAGCGCCCCGCCCCAATCGGGCCTATCCCAGCCCAGTCCGACGGCCGCCAGCAAAGACGCCGCGGCCAGCAGGGAGAGCGCGCCGCCGAAGGAGAGGGTCAGGAGTCCCCGGAAGTCCTCCGTCCGGTAATAGAAGAACAGCGCGTAGAGCACCAGCAGGGGGACCAGGTACGCGGCGGGCCCCAGGCCGGCGAGCAGGGCGTCGTGGAGGGCCCGGCCCACCGCGCCCGAGGCCCCCGGCAAGAATAGCGCCCAGAAGAGCAGCGCGGCGCCGAGCCCCGCGGCCACCCAGCGCGCGGCCGAGAAAGCGAGCCCGGGCCCCGCCTTCTTGCGCCGCTTCCGGAGTTCAGCGCGGGTAAGCACTATTGCTGGGGAGCGGGCTGGGGCGACGGCTGGGGGGTCACGGCGTAGGTCAGCTTGTCGGGTCGCAGGGCCAGGGCGCCCCGCTCCATGAGCATCCCGAGCGCGAGGTGGAGCGTGGTGTGCGACACCTTGAGCTCCATCTTCAGCTCCCACACCGTCTTCTCGGCGCGGCCCGGCGCGAGGCGGCCCAGGGATTCCAGGATGCGGGCCGCCGTCGCGTCGACTTCCTTGCGGAATTCCGGATCGTTCATGCCGGGCTGCTCAGGCTGCCGCCTCGACCCACAGGATCTCCTGGCCGACCTTGACCGGCTTGCCGTTCTCGATCATGATGCGCACGACCTTCCCGGCCACGTCGGACTTCAGGTCGTTGAACACCTTCATGGCCTCGATGAGGGCGATGACGTCGCCCGGCTTCACGACGTCTCCTTCCCGGACGAAGGGCGGGCTCGACGGCGTCGGAGACCGGTAGAACACCCCCATCATGGGGGACTTGATCGCGACGGTGTTCGCGGGCATCGCCGCCGCGCCGGCGGGAGCCGCCGCCGCGGGCGCCGCCGCGGGCGCCCCGCCGGACGCCGCCGCGCCCGCGACGGGCACCGCGACCTGCGTCACGGCCTTGCCCTTGCGCACCATGCGCACCCGATGGTCCTTCCTGGAGAACTCCACGGAATGCAGGTTGTTCTCCAGCATGAACTGGTAGCAGTCCCGCAGCTCCTGCGGGACCGCTCCAGTAGACTCCGTCTCGGACTTGGCGTCTTCCTTCTTCTTGTTCACCATGGACACCCTCCGATGGACGGGCTCAGTTGTTGAAGCGCGGCCGGCCGCCGGGGCCGCCCCGGGAGCCGCCCCGGGAACCGCCGCGCGGTCCGTCGCGCCGGGGACCGGGCCCGGCGACCTCGTTCTCGGACCCGGGCTGGATCACGGCCCGCCGCGAGAGCCGGACCTTCCCTTCCTTGGTGACCTCGAGGACCTTGACCTCCACCTCGTCGCCTTCCTTCATGACGTCGGAGACGCGCTCGACGCGCTTGACGTCCATCTGGGAGATGTGGAGCAGCCCTTCGCGGCCGGGCATGATCTCCAAGAAGGCGCCGAACTCCACGCAGGAGACGACGCGCCCCTTGTAGATCTTCCCGATCTCGGGCTCGGCCGTGATGCCTTCGACTTCCGCGCGGGCGCGCGCGACCGCCGCGGCGTCCACGCCGCCGATGAACACGCTGCCGTCGTCCTCGACGTCCACTTCGACGCCGTAGGTCTCGATGATGCGCCGGATGTTCTTGCCTCCGGGACCGATGAGGGCCCCGATCTTGTCGATGGGGATCTGGATGCGGACGAGCCGCGGTGCGAAGGGCGACAGCTCCGCCCGGGGCTGGGCCAGGGCGGCTTCCATCTTGTCGAGGATCTCGAGCCGGCCCTTCTTGGCCTGCGCGAGGGCTTCGCGCATGATCTGGATCGAGATGCCGCCCACCTTGATGTCCATCTGGAGCGCGGTGATCCCGTTGCGCGTGCCGGCCACCTTGAAGTCCATGTCGCCGACGTGGTCCTCGAGGCCGGCGATGTCGGTCAGGATGGAGTATTTCCCGTCCTCCATGAACAGGCCCATCGCGATGCCGGCGCAGGCCGCGGTCAGCGGGACCCCGGCGTCGAACATCGCCAGCGAGCCGCCGCAGATCGTCGCCATCGACGAGGAGCCGTTGGACTCCAGGATCTCGGAGACGATGCGGATGGTGTAGGCGAAGTCCTCCTGCTCGGGCAGGAGGGGCTCCAGGGCGCGCCGCGCCAGGGTGCCGTGCCCGATGTCGCGCCGGGAGGGGCCGCGCTCGGGCTTCACTTCTCCGACCGAGTAGGCGGGGAAGTTGTAGTGGAGCATGAAGCGTTCCTTATAATCCCCCTCCAGCTCGTCCATGATCTGCTGGTCGCCCGGTGTGCCCAGGGTCGCCGTGACCAACGCCTGCGTCTCGCCGCGGGTGAACACGACCGAGCCGTGGGTCACGGGCAGGGCGGGGGTCTGGATGGTGATCCGGCGGATCTCATCGAGCCGGCGGCCGTCGGGCCGGACCTTCTCCCCGACGATCATCTTGCGGGCTTCCTCGCCTTCCAGTTCGTGCATGATCGACCAGACGTGGGCGTCCTGTCCGGTCCAGGCCGGGTCCGTGGCGGCCTTCTTCACGATCTCCTCGGCCAGCTTGTTGCCGTATTCCTTCAGGACGAGGTGCATCTCGTGCTTCCCTTTGTAGCCGACGCGGAGCTGCTTGCGGATCTCCTCTCGGGAGCGCTCGATGACGAAGGACTTGACCGGCTCCGGGAAGTCGGGCGCGACCACCTGGTACTTCTCGATCTTGCGGCCCGCCTTGATGGATTCCTCCACTAGGCGCTCCTGCAGGGCGCAGAGCTTGTTGATCTCCTTCTGCGCGATCTCCAGGGCCTGGAGGACGGTCTCCTCGCCCGCCTGCTGGGCGCCGCACTCCACCATCAGGATGGCATCCTGCTTCCCGGCCACGACCAATTCGAGGTCGAGGGTCTCGCGCTCCTCGAAGGTCGGGAAGAGCACGAACTCCTGGGTCTCCTTGACGCGTCCGATGCGCACGCCGGCGACCGGCGTCGTGAACGGGGCGTCCGAGAGCAGCAAAGACGCCGACGAGCCCGTCATGCTCAGCGGTCCCGCGTCGTTCTTCCCGTCCATGGAAACGAGGAGGGAGTAGACCATGGTCTCATGGTTCCAGCCCTTGGGGAAGAGCGGCCGGATCGGCCGGTCGGTCATGCGGGCGTTGAGGGTCTCCTTGTCGCGGGGACGGGCTTCGCGCTTGAAGAAGCCGCCCGGGATCTTGCCCGCGGCGTAGGTGCGCTCGCGGTACTCGACGGTCAAGGGGATGAAGCTCACGGGCTTGGTGTTCTCCGCGGCCGTCGCGGTCACCAGCAGGACGGTCCCGCCCAGATGGACCGTCACCGCGCCCCCGGCCTGCTTGGCCAAGGTCCCGGTCTGGAGGCAAATCTCTTTTCCGCCTATCGTCTCCGACAGGCAGATCTTCTGCAATGAGTTGGTCATGGTCACTTCCTGAGGTTGAGCTGCTTGATCAATGCTTCGTAGGCGGCTGCGTCGCTCTTCTTGAGGTAGGCGAGCAGGCTTTTGCGGCGGCTGACCATCCGGAGGAGTCCGACCTCGGAGTGATGGTCCTTCTTGTGGGCCCGCAGATGGTCCGAGACCTCGCGGATCCTCTCCGTCAGCAAAGCGACCTGGACCTGGCTGCTGCCGCAGTCCTTGGCTCCCTTCCGGAATTTCGTCACCAACTCTGTCTTCTTAGTCTTCGTCATTGTCATATCGGGGCATTAAACAAAATCCCGACGGCCTATTCAACTGGCATAGGCACAATGCCGTTCACTTCAGGTCTCCTTCCCCCCTTGTGGGGGCGCCCTCCGCAGAGCTTCGGGCACGCCGGCCGGCCAGAGGCCGGACAGCCCCGGCAGAGGTCGGGATGGGGGGAAGGATTCCTTCCGTCGAGACCCCCCGCCTCGATCCTCCCCCGCAAGGGGGGAGGAAGAACAGACGACGGCTTAAGTGAACGGCATTGGGCTTGGGCAGGATTCCCCCGTGCGGTCCGGACGACCGGGGCCACTGACACCCCCCATTCAGGAGAGGCGGGAGATGAGCTCGAATAGGGCGGCGGAGGCGGCGCGCTCACGGATCTGGCTGCGGTTCCCCGCGAATAACCGTCTGAGGACCGTCGTGCCGCCGGGCAGGCTGACCGCGATGAAGACCAGCCCCACCGGCTTCGCCCGCGTCCCGCCGTCCGGGCCGGCGATGCCGGTGAGCGCGACGGAGCAGTCGGCGTCGGCGCGCGCCCGGACGCCTTCGGCGAGTTCGCGGACCACGGGGGCGGAGACCGCGCCCCAGCGGCGCAGGGTCTCGCGGCGCACTCCCAGCAGGGACTCCTTCAGGCCGTCGTGATAGGCGACGACGCTCCCCAGGAAGTAGTCGGAGCTGCCCGGGACGCGGGTGAGGCGCTCTCCCAGGAGCCCGCCCGTGCAGGATTCCGCCGCGGCCAGGGTCCAGCCGCGCGCGCGCAGGCGGTCGCCCGCCACCGATTCGAGGCTGTCGCCGTCCGTCCCGAAGCAGCGGCGCCCGAGCGCGGCGCGGACCCGGCGCTCGATGCGCGCCAATTCGCCCTCCGCGCCGGCGGCGCGGCGCGCCGCGACCGAGACATGGAGGTCAACCAGGCCCAGGCAGGCGAGGATGGTGAACTCGACGCCCGGGGCCGGCCGCCGCAGGAGCCGGCCGAGCCGCTCATCGGCGGCCGACTCCGCGATGCCGTAGAAGCGGAACACCCGTTTGCGGGTGCGGAGCCCGCCGCAGAGCCTTCCCAGGCGGGGCAGGACCGCCTCCGCGAACATGGGCGCCATTTCCGCGAAAGGCCCGGGCAGGAGGACCAGCATCCGCCCGCCGGGCAGCTCCAGCAGCTGCCCCGGGGCCGAGCCGCGCCGGTTGTCCAGCTCGCGCGCGCCCTCCAGGAGCCAGGCCTGCCGGCGGTTGCTGGCCGGGACTTTCATGGCGTGCCGCCGGAAGCGCCGGAGGATCCGGGCGAAGATGTCGGGACGGTAGCGCAGGGCGCGTCCCACGGCCGCCGCGGCTCCTGCGCGCGTGATGTCGTCGAAAGTGGGGCCGAGGCCGCCGCAGACGATGACGAAACGCGCCCGGGAAAGGGCGCCGGAGACCGCGTCCCGGATCGCCGCGAGCTCGTCCGGGACGGTCCTCTCCCCGGTCAGTCGGATCCCGGCCTCGCGCAGCAGCCGCGACAGGTGCGGGACATGGGTGTTGGTCTTGCCGGAGAGGAGCTCGGTCCCCACGCAGATGACCTCGGCCCTGGGGCCGTGGCCCTCGGAGCGCGGCGTTCTTCCTTCCGCGAAGAGGGCCGAGGCCCTGGGGCCGTGGCCCTCGGAGCGCGGCGTTCTTCCTTCCGCGAAGAGGGCCGAGGCCCTGGGGTGAGCCATCTTCTATTGGTAGAAGTCCACCGGCTTGGAGCCTTCCTGGGGCGGTCGTCCCGCCTGGATCTCGCCGAAACGGGTTTCGAACTTGCGCAGATTGTCCTGCAGGGCCCACAGGAAGCGCTTGGCGTGGACCGGCGAGGTGATGATCCGGGTGTGGACCTTCGCCTTGCGGGGCTGGGGCTGGAGGAAGGTGAAGTCCAGGACGAATTCCGTCTCGGAATGGCTTATGAGGGCCAGGTTCGTGTAAAGCCCCTTGGCCGTGGGCTCGTCGATCTCGATCTGGATCTCGGGCGGTGGCGTGTCCATGGCCCCATGATAGCAAAATCCTCCCGGTCCCCCTCCCCCCAATCTGGCCCGCGTGCCTGACCAGCTTGGCCGCCCGGCATAGTGCAGTGATTCCAACACATCTTTACATTCAAAAAGCCGTCACACCGGCGAAAGCCGGTATCCAGCGTGTGGCACGGATTCAAGACAACCCGTTCTGGCGCCTGGACCCCGGCTTTCGCCGGGGTGACGAATGTAAATGGACTTATGACTCACTACAGTGCGTTGACCCGCCCCGGACGGCTGATCGTCATGTGCCCGAAGCGCCTCAGGAAATCGCCCAGGCTGTTCGGCGCGGGTAGCCCTTCCCACAACCAGCCCTGCAGCCCCGCGTCCTCGCGCAGAAGCCGCGTATCCTCCAGCCCTTCCCCTCAGCCGACTTTTCCACTTTCCAGCCATGCCCAAGCTGCGCCACGAGTGTGCCCGGGCACAGCTGCTTAGCCGAGGATCGGGGCCCTCCGTTCCTCCTTGCCGTATATGACGGTAATTTTGCTAAACTTTACAGCTAATCCACCAACGCATGCGCGCGGGTTTCCTGTTCATCATCTCTTCCCCCTCCGGAGGCGGGAAGTCGACCATCCTCCGGGAGCTCCTGAGGAGGGACCCTTCTCTGTATTATTCGATCTCCTGCACCACCCGTCCGCCGCGCGCCGGGGAAGAGGACGGGCGCCACTATTTCTTCCTTCCCGTGAGCGAGTTCCGGCGGAGGATCCGGCGCGGAGAACTCCTGGAGTGGGCCCTGGTCCACGGCAACTACTACGGCACGCCCAAGCGCTTCATCGACGAGAAGACCGCCGCCGGCCGCGTGGTCCTGCTGGACATCGACGTCCAGGGAGCGGCCAAGATCCGCCGCCGCCGCGCGGACGCGGTCTCGCTCTTCCTCCGGCCGCCTTCGCTGAAGGAGCTCGAAGCCCGCCTGCGCCGCCGGCGCGACACCCGGGGCTCCATCGGGACGCGGCTCAAGAACGCGCGCCGGGAGCTGGCGCGCGCCGGGGAATACGATTATTGCGTCGTCAACGATCGTCTGAAGCCGGCGGTAGCGCAGGCCGAGGCCATCGTCCTCGCGGAACTGCTGCGCGTCGGCCGCCGGTCCGGCAAGATCTGATCCAGTCCCATAGAGAGGCATCGATGACGGAAAAGGCGACGAAGAAGAAGGAAGCGAAAGCGGTCAAGGCCGTCGAACCGGCGCCGGTGAAGTCGGTGGAGGAGCTGGTCCTCGAGCGGCAGACGGGCAAGTACGAGATCATCGAGAAGATATCCTTCTGGGCGAAGCATCTCCGGGCCCAGGAATCGCTCCGGCACCTGAACCAGACCGAGATCCTCGACCTGGCCATGGTCGAGGTACTCAGCGACAAGGTCTCCATCGCCGAGATCGTCAAGAAGATGGCCGAAGGCGCCCCTGCGGCCGGCAAGAGCGACTCGGGCGACAAAGCGGACAAGAAATGAAGGTCGTGGTGGGCATCGGCGGCTCCGTCGCCGCCTACAAGGCCTGCATCCTCGTCCGACGCCTGGTGCGGGCGGGCTCCGAGGTCCGCTGCGTGCTGACGGAGAACGGGGCGAAGATGGTCTCCGCGACCGCCCTCGCGGCGCTCTCCCGCAATCCCGTCCTGACGGACCTGTTCGACTCCGGACAATGGGAGATGGCCCACCTCTCCCTGGCCTCCTGGGCGGAGCGGGTGGTGGTGGCCCCCGCGTCGGCCGACCTCCTGTCCCGGCTGGCCGCGGGGCGCGCCGGGGGTCCCGTCGAGTGCGTGGTGCTCTCGACCAAGGCCCCGGTGTTCGTGGCGCCGGCGATGGACACCGACATGTGGAGCCATCCCGCGACTCAGGCCAACGTGGAGCGCCTGCGGGCCTTCGGCTGCCGCATCCTCGGGCCGACCGAGGGGGAGCTGGCCAGCGGCCGCATCGGCATGGGACGGCTGCTGGAGCCGGAGGAGATCGCTCGGGCGGTGCTGGCTTGACTCTGAAGGGGCTCCGCGTCCTGATCACGACGGGGCCGACCCGGGAGCACCTCGACCCCATACGCTTCCTGACCAACGCCTCGAGCGGCGCCATGGGAGTCGCCCTGGCCCGAGAGGCGCGCCGCCGCGGCGCCCGGGTGGTCCTGGTGAGCGGGCCGCTCCCGGGAACGCGGCCCCGGGGACCCGGAATCCGGGTGATCCCGGTCACCACGGCCCTGCAGATGCTGCGGCGGACCTTGCCCGCGGCCCGGCGCTGCGACGTCGTGATCGGCGCCGCGGCCGTGGGGGATTGGCGCTTCGCGCGTCCCGCGCCGTCGAAGGTGAAGCGTACCCCCTCCCCCCTGCGCGTGACCCTGCTCCCCAACCCCGACATACTCGCGGAGCTCGGGCGGCGGCGGCGGGCCCGGGGCGGCGCGGGCCCCCTCCTCGTGGGCTTCGCTCTCGAGACCGAACGGGGGATCTCCAACGCCCGCGGCAAACTGCGGCGCAAGGGGCTCGACCTCATCGTGGCCAACGGCCCGGCCACCCTCTCCGGTTCGCGCATCCGCATGGCCCTCGTCGGGCCGGCCGGCCCCGCGCGCCGCTTCCCTCCCTTGACCAAGCCCCGCGCCGCCCGCGAGATACTGCGGGCCGTGGACTCTTTGCTGGGAGTGCGATGAGCGGCGCCGAGCTCTCCCGCCTGGTCCGGGAACTGCGCGCCCGGGCCGAGTCGACCGAGCCGCTGGATTGGGGTCCCAGCCCGGCCGCGGGGCCGGCTTCGGCCGCGGCAGACGCGCCGCCGGCGGCGGAAGCCCTGTCCCGGCTGAAGGCCCAGGTGGAAGCCTGCCGCCGCTGTCCCCTGGGCGCGACCCGCCTGCACCCCGCCTTCGGGGTGGGCTCTCCGAGCGCGGCCGTCCTGTTCATCGGCGAGGGTCCCGGCCGCGAGGAGGACCATCGCGGCGAGCCTTTCGTGGGCAAGGCCGGGCAGCTGCTCGACAAGATCCTGGAATCGGTCGGTCTCTCCCGCGAGACGGTCTACATCGCCAACATCGTGAAGTGCCACCCGATGGTCGACCCGTCGGACCCCGAGAAGCGCGGCAACGACCGGCCGCCGACCCCCGCCGAGACCCAGGCCTGCCGCGGCTGGCTGGAGGAGCAGATCCGCATCCTGCGTCCCCGCTGCATCGTCGCGCTGGGCGGGGTGTCCGCCAAATTCCTGCTGCAGACCCCGGAAGGGATCTCCCGCCTGCGCGGGCGCTGGGCGCGCTACGGGCCGGACGGCATCCCCCTGATGCCGACCTATCACCCCGCGGCGCTCCTGCGCGATCCCGGACTCAAGCGCGACGTGTGGAACGACATGAAGAGCGTCAAGAAGTCGTTGGAGGAAGGCGCGTGAGCGGCGTCTCCAGCCCCTTCACCTACGTCTCCGCCTTCCTGCGCGACAAGGCCGTGGCCTCGGTCTCGCCCTCCTCGCGGTACCTGGCGGCGCGGGTCGTGGACGCCATGGCCGCGGAGCGGGCGCGCACCGTCGTCGAGTACGGGCCGGCGGAGGGCGTCATCACCGAGCGCATCCTATCGCGCATGGCTCCGGACGCCGTCCTCGTG
Source organism: Elusimicrobia bacterium GWA2_69_24 (assembly GCA_001799695.1). Lineage (GTDB taxonomy): Bacteria > Elusimicrobiota > Elusimicrobia > UBA1565 > UBA1565 > UBA10166. The sequence goes on from MGTY01000111.1 coordinate 17,136, forward strand.
GCCGTGGAACGCAACGGGGGTTTCGCCCGGACCCTGCGCCGCCGCCGCGACCCCCGCCTGCGCGTCGTGCACGGGGACGCCTGGGAGATCGAGCCCATCCTCCGGCGCCTGGGGCTGGGCCCGGCCGACGTCATCGTCTCCGGGATCCCCTTCAGCCATTTCGACGCCGTGCGGCGCCACGAGCTCCTGCGCCGCACCCGCGCCCAGCTCGCCCCGCACGGACGTTTCGTGGCCTACCAGTGCACCACGCATCTGATCCCGGCGCTCGCCCGCCATTTCCGGAAGGTGGATACGGCCTTCGAGGTCCGCAACCTGCCTCCGCATTTCGTGTTCACCGCGTACCCATGAGCACGCCGTGCGCATCGCCGAGATAGCCATCCCGCGTCCGCTGGACCGGACCTTCGACTACGAGGTCCCTCCGGCGCTGGCGGGCGCCGTCATGCCGGGAGCGCGGGTCCGCGTCCCCTTCGGACCCCGGGCCGGGCTCACCGGCTTCGTCATGGCGGTGCGCGACGGCGAACCGGCCATGCCCCTCAAGTCCGTCGCCGCGGCGCCCGACCCGGCTCCGCTCCTCCTGCCGGAACAGGTGGAGCTCGCGCTCTGGCTCTCGCGGCGCTACTGCGCGCCTATAGGCGACTGCCTCAAGTCCATGGTGCCGGCGAACCTGCGCGAAGCCCGGCGCCCCCAGGTCGTGCCGGCGCCTGCCGCGGCGGCCGCGCCCGGCCCCCACCCGCCCTGCGCCTTCGAGCTGACCCCCGGGCAGAAGCAGGCGCTCGACACCCTGGGGCGCGCGCTGGAGGCCCGTACCTTCTCGGCCGCCCTGCTGTACGGCGTACCGGCCTCGGGCAAGACCGAAGTCTACGCCCGCCTCATCCGCCAGGCGGCGGCGGGCGGCGGGCAGGCCCTTTTCCTGGTCCCGGAGATATCCCTCACCGCTCCGTTCTTCGAGGAATTCGCGGCCACGGTCGGCCTCCCGGTGGCCCTGTGGCACAGCCGGATCGGCGCCAAGAGCCGGCGCGAGATCTGGCTCGGCCTGCGCTCCGGCGCCCTGCGCGTCATCGTGGGCGCGCGCTCGGCGGCCCTCCTGCCCTTCTGCGCCCTGCGCCTGGCGGTGCTCGACGAGGAGCAGGACGAGTCCTACAAGCAGGACGACCAGGCCCCGCACTACCACGCCCGGGACGTGGTGCTGCGGCGGGCCCGCGCCTGCGGCGCGGTCGTCCTCTTGGGCAGCGCGACCCCGTCCATCGAGACCTTCGCCATGGCGCAGTCCGGGGAGATCTCCCTGGTGCGCATGGACGAGCGCGTTTCGAAGACCACGGGCCGTCCCGCGGTGCGCATCCTGGAGCGCGCCGCCGGCGCGGGGCAGTGCATCAGCCCCGAACTCGTGCGGGGGATCCGGGAGCGCCTGGCCCTGCGGGAGCAGGTCATCCTGATCGTCAACCGCCGCGGCTTCTCCAATTTCCTGATCTGCCGCAAATGCGGCTGGGTGGCCCGCTGTCCGGAGTGCTCCGTCGCGTTCATCCATCACCGCCGGCAGCGCGCCGCCGGTCCGGCGGGCCTGTTCGACGACACGGGGGAATTCTACCTGCGCTGCCACCACTGCGGCCGGAGCTCCGAGGTGCCCGGCCAATGCGGGCGCTGCCGGGGCCTGGAGCTGCGCTTGGCCGGGATCGGGACGCAGAAGGTGGTCAGCGAACTCAAGATGCTCGTGCCCGAGGCGCGGGTCCTGCGGCTCGACGGCGACACCGTGGAGGAGGAGGCGAAGGCCGAGTCCTCCATCTACCGGCAGTTCCACGCGGGGAAGGCGGATGTGCTCGTGGGCACCAAGCTCGCGGCCAAGGGCTTCCACTTCCCGCGGGTGACCCTGGTGGGCATCGTGGATGCGGACACCATGCTGAGCATGCCGGACTTCCGGGCCGCGGAAAGGACGGTCCAGCTCCTGGTCCAGGCCGCCGGCCGCGCCGGCCGGGCGGACCGCCCCGGCACGGTCCTCCTGCAGACCGCCCAGCCCACCCATTACGCCATCCAGTCCGTGGCGCGCGGGGATTACGCGGCCTTCGCCCAGCGGGAGATCGCCATGCGCGGGGAGCTCCAATACCCCCCCGCATCGACCCTGGTGCGCCTCCTGTTCGTGGGCCGCAACGAGAGCGCCACGGCCAAGGCGGCCGCTGCGGGCGCGGAAGCCTTGCGCGCCGTCCTCGACGCTCGGGACGAAGTCCTGGGCCCGGCTCCCGGAGTGCACGTTCAGATGGGCGGGCTGTTCCGGCATCATCTGCTCATGAAGATCATGGACGCTTCCCGGGTGGAAGGCGCCATCGCCGCGGTCCGCGCGCTGGAGCTCCCGTCGACGGTCCGGGTCAAGGTCAACGTGGACCCCTATGACTTCTTCTGAGTCTTGCGGGGGCGCCCTTCGCGGAGCTTCGGGCACGCCGGCCGGCCAGAGGCCGGACGAAATCCGGCAGAGGCCGGGATGGGGGGATAGGCGGCCGGCAGTCCTTTTCATCGCGCTGAGCGCCGCCTGTTTCTGCGTCTATCTCTTCGGACTGTACCCCACGCTCTCCCCGTACCGGGACTCCGGCGACCTCGCGGCTTCCGCCTGGACCCTGGGAGTCGCGCATCCTCCCGGCTATCCGCTCTACCTCCTGCTCGGCCGCCTCTGGCTGGGCCTCCTGCCGTTGGGCACCGTCGGCTACCGCCTCAATGTCTTGAGCGCGCTCGCGGGCGCCTGCGCCTGCGGTCTGCTGGCCCTGTGCGTGCTGAGGGGCTCGGCCGCCCCGGCGCCGGGGCGGCGGCCGCTGCTCGCCGGCGCCGCTGCCGGGATCCTGCTGGGACTGGCCCCGGCCTTCTGGCGGCTGTCCTCGGTCAGCGAGATGTACAGCTGCAACGCCCTCGTCGGCGCGGCCCTTCTGTGGCTGGCCATCCCGGAGCGGAACGAGCCCGGGGGGCGGCCGCGGGCGCTCTTCCTGTCGGCCCTTCTGCTGGGCCTGGGCTTGGGGAACCATCAGACCCTGGCCGCGGCGGTGCCCGGCCTCCTCTGGATGGCCCGCCCTTCCCTGCGCCGCCGCACGGCGGTACTCATGGGGGGGTTCTTCGCCCTGGGCCTGGCGCTCTACCTGTACCTGCCGGTCCGTTCTCACGCCGGGCCGGTCCTGGATTGGGGCGAGCCGGAGACGCTGCGCAACTTCCTGCGCATGCTGGCCCGCGCGGATTACGGCGGGGTGCGCCTGCATCCGGACCGTCCCACCGGGCTCTGGCCTCCCGGGGCCTGGGGCGCCGGACTCCTCCTTTCCGGGAAGGCCATGGTCCGGGAACTCGGCTGGGCGGGGCTCCTCCTCGGGCTGTGGGGCGTATGGACCGGGCGCTCCCGCCGGATGGTCCAGGGCTCCCTGTTGGCCTTCCTCCTTTCGGGTCCGCTCTTCATCCTGTGGGCGAACCTCGATCCGTCGCGGCCCGAAACCTCCGCCATCCTCGAGCCCCACCTCATCCTGCCGCTGGTGTTCGCGGCGGCCCTGGCCGGCTGGGGCGCGGCGGACCTCCTCGGCCGAAGCCCGGGACGGGGCAGGACCGCGGGGGCGCTCGCGCTGCTGGCCGCCGCCTGGTTCCTGCCGCGGCGCGACGCTTTGGCCGCCGGCTTCGGGCCTCGCGGCGACTTCTCGGCCTGGGATTACGGCCTCGGACTCCAGGCCAGCCTGCCCCGCGGCGCCCTGCTCCTCGACCCCGACGACCCGACCGCGTTCACGATGAGCTACCTGGCCCTCGCCCACGGCCGGCGCCGGGACGTCGTCCCCCTGATGTACTTCCGGACCCGCTGGGGCTACGAACAGCTCCGACGCGTCCACCCCGGGCTGCTGCCGTCCGGCGAGCTGCGCAACTCCCAGGAGCTGCTCGACGCGCTCCTGCGGCATAATCTCGCGGCCGGCCGCCCCATCTTCCTGGACCTCCCGCAGAAGACCCCGGGCGGCTGCCGCACCTTCCCCGTCGGCCTGGCCTACCGCCTTTCTCCCGACGGGGCGGCCGTCGACGGCCGCGCCCTGCTCGCCCGCGCGCAGGCGCTCTGGGAACTGTCCCGGGTGCGTCCGGTCCCGCCGGACTCCGACTTCTTCTCGCGCCATACCCTGGCCTATTGGGCCAGCGCCCTCAACAACCTGGGCATCGAGGCCCAGCGTCTCGGCGACCCCCGGCTCGCGCAGGCCCTGTACCGGCGGAGCCTGGTCCTCGTGCCGGAGCTGGCCGAGGCCTGGAACAACATGGGCAACGCCGCCGTGGACCTGAAGGACTACGGAGCGGCCGAAGGGTGCTACCTGGCCTCGCTCCGGCTCAAGCCCGCGCCGCAGGGGACCTACAATCTGGGCCGGGCCTACCTGCTCGCCGGGCGCTTCGCCGAGGCGGAGCGGGCCTTCGCTCAGGCCGCCGACGCGGGCTCCCTGGAGGCGCTCAACGACCTCGGTCTCGTCCTCATGCGGACCGGACGCACGGAGGAGGCCGTCGAGAAGTGGCTCTCCATCCTGCGCCGCCAGGAGGACTACCTCCTGGCCTACTACAACCTGGGGATCGCCTACGAGGCCTTGGGCCGCCGGGACCGCGCGGCGGCCGCGGTGCGCGTCTACGCCCGCCTGGCCGGAGACCCCGACGAGCGGCGCGCGGCCGGCGCCTGGCTCCAGCGGCTGGAGAATTGATATCATGAGCTCAGTGCACATGGACCGCATCCGCCGCGGCTGCGTCGAGCTGGTCGGCGAGTCGGAATTGGCGTCCCGGCTGGCCTCGGGGCGCAAGCTCCGCGTCAAGCTGGGCGTGGACCCGACCTCCCCGGACCTGCACCTCGGCCACACCGTGGTCCTGCGCAAGCTCCGGCTCTTCCAGGACCTCGGCCACACCGCGGTGCTCATCATCGGCGACTTCACCGCGAGCGTCGGCGACCCCTCCGGCCGCGACGACACCCGGCCGGTGCTCACGACCGAGCAGATCCGCGCCAACGCCCGCACCTACGAGGCGCAGGCTTTCAAGGTCCTCGACCCCGCGCGCACGGAGCTGCGCTTCAATTCCGAGTGGCTGCAGCCGTTCATGGAGCGCGACCTGCTGGGGACCCTGCGCCGCTGCACCGTGCAGCAGCTGCTCGCCCGCGAGGACTTCCAGAAGCGTCTGAAGAACGAGGACCCCATCAGCCTGCTGGAGATACTCTATCCCCTCCTCCAGGGGCAGGACTCCGTGGCCGTGCGCGCCGACGTCGAGCTCGGGGGCAACGACCAGCTCTTCAACCTCCTCATGGGCCGCCAGATGCAGAAGGACGCCGGGCAGGACCCGCAAGTCATCCTGACCACGCCCCTGCTGGTGGGTCTCGACGGCGTCAAGAAGATGTCCAAGTCCTACGGCAACTCCATCGCCCTGGCCGACGCGCCGCGCGAGATGTTCGGCCGCGTCATGAAGCTATCCGACGACGCCATGGCGTCGTACTACGAGCTCCTGACCGACGAGGACCGTGCCGCCGTCGCCGCCCTGCACCCCATGGAGGCGAAGAAACGGCTGGCGGGACTCCTCACCGGGCGCTTTCACGGAGAGGAAGCCGGAGCTGCGGAGCGGCGGTTCTTCGACGAGACCTTCTCCCAGAAGAAGCTCCCCGAGAACGTCGAGAGCGTGTCCTTCCCGGCCGGAGACCCCTCTCCCGTGAGCGCGGCCCTCGCCGCCCTCGGGCTCGTCAAGTCGCGCAAGGAGGCCCAGCGCCTCCTGGCCCAGGGCGCCGTCTCCGCGGACGGGGTCAAGCTGGAGGGCGATCCCCCCTTCGCCTCCCTGCTCGGCAAGACGGTGAAGATCGGCAAGCATCGCTTCATCCGGCCCACGGCGGGCGGCGCGTGAGCGGCGCGCGGGCCGGCCTCGCCGCGCTCGCCCTGCTGGCCGCCGCGCTGCTGCGGGTTCCCTCCGCCTCGGCCGCCGAAGCGGATTGGGACACGCGCCTCGCCGCCGTCCAGGGGGAGGTGTTCGTGGTCCCCGCCGGGGGCGGGGAAGCCATGGCCGCCGAGGCCGGCATGCCGCTGGAGGCCGGGGACGAGGTCCGCACCGGCTCCGACGGGAAGGCGGAGGTGGCGGTGTCGGCCGACAGCCTCCTCGAGCTCGGTCCCGAGTCCGAGTTCCGGGTGGATTCCGCCGCGCGGAGCGCGGGCTCCTTCACCCTGTCCTTGGGGCGCCTCGTCGCCAAGCTGCGTTCCCTCACCCTGGTCCGCGAGCGCCTCTCCTTCCGCACCCCCACCGCCGTGGCCGCGGTGCGCGGCACCGAGTTCGCCCTGGAAGTCCAGGACGACGGCGGGACCGCGCTGGGCGTCTTCGACGAGGGGAAGGTGGCGGTCAAGTCCATGGCCGACCCGGCGGTGGAAGAGACGGTGGTCGAGAGCTCTCAGGAGGTCGTCCTCCCCCCCCGCGGTCAGGAGGTCCGTTCCCGTCTCCGCGGGGGCAAACGCTATCTGCAGGTCGACGCCCTGGCCCGCCTGAAGGCCTGGAAGACCGGTCTGGCCAAGCTGAAAGCGCGCCGCGACGCCGTGCGCCGCGCCTGGAGCGCCCTCAGCCGGGAGGAGCGCCTCGAGCGGCGGCGCAAGGCCATGCGCGCCTTCCGGGGCAAGCTGCAGCTCCTTTCGCCCGAGCGCCGGGAGCGGATCCAGCGCTTCCTGCAGGCCACGCCGGAGGAGCGCCGGCGCCTGCGCCAGGAATTGCGCGAGAAGATCCAGCAGAAGCGCCGGGAGCGGGGCGCGGGCCGCAAAGGCCGGGGCCGGCAGGAACAGAGCCAGTGAATGCTATAATCACGGTCCATGCCGATGCATAAGGCTCCGGAGAGGCCCCGGACCCCGGCCGTGTCCGATGCGGAGGCGGGACCGACGACGCTGTCCGGAATCCCCGTCCGGCGAGAGTACGGCCCCGAGGACGTCGCGGAGCTCGACCCGGAGCGAGACCTGGGCACGCCGGGCGACTACCCCTACACCCGCGGGCTGAAGTCCTCGGGCTTCCGGACCAGCCGCTGGACCATGCGCCAATTCGCCGGGCACAAGACCGCCAAGGACACCAACGAGCGCTTCAAGTACCTCGTCGCACACGGCCAGACCGGTCTCTCGGTCGCTTTCGACCTCCCTACGCTCATGGGCATCGACTCCGACGACCCCCTGGCCGAGGGCGAGGTCGGCCGCGAAGGGGTGGCCGTCTCCTCCCTGCGCGACATGGAAGCCCTGTTCGACGGCATCGACCTCGGGAAGGCCTCCACCTCGATGACCATCAACCTGCCCGCGGCCGCGCTCTTGGCCATGTATCTGGCCGTGGCCGACAAGCAGGGAGTGCCCTACAAGCGCCTGCGCGGCACGCTCCAGCTCGACATCCTGAAGGAGTACATCGCCCAGAACGAGTACCTCTATCCGCCCGAGCAGTCCATGCGCCTGGTCTTGGACACGATCGAGTACTGCGTCAAGGAGGTCCCGCGCTACTACCCCATCTCCATCTCGGGCTACCACATCCGGGAGGCCGGGGCGGACGCGGTGCAGGAGCTGGCCTTCACGCTGGCCGACGGCACGGACTACGTCCGGCGCCTGGCCGCGCGCGGCCTGGCGGTGGACGACTTCGCCCGCAACCTCTCCTTCTTCTTCGACGTGCACAACGATTTCTTCGAGGAGATCGCCAAGCTCCGCGCCGGCCGCCGCATCTGGGCGCGCTTCATGAAGGAGACCATGGGGGCCAAGCACCCGCTGTCCTGGATGCTCCCCATGCACTGCCAGACCGCCGGGGTCTCTTTGACCGCCCAGCAGCCCCTCAACAACCTCCCCCGGGTCACCTTCCAGGCCCTGGCCGGGGTCCTGGGCGGCACGCAGAGCCTGCACACCAACTCCTTCGACGAGGCCCTGGCCCTGCCCAGCGAAGAGGCCGTGATGCTCGCCCTGCGCACCCAGCAGATCATCGCGGAGGAATCGGGCGTCACGGACACGGTGGACCCCTTCGGCGGCTCCTACTACCTGGAATCGCTCACCGACGAGGTCGAGCGCCGCGCCGTCGCGCTCATGAAGCGCATCGAAGAATTGGGCGGGGTCGTCCCCGCCCTGGAGAAGGGCTTCTTCCACAAGGAGATCGCCGAGACCGCCTATCGCTACGACCGGGACCTCGGCCGCGGCCGCCGGAAGGTCGTGGGGGTCAACGCGTTCGAGGGCGGCTCACGGAAGGTGGAAGTCCTCCAGATCCATTCCCATGTCGAGAAGCGGCAGATCGCGGCCCTCAAGAAGCTGCGCCGGCAGCGGGACAACGCCGCGGTCGCGGCCGGCCTCGCCCGCCTGCGCGAGGCGGCCCGGGGCCCCGCGAACCTCCTCCCCCCCATCCTCGAGTGCGTGAAGGCCTACGCCACGGTCGGCGAGGTGACGAAGACGCTGCAAGAGGTCTTCGGGGAGTACCCGGTCAACCGGTCATGATCATCGCCATCGTCGGAGAGGATTCCAAGTTCTGCCTGCAGATGCAGAACCTCCTGCAGACGCAGGGCCACGACGTCATCCTCCTGTCCGACACCCCCAAGGCCTTCGCCCGGCTCTCGGCCGACCCGGTCCACCTGGTGGTGGTGGATGGGATGCCTTCCAAGGACGCGGCCCTCGAGCTCATCCGCACGCTGCGCGCCCACGCCGCCACCAAGCACATCTCCATCCTGGGCGTGAACCCCCGCGGCGGGAGCGTCGAGGTCGTCGACTATCTGGACTCGGGCTCCGACGACTACCTCGCCAAGCCCTTCAACGCCGACATCTTCCTGGCGCGCGTGCGCACCCTCCTGCGGCGGCAGATCTGGTCGGGCGCGGTCAAAGACGACACCGTGACGCGCCTCGACGCCGGGGAGATCAGCATCCACCTGGTCGAGCGGGTGGTGCGGGTGGACGGCGAAGAGCGCATCCTGACGCGCCTCGAGTTCGACCTGGTGACCTACCTGGTGCGCAACAAGGACAAGGCCCTGACCCGGGCCGAGATCCTGGACGCGGTCTGGAAATACCCGCAGGACGTCGAGACCCGCACCCTGGACAAGCATGTCGAGACCCTGCGCCGCAAGCTCAACCCCGCGGGCGCCCGCATCCGCACGGTGCACGGCGTCGGCTACCGCTTCCTCGACCCCTCCGAGAAAGTCCCC
>MGTY01000112.1:0-20773 GCA_001799695.1 Elusimicrobia bacterium GWA2_69_24
TCAACAATCCTGTTATGGTGAGGCGCCTGGACCCCGGCCTTCGCCGGGGTGACGGCTGGCGCCTGGACCCCGGCCTTCGCCGGGGTGACGGCTGGCGCCTGGACCCCGGCCTTCGCCGGGGTGACGAATGCGATCGGACTTATAACTCACTACACTGGTTATTGGCCCAGCGCGTGGCCCATCGTCATCAGCAGGTGTTCCAGATGCTCCGCGGTGTCGGCGTCCATCCGGCGCGTGGGCTTCTTCTTGCCCTTGCCGGGATGCTCCGTTCCGGCGACCGCCCCCATGATGCGATACATCTCGGCGCTGGCGGCGGCCATGGACTCCGAGGTGTAGGGGTTCTTGGGTTCGTGCAGGCGACCCTGCTCGTCTTCCTCGAGCCCGGAGGGCCCCTGGAGTATGCTCAGGAGCTTGCGCACGTAGGCGGCCTGGGCGCGGCGCCGCAGGGGGGATATGTTCAGTTCGCCCTTGCCTTCCAGGACCTCGGACCAGATGACGGAGGTGAGGTCCGCGAAGAGCTCGCGGGGGGAGTAATAGTCGTCTTCCGCGAGCTGGCGGGATTCGGCCATCCGCTTGAGGCGGGTGGGGGCGAGGAGCGAGTCTATGGTGGACTTGCGCAGGTCGGTCACCAGTTCCTCGTAGGGCAGCACGTCGGATTCCGGGGAGGGGTTGTTCAGCGTCTCGCGCAGGTCCGGGGCCAGACGGGCCAGGAGCCCCTGGGGCAGCGCCAGGGCCTCGTCGGAGAAGAGGCGCTCGCGCAGGAAGTCCATCGCCGCGCGCTGCTTGGCGCCGGAGACGGCCTCGTAGGGCAGCTTGCCCGCGTTCTGCCCGGCCCGGACGCGGTTGACGTGGATGCCGCCCACGTAGGGCATGACGAGGCGGAAGGCGCGGAAGAGCTGGCCGCGCAGGAAGTTGAAGTGCCGGCGCAGGGAGCCGTAGTCGGCGCCCTCGTTCAGCTGGCGCTTGGCCAGGGCGTCCATGCCCCGGCGGGCGCGGTCCGCGGCCTGCACGGCGAACTCCAGCGGCTCCGGCCCGAAGTCGAACTGGGCCGTGTAGGGGTCGGTGCCGTCCACCTGCTCGTCGGTCGCGAACTCGAGGCCCGGCTCCCCGATGCGGCCGGCCAGGCGGGAGAGCTCTTTCTGGGCCTGCTTCGCGTCGGCGAACTGGCGGTAGCCGTACTCGACGGCCAGGTAATCGTAGGGGCCGAGCTCGGTTTGCACGTACACCCCGTCCTTCACCTCGTCGGCCGGGATGCTGATGGCCGCGTAATCCATGACGGATTGGGAGACGATGCCGTCCTTGGCTTCGGCGATCTCGTCCAAGGTGCGCATGGAGGTCGCCGCGAAGTTGTGGCGCAGGCCCAAAGCGTGGCCCACTTCGTGGACCACGTAGGAGACCACGAGGTCGTTGGTGAACTTCGCGCGCTCCTGGGCGGAGAGAGGCGTGTGCTTGAGGGCTTCGATGGCCTGGGCCGTCTCGTGCCCGGCGCGGCAGGAGGGGCCGTGCTTGTGGCCCGCGTGGTCGTCTTCCAGGACCTCGCGCATGCCCCGGTAGCCGCTGCCGTCGAGCACCTGGAGCGAGAAGTTGACGTGCCCGTTGTAGATCTCGCCGGTGCGGGGGTCGGTGTGCCACATGGCGAAGGCGATGTCGGCGTCGGAGCCCGTGAACCAGTGGACCACGTTGTAGCGGACGTCGGCGGGGTCGAACTGGGCCTCGGCCTGGTCCGCGGGCTTTACGCCCTCGTCGGGCTGCTGACGCACCACGATGGCGTCCTGGAACCCGGCCTTCTCGAAGGCCGCGTTCCACTTGAGGATGCCGTCGCGCACGGCCTCGCGGTACTCCTGGGGGATGGTGTTCTCGAGCCACCAGACGATGGGCTGCTTCACCGGGGAGACCTTGGCCGAGGGGTCGGTCTTCTCTAGCCGCCAGCGGTTGGCGAGGTTCCCATGCGGGGTCTCGGCCGCCGGCTTGGAGTTGAGGTCCGTGAAATCCCGGTAGACCGTGTTGAAGAAGCCGATGCGCTCGTCGGAGGAACGGGGAGTGAAGCCCGGTTCCGGCAGGGCGGAGAAGCTGTAGCGCATGCGCAGGGTCAAGGAGCGGGCGTCCGGCACCGGGAGCTCTTGCCCGGGGTTGCCGTTGAGGAAGAGCAGCTCGGCCGACAGTTCCGCGTTCTTCGGGAACGTCTTGGCCGTGTCCACCCGGCTGAGCTCCTTGGCGAGAGCGTAGCCCCCGGATTCGGGGAAGGTTCCGGCGAGCATCCCCTGGAGGTCGAAGAGGTCCGTGAGCAGGATATCGTCCATCGAGACCGTGACGCTCTTGGCCTTGGCGTCCTTGGCCGCGACCGGCACGGAGGCGATGACGGAGTCCTGGAAGGCGCGCGAGACGACCTTGGCGTCGGCGCTGCCTTCAGCGGCACGGTAGGCCATGTTCTTGCGCAGAAGCTGGATGCGGTCGCCCGAGCGGTGGAAGACCACCATGGCCTCGGCCAGGGGGGACATGGAGTAAAGGAAGCCCTCGCCCACGCCTTTTTCCATCATGGCGTTGAGCATGAGCGGCTTATCGAGGTCCTCTTCCTTTAGGGTGAGGAGGAGCTTGCCCTTCTCGTTCCGGCTCAGGCGCAGGAAGCCGTCCTTGGAGAATCCCTGCGAGGCGGGGGCTTTCGGAGCGTCGCCGCCGGACTTCCAGAGGAGCGCGACCGCGGCGATCGCGATCGCGGCCACGGAGGCAGCCGCGGCCCAAGGGGAGAGGAGGGAGACTACGTACGTGTAGGCGCCGAAGCCGAGGCCGGCGGCGGAGGAGACTATCCAGAGGCCGGCGGCGGAAGGGGCTTCCTCGGCCTTCGCGAACACCTTCGTGAGGATGGCGTGGGTGAGGGCGGTGACGATCGGGAAGCCCACGGCTCCGAAGACCAGCCCGAGGTCCGCCTGCAATGCGGTGGCCAGTCCGAGCAGCAGGGGGGCCGCGGCGAAGAACGCGCGCGGGGTCGCCTGCGACGAACGCGTCTGAGGGGCGGGGAGGAGGGCCGGGGCTGCGGTGAACTGGAGCGCCGCGGGCTTGAGGATGTTCTTAGAGGAGCGCCGGATGGAGGCTTCCACCGAGGTCTTGGCCGCGGCGGCCGCGACGCCGCGGCCGGAGTTGTCGTAGAGGGCCGACAGGGCGGCGGGAGCCTGGCCCGAAACGCGCAGGCCGGGGATCGTCTTCGAGACCCGGGAGATGATGGACGCCGAGGTCGCCGCCTTCCCGGCCTGCACGCTCTGCGCCGCGATGGAAGCGGGCAGCACGGGCGCGGCGATGGGTACGGCTGCGGAGAGCATGGACGCGACGGCTTTGGGAGAAGCGCTGCTCCGCCCCTGAGCGATAGCGGAGATGGCCGCCGAGACCGAGGCGGGGGAAGCGGGCTGAGCGGAGAGTATCGGGAGAGCGGATCGGGTCACGGGGGACACCGGGGTGTTCAGCGAGGGGAGGATCCCGGACAGCTGGGTTCCCACGGGAGCGAGGCCCATGGGCCCCTGCATAAGGGGGGCGGACATCGTAAGGCTGATGCCGGCCGGGGCGCCGACGGCTCCGGGAGAAACGGCGACGGTCTGAGCGACGATGGCGGCGGCCGCAGCCGTCTGGGATTGGAGGAGCAGCGCGGCGCAGAGCGCCGTCCTGAGGAAAGCCGAAGCGCGATGAGCCATGAGGGGAGTATAGTCCCGCGACCCGGCCGGGAGGTTGGGCCGAAGGGGCAATCCCAGGGCGGCAGAGGGCCTTGGCCGGGCCTACCCAGTTGGCCTACGCCTTAGAGCCAGCCCTGGGTCTGCCAGTAGGCGTATTCTTCCTTCCAATGTCCCTTGCGCATCTCCATGATGGTGCGGAAATGCGCCTTGCCCTTCTCGATGAGGCGGAGCTGGGCGGGGTAGCGCCTGCGGGTCCCGATATCCCGGGCGAACTTCCGGCCGAGGTTCAGGGCCTCCGGGAAGGCGGCCTCCAGCCGATAGGCGCAGGCCGAGACGCCGCCCGAGTACTGGGCCCCGCAGACGCGGCCGTAGTATCTGATATAGTCGAGGACGAGTCCGTCCTGGGTGCCGCTGCCGGATGAAACGACGCCGCAGAGGTACTTGCCCAGGAGGCGCTTGCAGTGGATGAAATGGCTGGAGCGGTCGAGCAGGACTTTCAGGGAGCCGGTGACCTGGTTGATGTAGTTGGGCGTGGCGAGGATGATCCCGTCCGCCGCGAGCATCTTCTCCAGCAGCGGGGTGACGTCGTCCTTGATGGGACAGCGCATGGAGGCGACGTGGCAGGCTTCGCAATGCGTGCAGCAGTCTATCTTCAGGTCGCGCAGGTGGACGATCTCCGCGCGGGCGGAGGGTCCCAGGCCTTGGACGACCTGCTGGGCCAGGGCCAGGGTCTGGCTCTTGGCGCGGCGCGGGCTGGCGGAGATGAGCAGTACCTTCATGAGGCCTCCTTCAGCAGGTATAGCAGGGGGACCAGCCACAGCACGATCTTGAAGCTCAGCCAGCGGATCAGGAATCGGGCGTCCTGGGCCGGCAGGCGGTCCGTCAGGTAGAGGCGGACGTTGTAGGCCCAGTACGCGGCGAGGATCGCATAGCCCGCAATGCTGGCCCGGGGGAAGCCCCCATAGCCCGGCCGGGACTCGACCCAATAGATGGCGAGGACGAGCGGGAAAGACAGCGCGTAGGGCCAGCAGCAGTCGACGCCATAGAACACCCGGATCTTCCGCATGAGCACGGGTCTATTTCTTGGGCGGCGTGCGCCCCTTCTCGATCTTGGCCCAGGTGTCGCGCAGGGTGACGGTCCGGTTGAACACCGGCTTTCCGGGCTGGGAATCCGGGTCCGCGCAGAAGTAGCCGACGCGCTCGAACTGGTAGCGGCTCCCCGGCTTCGCGTCCTTGAGGCTGGGCTCCACCCAAGCGTCCACGAATTCCCGGGACTTGGGGTTCAGGATGGACAGGAAGTCCTGGCCTTCGGGCACGTCTTCCGGGTCGGACTTGAGGAGGAGGTTGTCGTAGAGCCGGGCTTCGGCCTTCACCCCGTGCGCGGCCGAGACCCAGTGGATGGTGCTCTTCACCTTCCGGCCGTCGGGGGTGTTGCCGCCGCGGGTGGCCGGGTCGTAGGTGCAGCGCAGCGCCACCACCGCGCCCTGGGCGTCCTTCACGACTTCCTTGCAGGTGATGAGGTACGCGTAGCGGAGCCGCACCTCGTTGCCCGGGAAGAGCCGGAAGTAGCCCTTCGGGGGGGCTTCCCGGAAATCGTCGGCCTCGATGTAGAGGACCTGGGAGAAGGGCACCTTGCGCGTGCCGGCGGAGGGGTCCTCGGGGTTGTTGACCGCGTCCAGCTCCTCCGTCTGCCCCTCGGGATAGTTCTCGATGACGACCTTGAGGGGCCGGAGCACGGCCATGGCGCGCGGGGCCCGTTTGTTCAGGTCCTCGCGCACGCAGTGCTCGAAGAGCGAGAGGTCGATCATGGTGTTGGCCTTGGTGACCCCGATCTTCTCGCAGAAGGCCCGGATGGCCTCGGGCGTGCAGCCGCGCCGGCGCAGTCCCTGGAGGGTGGGCATGCGCGGGTCGTCCCAGCCCGAGACGTGCTGGTCCTTGACCAGCAGGAGGAGCTTGCGCTTGCTCATGACCGTGTAGGTCATGTTGAGGCGCGCGAATTCGATCTGCTGGGGGTGGCAGGGGGTCTTGAGCTCGTCGAGGCACCAGTCGTAGAGGGGGCGATGGTCCTCGAACTCGAGAGTGCAGATGGAGTGCGTGATCCCCTCCAGCATGTCCGAGACGCAGTGCGCGTAGTCGTACATGGGGTAGATGCACCAGGCGTCCCCGGTCCGGTGGTGGGAGGCGTGGCGGATGCGGTACAGGGCCGGGTCGCGCATGTTCATGTTGGGGGAGGCCATGTCGATCTTCGCGCGCAGGACGCGGGTGCCGTCCGGGAACTCGCCCTTGCGCATGCGCTCGAAGAGGTCGAGGTTCTCCGCCACGGGGCGGTCGCGGTAGGGGCTGGGCCGGCCCGGTTCGGTGAGGGTGCCGCGGTGCTCGCGCACCTCGTCCGCGTTCAGGTCGCAGACGTAGGCCTTCCCCGCCTTGATGAGTTCTACGGCGTAGTCGTAGAGCTTCTGGAAGTAGTCGGAGGCGTAGAAGAGCCGGTCTGCCCAGTCAAATCCCAGCCACTTCACGTCGCCCTGGATGGAGTCGACGTACTCCACGTCCTCCTTGGTCGGGTTGGTATCGTCCATGCGCAGGTTGCACTGGCCCTTGAAGTCGCGCGCGATGCCGAAATTCAGGCAGATGGATTTGGCGTGGCCGATGTGCAGGTAGCCGTTGGGCTCGGGGGGGAATCTCGTGTGGACGCGGCCGCCGTGCTTGCCGGTCTTGAGGTCGCCCTGGACGATGTCGCGGATGAAATCGGCGGATTCCGGAGCCGCGGGAGTCTGGGGGGTTAGAGTCTTTTCCATGGGTGTGCCTCGATCGGATCGATTGCCCGTCCCCGTCGTGAAATCAGCCCCTGCCCGGAATCGAACCGAGGTAGGCAGTTTACAAAACTGCTGCTCTGCCACTGAGCTACAGGGGCGTCGGAACAGCTGGTGTAGTGATTCCAACACTTCTTTACATTCGAAAGGCCGTCATACCGGCGAAAGCCGGTATCCAGCGTGTGGAACGGATTCAAAAAACCTGTTCTGGTGCCTGGACCCCGGCTTTCGCCGGGGTGACGAATGTAAAGGGACTTATGACTCACTACACTAGTTTAGCAGTCCTATCGACGACGAGCAACAACGGACGGCGTTCTGTTCCGGGGGAGGTCAGGGCTCGACGGGACCGGGGGGAGGGGCTGGGGCCGGCGCGTCGGACCTGGGAGGTTCCTCGATGAGCTTGAGGACGCGTTCGGCCTCGGGGTCGGGGCGGATGGTGAGGACGCGGCGCAGGCGCTTGCGGGCCTCCTCGAGGTCGCCCGCGTTGAAGGCGCGCAGACCCGCTTCCCGGCAGTAGGTCGCGACGGTTTCCTGCAGGGCGCCCTTGGAGGCGGTGAGCTTGGCGTCCACTTCCGTGAGCTGGGCCTTCCAGGCCTCGAGTTCCCCGGCCCGGGAGAGGATCTCCTGGCGGTATATCTCGGAGAGGCGGCCCAGGGAGCGGGAAGCCAAGGTCTGCCACTGCTGAAGCATGGATTCCGCAGCCCCCGAGCGGCTGAGGAACTCCTCAAGGAGCTGTTCGAGCTTGGAGGAGGCCTGCTCCCAGGTCTGGAGCTGCTGTGCTTGTTCCCGGGACAGGGAGGCGCCCTCCTGGCCCGCGTTCTCGGCCGCGAAACGGGCCTCCGTGAGCTTGTCCTCCAGCTCGGCGAGCGAGGATCCCAGAGACAGCTTCACCTTCGCGGCTTCGGCCTCGTTGGCCGCGAGCAGGCCTTTGAGCCCGCCGATCTCGCCCTGCAGGCGGGAGACGTCTTCCGCGACCGCCTGGCGCGCCTCGGCGACCATGTCCTTGGTGGATTCCTGGGCGGCCTCGGCCTGGGCGACCTGCGTCTTGAGGGCGGTGATGGCCTTTTCCAGCTCGGCCTTCCGTTCCCGGAAGGTCAGTCGGAGGGCGTTGAGGCGCTCGGCGATCCCGGCCTTGGCCGCTTCCTGGGCCTCCTCGCGGTCCTGGGCGGTCTTGGCGTCGTCGCCTTTCGCGTCCGCCGCCTGCTGGCGGAGCTCCTTGAGTTCGCGCTGTTTGAGCAGTATCTGCGCCTCGAGGTCGGTCCGTTCCTTTGCCCAGTCGGCTTCGGCTTGCCGAACCTTCGCCTGGAAGCCGGTCTTGACGCCTTCCAGCTCTCCGGCCTCCGACGGAGCCTCCTCTTGCGCGCGCAGAATCACACGGAGTTTGGTCTCGAGCATCCGGGCCTGTTTGCGCAAGGGGGTGAGGGGATATAGGGTCTTGAGCTCCTTGACGCCCTTGCGGAATGCGCTCAGGAACCAGCGGCGGTCGTCTGCCCGTTCGCCTTCCCGGACCTCCTTGGCGCGCTCCAGGGCGACGGCGCGGAGCCGGGCGTCGTTGAGTTCGGCGTCCAGGGCTGCGAGTTGGGTCTCCAGGGCCTGGCGGGCTTCCCAGTGGGCGTGCCGGCCGAATACCCATTCCAGGCGCGCGGCTTCCAAGTCGCCCCAGACGGCGTCCGAGAGCATGTCCCCGGCGGCCTTGCCGTAGAGCCGTCCCTTGAGGCGCTCGGCTGCCTTCTTGGCCTTCTCGATCTCGGCGCGGATGCCGGCGATCTTGAGTCGGTAGCGCTCGGCGGTGCGGACCCTGCCGCGGCGGGCGGATTCCAGCCGGCGTTCCCATTCCTCGGCCAGACGCTTGCGCTCCTCGGGCCAGCGCTCCTCCCGCAGTCGGAGCTCCTCGCGGCGGAGTTCCAGCGCGGAGAGGGTCCCGTGCAGTTCGGCCAGCCGCTCATCCCGCTTCGCCTCGAGCTGGTGGACCCGCATGCCGGAGAGTAGGTCGCGGATCTGGCGCTTCTGCTCCTCCAACTGGCGGTTGAAATAGTCCACCTGCCGGCCGAGCTCACGGAGCTTCGGGTCCTGGGCCCAAAGGGCGGCTTCGTAGTCCGCCTGAAGGCGGGCGGTTTCGGCGGCTTCGCGCCGGGCCTGATCGAGCTCCCCCGCGGCCAGCGCGCTCTCTTCGGTGGGGGACTCCGATCCGGCCTCCCGCATGGACTCCGGCGGGGAACCCAGCGCAGGCTCCGGAACCGGGTCTTGAGGGAGGTCCGGCTGCAGCCCCGGCGGGGGGTCTTCGGCCTCGAACATGGCTTCCGGATTGTAGCAGGCGCTTATGACAAATTCATGGCTGAGGATTCTGCTATCATGACACGCAGAGACCGCGCATGGACCTCAGCTACCGCTTCCGCTTCGATGACGGGCGCGAGAAGAGCTTCGAGCTCAAGCTCGACCCCAAGACCCTGACCCTGCAGTCCCCCGAGCGGGGGTCGTCGCCGGATTGGGTGCGGCTGGGGAACCACCGATGCACGAACTGCCCGCTGTCGGCGGCGGAATTCCCGGATTGCCCGGTGGCCAAGAACCTCGTCGAGGTGATCGAGCAGTTCAAGGACTCGATATCGTTCCACGAGGTGGACATCTCCATCCGGACCAAGAACCGGGAATACCGCAAGCGCGCGCCCGTGCAGAACGGGGTGAGCGGGCTGATCGGCGTGGTCATGGTCACCAGCGGCTGCCCCAACCTCGACAAGCTGCGTCCCATGGTCTGCACGCACCTGCCTTTCGCGGACGTGCACGAGACGATGTATCGGGCACTCTCCATGTACCTGCTGGCCCAGTATTTCCGGCATAAGAAGGGCAAGGAACCGGATTGGGAGCTCAAGCGCCTGGTGGAGATCTACGACGCCATCGGCATCGTGAACCGCTGCTTCACCGACCGCTTGCGGACGGCGCGCATCGAGGACGCCTCCCTCAACGCGCTGGTGAGCCTGGACTGCTTCGCGACCATGACCGTGGCCCTGCTGATGGACCAGTCCCTGCCCCAGCTAGAGACGCTCTTCCACGCCTACCTGAAGGACTAGCAGGCGCTGATTCCTGCCGTCAACGCGCACCGCTCTCTGTCGTCATCCCGGCGAAAGCCGGGATTCAGCTATCGTGTCGGCGACACGGCAAGAACGATCTGGATTCCGGCGTGCGCCGGAATGACGGAGTAAGGAGCTAGAAGGCGTCGACGCCCATCCGTTTCTCCATCTCATCGGCGATGGCGGCCAGGGCTCCGGCCGAGGCCCGAAACTCTTCGGGGTCCATGGTCTGGGCGATCTGGGTGTCGAACACTACGAGATAATCGTCGTTCTCGATCTTCTCGATGGCCCAGGCTCCGTGCGCCAGGGCGATGTTCGCGCGCAGGAGGTCGTTGGCCGTCTTCTGTCCCAGCATCTGTCCCGGGGGCATCTTGAGGGCCGGGGAGAAGAAGCCGATGATGATGGAGCCGTCCGCGGTCTTGCCCATGGCCCGGACGAACACCTGCTGGTGGCGCCCGGCGCCCATGTCGTATGGGATGGCGATGAGATTGGGGTTGAGCTCGCGGATGTTCAGGCCCGCTTTCGCGGCGGTAGCCTTGATGAACTCCGAGAACGGGACTTGCACCTTCTGTTCGATGTCCATGGCGTCTCCTTATTCGGTCATCCGCAGTATCGTCTCGACGAAGGACGGGTTCACCTTCAGCGCGGAGCAGATCTCACGCAGCACCGCCTTCTCTCCGTCCGCGACCCGGGAGTCCGCGCGGGCCACCACGATCAGCTTCTGCACCAGGGCGTGGCGGTCGGCGGAGGAAAGCTTCCGGCAGCGCCGGGCGGCATCGGCGAACTTCTTCTTGATGAGGGGGAGGAGGTCCTGGGCTCCGCGCAGCTCGGCTTCCGCGGCCTGGGCGGTCTTCTCGTCGGTGAGCCCCCGGATGGCCCGGCATTCCTCGGCCGTGATCTTGCCGTCGCCCGCGGACACCCAGTAGCCGCCCCAGAGCACGCATTCCCGGGCCGAGGACTCCTTGGCTTCCACGGTGCCGGGTTCCATGGCCGAGAGCAGGGCCTCGATGCGCGCGTCCAGCTCTTCGGTGCGGAGGGTCCCGGGGCCCTGCCCGATGAGGCCGGAGAGGAGCTGGGACTCCCAGAGATGGTTCAGGGCCGCCACCCGCAGGGGGTTGAAGGGATGGGTGGAGAACCAGTCCTCCGCGTCCTCCACCGTGTCGGAGAGGGTCTGGATATCCTTCATCTGGGCCAGGTAGTCCTCGGCGTTGAACTGGAGCATGGGCTCGCGCAGCCCGCAGGAGATCTTGATGAGGGCCGTCGTGGCCGCGCGCAGGTCCTGGCAGCAGGCCAGCCCCAGCCGGTCGGCGGAGATCTCCGCGTGCCGGCTCCAGGACATGAGCTTCATGGCCAGCCCGGAGGGGAGGCCCTGGGACTTCTGGAGGATCGCCGCGGCCGGCAGTTCCATGTGGCGGAAGAGGACGTGGCCCATCTCGTGGCCGATGACCGAGAGGAGCTCCCGGAGGGTGAGGCGCTCGACCATGCTGGAGCTGAAGGCGCAGGTGACGCGTCCCTCTCCCATGTCCATGCAGCAGGCGTTCTGCACCGGGCTCTCGTAGACGTAGATCTCGAGGGGCCGCTCGCCCAGGTGGGCGATGCGCTGGGCCAGGTTCACCGCCTGGACGAGAGAGGGGATGATGCGCTCGGTGACGCGCAGGCCTCGCGCGAGGAGGCGCCGGCGGTTGGCGTCGGTCTCGGCGCAGGAGAGCGCCTCCTTGGCCCGGCCGGCGATCTCGGGATCGGCCAGGAGGTCCGTCATCATGCGGCGCTCGGAGGCGAGGCGCAAAGACGCCACGGCTTCGGCGCTCGGGAGCTTAAGGGCGGCGGGGGGGTCGCTTTGAGCCAAGCGGGATTAGTGTAGTGCGGGAAGCGGCCGAAATCAAGAGGAGCCGAGGCGGCGCAGGCGGTAGAGGGCGCCTGCGCGCCTAAGGCGGGTCCGGTAGGCGGCGGCGGCGGCGGTAAGGCGCTTTTCGGGGTCCGAGCCGGCCTCCTTGAGGAGTTTTTCGGATTCCGCGAGGTCCGCCTGTTCCGCCTCAGCGCCGAGCCGGGACTCGATGTGGCTCCGGAACCAGGCGCGCTCGTCGGCGGAGCTGAAGAGGGCCCAGCGCCCCTTCTCGGGAACCCAGGTCAGCTTCTCCCAGAAGACGGCCGACCAGCGCAGCGCCCCGTCGCGGCGGGGCTCCCGGTTCATCGCCCAGCATTCCTGCGCGCCGTCGCGGATCCCGGGCGGGGCGGGGGAATAGGTCCAGGCGCCTTCCCTGAGGCAGCGGTAGGGGGTGTCCCGGTGGGCGTGCCCGTCGTCCTCCTCAGCGGTCATGGTGGGCACGCCCTTCCCGGCCGCGGCCGCGGCGGCCTTGAGGTTCTCGAGCGTGAAGTCGTTGGCGCCCTGCTCGAAATACGGGAGCAGGGCCGCCGGGGTCATCGCGATGCCCCGGCTCCGTCCGCCCTCGGAGGCGTCCCGCAGGACCGGCGCGGCGTGTTCCCGGAGTTCGGCCTCGCCCACGCGCACCGGGGCGGTGCTTTCCCACGGCTGGGGCGCGTGCCGGGGCAGGAGCCGGCCGGCCAGCAGTCCCACGAGGAGGGCGGCCGAGGTGCAGCCGAGCAGAGTCGTCCGGGTGAACGCCCGCGGGAAGGAGAAGGCGACGGCGACGGGAGGCGCCGGAGCCATCTTCCCCGGAGGCGGGGGGGGCGGCTCATCCAGGGCGCGGTACTGCTGGATCATCCAGCGGATGAAGATGATCCCGCAGTGCTCGCATTCGTGCGCGCCCTCCGCGTTGCGGCGGCCGCATTTGGGGCAGATCACGCCTACTATCCTACCAAAAGAGACCGGCCGTCCCGGGTGGGACGGCCGGCTCTCGGGGGCGGTACGGCCTACTTCTTGCCCTTCTTCGCGTTCTTCTCCTTCACCGTGGCCTGGGCCGCGGCGAGGATCGCGATCGGGACGCGGAACGGAGAGCAGGAGACGTAGGAGAAGTTCGTCTTGTGGCAGAACTCCACGCTCTCCGGGTCGCCGCCGTGCTCGCCGCAGATGCCGATCTTGAGGTCCTTGCGCGTCTTGCGGCCCCGCTCCACGCCCATGCGGATGAGCTCGCCGATGCCGCGCTGGTCGATGGTCTGGAACGGATCGGCCGGCAGGAGCCCCTTGTCGAGGTAGGCCCCCATGAAGCCTCCCGTGTCGTCGCGGGAGAAGCCGAAGCCCATCTGGGTGAGGTCGTTGGTGCCGTAGGAGAAGAACTGCGCGACCTCCGCGATGTCGTCGGCCACGATGCACGCCCGGGGGATCTCGATCATCGTCCCCACCAGATGGGGGATGGCCTTGAGCTTCAGGTCGGCCAGGGTGTCGGCGTAGACCCGCCGCACGAGCTCGAACTGGTGCTTGAGCTCGGTGGGCGCGCAGACCACGGGGATCATGATCTCCGGAAAGGCCTTCACGCCCTCCTTCTGCAGTTCGCCGGCCGCCTCGAAGATGGCGCGGACCTGCATCTCGGTGACTTCGGGGTAGGTGACCCCGAGGCGCACGCCGCGATGCCCCATCATGGGGTTCGACTCGCGCAGGCCGTTGGCCCGCTTCTCCAGCTCGTGCATATCGATGTCGAGGCTCTTGGCCAGGGCCTCGAGCGCGTCCTTCTGATGCGGCACGAACTCATGGAGCGGCGGGTCGATGGTGCGGATGGTGACCGGGAGGCCGTTCATCGCGCGCAGGGTCGCCTTGATGTCCGACTTGACGTGAGGGAAGAGCTCGTCGAGGGCCTTGCGCCGCTCCTCCACGGTCTTGGATACGATCATCTTGCGGAGCTTGAACAAGGGTTCCTCGGAGCCCTTCCCGTAGAACATGTGCTCGGTGCGGAAGAGGCCGATGCCCTCGGCGCCGAAACGGCGCGCCCGGGCCGCGTCCTCGGGGGTGTCCGCGTTGGCGCGCACGCCCATCCGGCGCAGCGAGCTGCAGACCTTGAGGAAGTCCGCGAGGGTCTCGTTGCCCTCGTCGGCGTCCCGCATGGGCATCTCGCCCCGGTAGACGAGCCCCTTGGAGCCGTTGAGGGTGATCCAGTCTCCCTCGCGCAGGGTCTCGCCGGCCACCTCGAGGGTCTTGGCGTGGCTGTCCACCTCGAGCGCGGCGCAGCCGACCACGCAGCACTTGCCCCAGCCGCGGGCCACCAGGGCCGCGTGCGAGGTCATGCCGCCGCGGGCGGTGAGGATGGCCTGCGCGGCGCGCATGCCCTCCACGTCCTCGGGGTTGGTCTCCTCGCGGACGAGGATGACCTGCTTGCCCTGCTTGTTCCAGGCCACGGCGTCGTTGGCCGTGAAGACGATCATGCCCTTGGCGCCGCCGGGACCCGCCGGAAGACCCTTGGCCAGCGGCTTGCGGGTCGCTTCCGCCTTGGGGTCCACGATGGGGTGGAGCAGCTCGTCGAGCTGGGCCGGGGTGACGCGGAGCACCGCCTCTTCCTTGGCGACCAGCTTCTCCTTGATCATGTCGAGCGCGATCTTGACCGCGGACGGCCCGTTGCGCTTTCCCACGCGGCACTGGAGCATGTACAGCGTGCCCCGCTCGATGGTGAATTCGATGTCGAGCATGTCGCGGTAGTGCTTCTCGAGCCGGTTGCGGATGTCGTGGAGCGCCCGGTAGGTCTCCGGCATGAGCTGCTTGAGGCTTTTGAGGTTCTTGGACTGGTCGCTGCGGCTCTCCTCGTTGATGGGGGCCGGGGTGCGGATGCCCGCCACCACGTCCTCGCCCTGGGCGTTGACGAGGTATTCGCCGTAGAAGATGTTCTCGCCGGTCCCCGGGTCGCGGGTGAACCCTACGCCCGTGGCGCTGTCCGTGCCCATGTTGCCGAACACCATGGACTGGACGTTGACCGCGGTGCCCCAGGCTTCAGGGATGCCCTCGATGCGCCGGTAGGAGACGGCGCGCTTGCCCATCCAGGAGGCGAACACGGCTCCCACCGAGCCCCAGAGCTGGTCCATGGGGTCGTCGGGGAAGGGCTTGCCGAAGGTCTCCAAGACCTTCTGCTTGAACTGCGCGCAAAGGGTCTTGAGGTCTCCGGAGCTGAGGTCGGTGTCCGACTTGGCGCCCCGGCGCTTCTTCATGTCGTCCATGATGCGCTCGAGCTGGCGGCGGATGCCCTGGTCCTCTTTGGGCTCGATCCCCGCGGCCTTCTCCATGACCACATCGGAGTACATCATGATGAGGCGGCGGTAGGCGTCGTAGACGAAGCGCTCGTTCTTGGTCTGCGCGATCATCCCGGGGATGGTGGCTTCGGTCAGACCGCAGTTGAGGATCGTCTCCATCATCCCGGGCATGGACTTGCGCGCGCCGGAGCGCACGGAGACCAGGAGCGGGTTCTGGGCGTCGCCGAAGCCCTTGCCGGCAAGCTTCTCGACCCGGTGCAGGCTCTCGTCGACCATCTCGCGCAGCCCCTTGGGGTAGGAGCGGCGGTTGGCCCAATAATAGGTGCAGACCTCGGTGGTGATGGTGAAGCCCGGGGGCACCGGCAGGCGCAGGGAGGGGTGGCCGGCCATCTCGGCCAGGTTGGCGCCCTTGCCGCCGAGCAGGTTCTTCATGGATTCGTTGCCGTCGGCTTTGCCGCCGCCGAAGAAATAGACCAGCTTGCCGATCTTCTTCATCTTCATGTTCGCCTTCGCCGGGATCACGGGGGATTTGCGGGTGAGGACTGCGGGCATCGAAGAGCCTCCTGGTAACGTTCTACGACGAAAAAAGTATAGCAACTTGGTGCCTGTCACTCAACCAATGGAACCGATGTGGTGCCTGTCACTCAACTAAAAAATGGAACTAATTGACCACGCAGGGGGGAAGGTACTATCGTTGCCGGATGCTGCTCATCGCCCATCGCGGGGCCAGCGGGTACGCTCCGGAGAACACCCTGGCCGCCTTCCGCCTGGCCCTCGAGATGGGGGCGAAGGCCGTGGAACTCGACGTCCACCAGGCCCGGGACGGCGAGCTAGTGGTCATCCACGACGAGGACCTGAGGCGCACCGGTCGCCGCAAGGGCCGCATCCGCGACCTGTCCTGGGCCGAGCTGTCCTCCGTGGACGTGGGGGGCGACCGCATCCCGCTCCTGGAGGAGGTCATGGACCTCATCCAAGGGCGGGCCGAGCTCCACCTCGAACTCAAGCGCGGGTCGCGCTACTATCAAGGCATCGAGGCGCGCATCCTGGCACTTTTGATGCGGCGGGAGGCCTTGGATACGACGCTGATCTCCAGCTTCGACCACCAGGCCCTGTTCGTGGTCCGGGAATTGGAGCCCAAGGCGCGCCTGGCGTACCTGCGCGGCTTTACCCGGCTGGGGGTCGCTCTCAAGGAAGCGGCCGAACTGGGGGCCGAGAGCATCAACCTGAGCCTGCGCCAGGCCAAGCCCGCCGTCATCCGGGAATGCCGCAAGCGCGGCTTCAAGACCCTGGTCTACACCGTGAACAAGCCCCGCGACTTCGAGCGCATGGCCCGCCTGGGCGTGGACGGCGTCTTCACCAACCTCTAACCGGTGCCTGTCACTCAAATAAAAATATGGAACTAACTCGGGGTGTCAGCCCTTGAGCGAGACGCTCATCCGGCAGGCGGGGCAGTCGAAATCCAGGCGCAGGCGGACGCCGTCGGGGTCCTCCAGATATAGGGGAGGGACGGGCTCGCCCCCGCCGCAGGAACCCAGGGCGTGGCGCAGGCAGTAGCGGCAGAGCATGAGGCGGGTCCCGCGAGGGACGGGACCGGAGTCGAGGGCGCGCTGCACGGAGCGGACGCCGTGCTCGCGCAGGAACTTCTCCGCGCGGGAATTGAGCACGTTCTCCTCGGGGCCGACCTCGCTCACCGGGTAGACGGCGTCGGGAGCCGGGGGGCGGCGCTCATCCGCCGGATGCGACTGCAGGCGCGCGTTGACCAGCGCATCCGCCGCCGCGCGGCGCAGGGAGTTGAGCGCGGCGACCGGCACGAAGGACGGCGCTTCCGGCAGCGTGACTTCCAGTGCGGCGAAAGGGGTGTCTCCCAGTTTCGACAGCTGGCGGGTCATGGTCCGGCGGATGCCCTCGGGGTCCTTCGGGAGGGATTTCGCGCAGGCCACCCGGGAATCCGCGCAGACCCCGTTCTCGTCCTCCATCCGCAGTCCGAGCCCGGTCGGGGTCTCCCGCAGGTCGAGGGAAACCTCGATCCGCCGCTCGATCCGGACGGCGGCGAGCCGCTTGAGCCAGAGCCGGTCCGAGTTCCGGAACAGCTCGGTCCCCGCCGCGATGCCCCGGGGATCGTCCACCTCGATGGTCCCGTCCTCCGCTTTGTTGACCGAGGTGCCGCGCAGGTCCCCGTCCGGACCGAAGAAACAGAGCCCGTCGCCGGGATGCAGTTCCGGGGCGCCCGCGAGCTCCAGGCGGTCGCCCCGCATCGCCGTGACGGTCCCCGCCGGCTCCCCGATGGATTTCGGGGTGCGGTGGGAGTGCATGGCGGGATCGCGCCCCTTGAGGAAATAGGTCGTGGCGCCCCGGTTGAAGGTCTTGGCCGGTTCGGGCTCGAAATCCGCCGTCACGCTCCCGGAGGAAGGCTTGCGGGTCCCCATCTTGGCCAGGGAAGCGTCCAGGGCGCGGCGGCAGCGCAAAGTGATGTTTTTGACGTAGTCCGCGTCCTTGAGCCGGCCCTCGATCTTGAAGGAGCTGATGCCGGCCGCGAGCAGGGCTTCGAGGTGGGGCGAGAGGTCGAGGTCTTTCAGGGAAAGGGCATGGCAGTCCCGGGCGAGGACGCGGCCTTCGGCATCCTGGACCGCATAGGGCTTGCGGCAGGGCTGGGCGCACTCGCCGCGGTTCGCGCTCCGGCCGCCGAGCGCATGGCTCAGGAAACAGCGGCCGCTGTAGGAGACGCAGAGGGCCCCGTGCACGAAGGCTTCGAGCTCGATGCCGGGAGCCGCATCAGCGATGGAGGCTATCTCTTCCAACGACAGCTCCCGGGCCAGGATGGCCCGCTGGAAGCCCGCGTCGCGCAGGAAGCGCACCCGTTCGGGGCTGGAGTTGTGCATCTGCGTGCTCGCGATGAACGGGATGGGAGGCAGGTCCAGCTCCAGAAGCCCGAAGTCCTGGATGATGACCGCGTCCACCCCGTCCTCGTAAAGCCCGGTGATCAGGCGGCGGGCGGCCTCCAGCTCGTCGTCGCGCAGGAGGGTGTTGACCGCGGCGTAGACCTTCGCGCGGTAGAGATGCGCCCGGGAGACCAGCTTGGCGATGTCGGCGCGGGGATTGGCCGCGGCCCGGCGCGCGCCGAAGCGCTCCGCGCCGATGTAGACGGCGTCCGCCCCGCAGGAGAGCGCGGCCAGCCCGCAGGCCAGGTCCTTCGCCGGGGCTAGTAGCTCAGCCGCCTTTGCCGGCCTGGGACATCTCATGGTCGAGGACCTGGTCGATCCTCTTGGCCGTCCAGCGCTGTTCCGAGGCCTGGCGCGACTGCACCTCGCTCATGACGCTCTCCAGGCCGCCCTTGATGGGGGCGAAGGAGCCGCGGGCCTGGTTGGCCTGGGACTCGGAGAACATGGTCGCGAAGAAGTTCCACGAGGCCGGCATCCAGAAGTCGAAGAAGACGCTGCCGCCGGAACCGACGCGGGTGTTGGCGTTGGACGGGAGGGCGAAGGTGAGCCCTTCCTTCTTGAGCACCGGGTCCTTGTGCAGGAGCGGGATGATGGTGCTCAGAGCCTTCACCCCCGCGCGGGCGCTGGCGGCGGACGCCTGGGCCTCGGCGGTCTCGGAGGCGACGAGGGCCTTGTAGGTCGCGCTGTGGTCCTCGATGTCCGTGCCGATCTGGCGGCCGTTCTTGTCGTAGACCGGGACTTCCACCCGCTCGTTCTGCGCGGCGAGCATGAGGTTGTAGGCGCGGGCGTGCTCGTGCCGGGCCATGTCGGCGAGGTCCTTGTCCACCTGCCGGGCCATGTCCACGGCGGACTTGAGCGTCCCGTCGGCGGCCTGGTTCAGGTCCTCCAGGCGGGAGAGATGCCCCTGGTACTCGGCATCTTTGCCGGCCAGCCGGCCCGAGACGCGGCCGCGCATGGCGGTGTTGAACTTCACGAAGGTCGCTTTCTCGGCCTGGATCTCCGAGGCCTGGAACGCGCTCAGGTCGGAGCGGCCGCGTGCTTCCATGTCCTTGAGGCGTCCGCCGAAGAGGCCGGGGACGTATTTGTTGAAATTCGAGAAATCCTTCTCGTACTTGGAAGCGGCCTGGTCCTGCCGGGCCAGCTCGCCGCCCATGGTCTTGAGCTGGAGCGCGAGGTTCCCCTCGAATCCGGCCTGGCTGGCCTGGGCGTCCAGGCCGCCCAGGCGGCCCTGCCAGGTCGCGGGCAGCTCCCCGCCGACGCGGGCCTTGGGGTCCGCGGAGACCGCGTTCTCGTTGAGCTCGGCCCGGGCGGCCGCGAGGCCGTCGAAGGCGGCGAAGGCCTCGGCGTCCTTCACCTTCATGGTCTTGCCTTCCTTGAGCTCGATATCCTTCTGGCCCGCGCTGCGGGCATTGGCGATGCGCTCATCCATCCGGGTCTGGCGGCCCCGGGCCTCGGTCTTGATCTCGCCCAGGGTCTTCGCGTCGTTGTCGCGGCGGGCCTTCTCCAGGGCGATGATGTCCTGGTTGCTCTTGGAGTTCTCCCAGGTCGAGTTCTTCTGCCTGCCGCGCATCCAGGTCCAGACCCCGACGACGACCGCGACCGCGGCGGCGGCGATGCCGGCGATGGCCCAGGGGTTGAGAGAGGCCGTGACGCCCTGGGTCTTCGGGGCGGGGACGGTCTGCTTGGCGGAGGGCACGGGCTCCTTATCAGTGGAAGCGGAAGCGGTCAGGGTGGCCTTGGCTTCGCCCGCGCCGGCCGCGTCGACCGCGACCGGGGTCCTGGGTTGGAAGCGCTCGCCGGTGAAGTAGCGGCCGAGGTCCCCGGTGGAGCCCTGGGAGCCGAGTTCGGTCCCCATGGTCTGCAAGGTGGAAGACGCCGTGGGCTTCTGGGGCTTGTTCGCGGCGTTCGCGAAGCCCGGCTTGAAGTATGGAGTCCGGGCCGGCGTCTTGAGGGCGGCGGGGGTCACGGAGGAGCGGAGCACGGAGAAGCCGATGAACTTCCCGGTGAGCGGGGCGTCGGTCCGGGCTTTCAGCCCATCGGCGGGCCGCAGCGTCTGGGCCATGGCCGAGGGGGCCGCTCCGAGCGAAGAGGAGACGAGCGCGAGGCTCAGGCAGGCGGCAAGGATGCTCTTGGTTCGCGTCATGATCAAGACCTCCGTGGACCGGCTGAGGCGATTGTATCGCCGGAGGGCGCCGCGGCGGATGAAGCGAAAGACCCAGGTTGTCGCAGGCATTGGCACCAGGAAGAATTGGGCCCGGGGAAGGTGAAGTTGGTAGACTATGCAGCGTGGACAACGCGGCCATCGCGCGGACGCTGGAGACCATCGCGCACATCCTCGAGGTGGAGGGGGAGAACCCCTTCAAGGTCCGGGCGTACGTCAACGCCGCGCGGCTCATTGAGGGCCTGCCCGGTCCGCTGGCCGAGAAGGTGAAGGACGGCACCCTGGGCGAGCTCCCGGGGATCGGCGAGGCCCTCCAGCAGAAGCTCACCGAGCTCGTGGCCACGGGCCGGCTCGGCTACCTGGAGAAGCTCAAGGCCCGGGTCCCGGAAGGCGTCCTCGACATGCTGGCCATCCCCGGGCTAGGGCCCAAGGGGGTCCGCACCCTGTGGAAGGAGCTGGGGCTCTCGACCTTGTCCGCGCTCGAGAAGGCCTGCCGGGAGGGCTTCGTCGCCCGGCGCAAAGGGTTCGGGGAGAAGAGCCAGGCCCATATACTGGAAGGGATCGCCTTCCTGCGCCGGAACACGGGGTCGTTCCTCCTGGGAGACGCGCTGGCCATCGGCCGGGACCTGGTTTCGGCTCTGGAGAAGAGCGGCGCGGTCCGGCGGGTGAGCCTGGCCGGGAGCGCGCGGCGGGGCAAACCCCTGGTCGGCGACCTCGATCTCGTGGCCGCGGCGGAGGCGGGCGTTCCGGCCATGGAGGTCTTCCGGCAATGGGGCGCCGGGGCCCAGGTCCGAGCCTCCGGCGACACCAAGACCAGCCTGCGCCTGGAGTCCGGCCTGCAGGTGGACCTGCGCGTGGTCTCGGAGGAGGAATATCCCTGCGCCCTCCAGTATTTCACCGGGAGCAAGGAGCACAACGTCGCTTTGCGGGCGCGGGCCCAGAAGCGCGGGCTCAAGCTCAACGAGTACGGCCTGTTCAAGGGCGAGCGGCGGCTCCCGGTCCGGACCGA
>MGTY01000112.1:20822-29973 GCA_001799695.1 Elusimicrobia bacterium GWA2_69_24
CGAGGATATGGTCCGTCACGCCCGCGCCCTCGGGCTCAAATACATCGGGGTCTCGGACCACAGCCAGATCGTGACCTACGCCAACGGGCTCACGCCGCGCCGGCTCCAGGAACAGGCGGAGGCCATCGCCAAGCTCAACGCCCGGCTCAAGGGCTTCCGGGTCCTGCACGGGACCGAGTGCGACATACTGCCCGACGGGAGCCTGGATTTCCCGGCCGAGGTGCTGCGCGGGCTGGATTTCGTGATCGGGTCGGTCCACTCCAGCTTTCGGATGTCCCGGGAAGAGATGACCGCCCGGGTCTGCAAGGCGTTGTCCAACGAGCATCTGCACATCCTCGGTCACCCTACCGGGAGACTGCTGCTGGAGCGCGAGGCCTACGCCATCGACCTGGAGGCCGTCATCGCGGCCGCGGCGGAGCACGGCAAGGCCATCGAGATCAACTGCCATCCCCAGCGGCTGGACCTGGAGTCCCCGTACGCTCGGCGCGCGGCCGGACTCGGCGTGGGCCTGCTCGTGAGTCCCGACGCCCATTGGGCCGGCGACTTCGCGAACCTCCAGCTCGGCGTCACGGCCGCGCGGCGCGGCTGGCTTACCAAGACGAATGTCATCAACTGCCTGCCTTGGAAACAAGCCCTGGCGGCCCTGCGCCGCGGCCCCCGCGGTTGAAATCCTGACCCCCCAGCTGCAGCTGCAGAGCCGTCATACCGGCGAAAGCCGGTATCCAGCGTAAGGAAAGGATTCAAGAGACCTGTTCTATTGCCTGGACCCCGGCGTTCGCCGGGGTGACGGATATGAATGGCTCATGACTCGACCACTAATGGCGGTGGTGGAGGTCTGGCCAGTGGCGGTGGGCGTGGGTCAGGGCGCGGTGGCGGTGGGGGTGGGAGTGGACCCCGGCGCCGGCGCCTTCCGGGTGCTCGTGGGCGTGGTGGGGGTCGTCGTGGCTGTGGGCGTGCGAGTGTTCCTGCTCGGCGTGCGCGTGGCTGTGCTCATGGCGTTCGCCCGCGAGCAGGCCCAGCGAGGCGACGAGGATGGCCCCGGCCGCGGCGTGATAAACGGTCAGGCGCTCGGCCAGCAGCAGCCAGGAGAACAGCACCCCGAAGAATGGCGCGCTCGAGAAGAGGAGCTGGCCGCGCGTGGCCCCGATGCGCTGGGCCGCGGAGATGTACAGGGCGATGCTCGCGCCGTAGGCCAGGGCGCCCACCGCCAGCGCCCAGGCGATCTGCCCCGGGGCCGCGAGCCACGGAGAGAACTCCAACCCCAGCACGAGGTTGAACGTCCCCGCGATGGCTCCTTTCCAGAAGGTCGTGCCCGCCGGAGACATCCCGTCGATGAGGGCGGTGCATTGGTTGTCCGCGCCCCAGCACAGGCAGGCCGCGGCCACCCACAGTCCCGCGTTCCGGGCGGCGGGTCCATCTCCCCATGCCAGGGTCGCGCTCGCGGCGAGTATCCCGGCGGCCGCGGCCCAGCCGAGCGCGCCGAGCTTGTCCTTGAAGAACAGCGCGCCCAGGACCGCGGTCGCGGCGAGCTCCAGGTTCAGCCACAAAGACACCGAGGCCGCGGAAGCGGCCTTCAGGCCGCAGAGCAGCAGCACCGGGCCCAGGAATCCGCCCCACCCGACCGCGCTGAGCAGGAGACCGCGGTTGCGCCGGTCCATCCGCAGGGGGGAGAAGGCCTCTCCGCGCAGGAGGAGGACGGGGAAGGTCGCGAGCGCGGCTCCCAGGTAGAGCAGGCCCGCCAGCTGGAATGAAGAGAACGCCGCCAGGAGCGGCTTGCAGGCGGGGGTCGCGGCCCCGAACAGCGCGGCCGCGAGCAGGGCGGTCAGGACCGGATGCAGGCTCACGGCTTGGGGCGGGGCGCCCGCAGGGGGCGGGGGGGCTTCCGCACCGCGCCGTCCCAGAGATGGAGGAGGGCCAGCACGGGGTGCGCCTTGAGCATCCGCGGCCCCGCGTAGCGCATGACCTCGCGGACGCGCTCGCGCATCACCGGCTTGTAGCAGTGGACGGGGCATTTGGCGCAGGTGGGCTTCTGGGCGCCGAAGGGACACTTGTCGAGGCGCTCCATGGCGTAGGCATGGATCTCCTCGCAGTCGGCGCAGAGGCCGTCGGTGCCGTGCCGGCCCTCGCAGTAGAGCTCGATCATCGCGCCCAGGGTCCGGCGCTCCCGCTCCAAACGTGGGGAGGACATGCAGGAAGGATAGCCTATTGCGGCGCCCACTTGCCATAATAGACAGGGCCATGGCCGCTTCTGAGAAAAACGTAGAACTGGTCAAGACGGTCTTCGAGCGCCGGCTCCAGCAGTCCGACCTCAACCGGATACTGTCGGAGCTGTCGGACTCGAACCGGTCCGAGCTCATCGCCAAGATGGGCGACCTCCTGGACCGCGTCTCGGCCCTGGCCGAGGTCTACAATAAGGTCTCCGACACCCTGTCTCTCAACGTGCTCCTGCCCCGCCTCATGGCCATCGTGACCGAGGCGCTGCACTCGGACCGGTCCACGCTGTTCCTGAACGACTTCGACACGGCGGAGCTCTACTCCCGGATCGCCGAGGGCGAGTCCGTCGGCGAGATCCGCTTCCCCAACCACCTCGGCATCGCCGGCGCCATCTTCACCAAGGGCGTCTCCGAGATCATCCCGGACGCCTACGCCGACCCCCGCTTCAACCAGGCGGTGGACAAGAAGACGGGCTACCGCACGCGCAACATCCTCTGCGCCGCGATACGGGCCAAGGGCAAGGTCATCGGCGTGACCCAGGTCCTCAACAAGAAGGAGGGGGACTTCACCGAGGACGACCTCACCTTCCTGGAGGCGCTCACGGGGCAGGCCGCCGCGGCCCTCCAGAACGCCCAGCTGCACGAGCGGGTCGAGAAGGCGCACAAGGAGGAGACCCAGCTCCTGGAGGTGACGAGCTCCATCGCCTCGGAACTGAACCTCGACGTCCTCCTCAAGAAGATCGTCGGCGTGACCACGGAGATGCTCTCCGCGGACCGCAGCACGCTCTTCCTGTTCGACCCCAAGACCGACCAGCTGTGGTCGCGCATCGCCGAGGGGATCGGGATGCGCGAGATCCGCATCCCTTCCGGGGCCGGCATCGCGGGCTCCTGCTTCAAGTCCGGTTCGGTCATCAACATCCCGGACGCCTATGCGGACGCGCGCTTCAACCAGGCGGTGGACAAGAAGACCGGCTACCGCACCCGCAACATCCTCTGTATGCCGATCATGAAGAAGGAGGGGGGCGGGCCAGGAGCGGGCCTCGGGGTGCTGCAGGTGCTCAACAAGAAGAGCGGGCCGTTCGCCCCCGGGGACGAGGCCCGGCTCAAGGCCTTCGCCGCGCAGGCCGCCATCGCCCTGGAGAACGCCAAGCTCTTCGAGGACGTCACCAACGAGCGGAACTACAACGAGAGCATCCTCAAGAGCCTGTCCAACGGCGTCGTCACCTTGAACGCCGAGCGCAAGGTCGTGAAGGTGAACAACGCGGCCCAGAAGATGCTCAAGCTCCGGCTGGAGGACGCCGCCGGCCGGCCCGCCGCCGAGGTGTTCGCGGGAGAGGGGAACGCCTGGGTCCTGCAGAGCCTGGACCGGGTCGTCGCGTCCGGGAAGACGGACGTGTCCGTGGACGTCGAGATCCGCTTGGCGACCGGCGAGGTCGTGTCCTCCAACCTGAGCGCGGTCCCGCTCGTCGACGTGCAGGGGGCGGCCATCGGCTACATGCTGATCATCGAGGACATCACCACCGAGAAGCGCGTCAAGAGCACCATGGCGCGCTACATGACCAAGGAGGTGGCCGACAAGCTCCTGCAGGGGGGCGAGGAAGCCCTGGGCGGGACGTCCCAGGTGGCTTCGGTGCTCTTCTCGGACATCCGGAGCTTCACGACCATCTCCGAGCAGCTCGGGGCGCGCGAGACCGTGATCATGCTCAACGCCTACTTCACCGAGATGATCGACGTGATCTTCAAGTACAAGGGCATCCTCGACAAGTACATCGGGGACGCCATCATGGCGGTGTTCGGCGCCCCCTTCGCGGGCCCCAACGACGCCGAGAACGCGGTGCGGGCGGCCACCGACATGATCCGGGCCCTGCGCGCGCACAACGCCAAGCGGGTCGCGGCGGGCATCCCCGAGATCAAGATCGGCATCGGGATCAGCACCGGCGAGCTCATCAGCGGCAATATCGGATCGCTCAAGCGCATGGACTACACCGTTATCGGCGACACCGTGAACCTCGCCTCGCGGCTGGAGGGCACGACCAAGTTCTACCGCGCCCCCATCATCTATTGCGAGAGCACGATGGAGAAGATCCGGGGGAAGATGCGCTCCCGTGAGGTGGACCGCATCCGGGTGAAGGGCAAGAAGAAGCCCGTGGTGATCTACGAAGGGCTCGACCACTTCGACGAGGCGAGCTTCCCCGACATGGACGCCTGCCTGGCCGCGTTCGACCGGGGGATCCGCCTTTACCAGGAGCGGCGCTTCAAGGAGTCTTTGGCCTGCTTCCTCGAAGGCTTCCACGCCAACAAGATGGACGGTCCCACCCAGATATACATGGAGCGCTGCCGGCACTACATCGACGCTCCGCCCGAGGACTCCTGGAACGGGGTCTTCGACATGCTCACCAAGTAGGCCACGATGACCTTCCGCCTGGCGGTCCCCTCGATCCTGGAACTGACCATCCTGGCCGGGACGGTGGGCTGCATCCAGCTGGGATTCCTGGCCTCGGCCGCCTGGCGTTCGCGCCGGCGCTCGGCGCCGCTCAAGGACCCCCCGTCCGTCGCGGTGATCGTCGCCTGCAAGGGAGTCCCGCCCGGGCTGGAGGCCAATGCAGCCGCCCTTCTGGACCAGGATTATCCCGGGGAGGTCTCCTGGCTGTTCGTGGTCCCGGAGGAGGGGGATCCGGCCTGCCGGGTCCTGTCGGCGGCGGTCGCCGGGAAGCCTCGTGCCCGGGTCCTGGCTTCCGGGGTGAAGCCCGAGCGCTGCAGCGGGAAGGCCGCCGACCTGGTTTGGGCGCTCGATCGCCTCCCCGAGGGGGCGGAACTCGTCGCGTTCGCGGACGCCGACGTGCGCGTGGGCCGCGACTGGCTTACGGCCATGACCGCGCCCCTGGCCGACCACGAGGTCGGGGTCGCGACGTCGGCCACGGTGCCGGTGCCCGGCGGCGCGTCTTTCTGGGGCGTTTTGCGG
This sequence comes from Elusimicrobia bacterium GWA2_69_24, assembly GCA_001799695.1. Classification (GTDB taxonomy): domain Bacteria; phylum Elusimicrobiota; class Elusimicrobia; order UBA1565; family UBA1565; genus UBA10166. The sequence continues at coordinate 25,998 of MGTY01000112.1, forward strand.
ATGCTCTGGACGGCGGGAGGCATCCCCTTCTTCGACGCCCTGGGCATGGTCTGCGGCCAATCCATGGCCCTGCGCAGGCCGGACATCGTCTCCTGGGGGCTGGCCGGGGTCTGGAGCCGGGCCTTCCTCGAGGACCTCGCGCTGACCGCGCTGGCGCGGCGGCTGGGCCGCCCCGTGCGTTTCGTCTTCGCCGCCATGCCGGCGCAGTCCGGCGATTGCTCGGCCGGGGAGTTCTGGGCGGTTTTCAACAAGTGGTGGATGTGCTTCCGCGTCTATGAGCTGCGGCTGTGGCTGCCCTGCCTCCTGCTGATCGCCTTCAAGGTCTACGCCGTGGGGCGGGGGGTCTGGCCGCGCCTCCATCCGGGACTGCTCGCCATCCTGTGGGGGATGGACGCGCTGTTCCTCCTGGCGGTGCTGCTGTGGCTGCGCTCTCTGCGCCCGGCGAACTTCGCCGATCTTCCGGGGGGGATTTCCGGGGCGGGCGCGGCGGCGCTCCTGGGCGCTCCGGTCCTGCCCTGGATCTATGCCGCCAATTTCCTCTGCACCCTGGGTCCGCCCCGCATCCGCTGGGGGGGGCGCCTTTACCATTTGGCGGGGCCGTTGGACGTCCGCGTCGTCGCCGACTCACGAGGCTGATGTTCGACTGGATCGACGAGACATCCCTCAGTTCCGCCGTCCTGGCTTTCGGCGCCATGCAGTGGGCGCATACCGCCGGCTTCATCGCGGCGCTGCGCGCGCAGGTCCGCCGCGGCCGCGAGTCTCCCGGCCGGCTTCCCGCGGCCTGCGTCATCCTGGCGGCCAAGGGAACGATGCCGGATTTCGAAGGGAACATCCGCTCCATCCTGGAGCAGGAGTATCCCGGTCCCGTGGAATACCTCTTCGTGACGCCGCGGGAGTCGGATCCGGCCTATGGGGCCATCCGGGGGATCCTGGCCGGATATCCCGGCAAGACGGTCCGGCTCCTGCACTCGGATGAGACACCCGCGACCTCCTGCGGGAAGATCACCGACCTATTGTACGCCCTGCGCGCGGCGCCGCCGGGGACCGAGGTCCTCGCCTTCGCGGACTGTGATATACGGGTCCGGCAGGACTGGCTGCTCCGCATGGTGGAGCCGCTCCGGGATCCCGGGGTCGTCGCGGTCATCACCCACGCCCTCTACGTGCCGCGGCGGGCGGAGTTGTCGGGACTGCTGCGCTTGGCCTGCGGCGCCTTCGTCGCTTCGTCGATGTACCTGGGCCGGGTCGTCGGCGGATGGTCCTGGGCCGTCCGGCGCGCGGATTTCTTCGCGCTCGGCATCCCGGAGCGCTGGCGCACCTCCCTCACCGACGACACCAGCCTGGACGCGGTGTTCGCCCGCGACGGGCGGCGTATCCGGTGGGCCGCGCTCGCCGGGCCGGCGTTCACGGGCGGCTGTTCCTTGGCCGGCATCCGGGACGATTACGGCAAATCGTTCCTCTACCTGAGGCTCTACGACTTCCCGGTCTGGCTCTTCATGTCCCTGGCCCTGGGGTGGACGGCCTACGCCGCCTACTGGGCGCTGGTCTTCCCGGTGAAGTGGCGCCTGCTGGCCCTGGTCCTCGGGGTCAACATGCTCAACGTCTTCGCGATCTTCGCAGCGCTGCGGCGATATCTCCCGCGCCAGTTCGACGGCATCCATCCCGCCTTCCGGACGTTCCCGCTGCTGGCCGCGCTGTGCGCGCCGGCGATGTGGGTTGTCTTCCTGGCTGCCTGGGCCGACTCCGCGTTCCGGCGCCGCCTGGAGTGGGGCGGGCGGGTATACCGCATCCACGCACCGGACCGCATCGAGGTGGTCGGCTGAGAGAGGGGTCTTCTCAGCGCCAGGCGAGGTTGTCCCAGCGCGAGGCGCGCCGGAAGCCGTCGGCGCCGATCTGGTCGGCGAGCGAGGGGTCGTCCACGTAGGGGTTGCGGTTGCCTTGGAACTGTGCGACCAGGCCGTTGCGCCGCACTTCCTCCTGGTCGGGAGGGAAGGCGCGGTTCCAGCTCAGGAGCAGTTCGAGCTTGTCGTTCCAGAAGTCGGTCCCGAAGCCGCCGTTGGAGATGTTCTGGTCGTAGTAGCGGGTGTAGAAGTAGAGCAGGGCACGCGCGACCCGGCCCTTGACCGCGTCCGGCGGCTCGAAGACCCCGCCTCCCGCCTTGGCTCCGCCGTCGTTGCGGTATTCTCCCGAGCCCCGGACGATGCCGAACGGCAGGGTGCCGCGTATTCCGTTGGGGCGGACGAAGGTGGGCAGGAGATGGTGCAGGTCGGACTTCATGGGCAGGCGCTTGGAGAAGAAGGACTGGGGCCAGGTATGCTCCACGTTCATCCCCTGGCCGTCCACGAAGCCGTCCCCGTTCTGGTCCCCCCGCTCCGGGTAGTCGCTCCCTTCCTTGCTGGTCCCCGGGACGAAGATCCCCGAGTAGGAATCCACGACCCCGCGCTGTCCGTCCCGGACGACCTGGTCGGCAGTGGAGAACATGTAGTCCGAGGCCGCGGAGTAGCTCTGCCCACGATACCCCTGACCGGTGAGCTCATGCAGGGACTGCAGCAGCGGGAGGGCCGCCGCCTCGAACGCCGGGGCGGAAGCCTCCGGAGCCGAGCGGCGCAGCGCCCCCAGGACGGAGGCGTCTTCCTGGGCGCCGCAGACGACGGGTGCCAGGGCCAGGAGAAGGGCTGGGAGCAGGCGGAGTTGGAGCTGCATGCCCATAGGATAGCCGGAAGACCCAGGAAAGCCTGGGCAGCGGGGCCCAGCCTCCCTTGGGCCTTAAGGCCCAGACGCAGAAGGGAGTGTCCTGGGCCCGGGGCCCCCGGCGGGCGGCCATTGGGCCCCTGCGGCGCCGGCGCCGCGCCGCTACGATATGAGCATGAGCCCGGGGGCCGTCCTGACGGCATTGTTCCTCTTCGCCCGCGCCGCGGGCGCGGCCGTGGTCACTCCGGTCACCTTGTCCCCGTCCCTGCCCCTGGGCGGACTACCGAGCGCGGTGCTGGGAGTCTCCGCGCTCGCGGCCCCCGCGCCGGTCCTGTCCGCGGCACCTCTGCCGAGCCTCGCTCTTCCGACCGCCCGCGCCTTCAGTTTCGGTTCGCTCTTCCATCGCCCGGCCGCCCCCGCGGCCCAGCCCCAGGTCAAGGCCGCCGAGACCCTGCGCGCGACGGTCCGGCGACTCGAGGTTTCCCCGAGCGAGGGGGACGCGACCGCGGAGCGCGGCGCCGCCCTGACCGCGGCTTTCGACGGGGCGGACCTGGATGCCCTGGAGTCCGTCCCCGACCCCGACGCTCCGGTGCGGCCGAGCCGGCCCGGGTTCAAGCCCCATCCGACCGTGCCCAAGGCCATCCTTCCCGACGGCACCGCCATCCGCCCGGATTCCTGGGAAGGGGGTTTTCACGGGGCCGAGGTCACGCCCGAGCAGATCGTGGCGCAGCACGGCTTCCCGGCCCGCGGGACTTCCGAGGATTGGCGCCTTCTGGAACACTCGGAGGAGGAACATCCCGAGGCCAAGTCCGCTTTCCGTGGGACTACGGATATCGTCTCCTCGCGCGATGACACAGGCGCGGCCTATTGGGCCGACGACGGCGGGTACGTCTACGAGATCCGCGGTGTGCCGACTTGGGACCTGAATTCCGACCTGTTTGGGCGGGTTTTCCGCGGTGGGCGCTATCGCGGCAATCTCATGAGCCAGGAGGCCGAGAACGCGGTCCCGGCCGAGATTCCTCTGGAGTGCATCGTCCGCTGGGGCCAGGTCCGGTCTACTTCGACGGGGACTCCCTACGTCCCCGAGAGCGATTGGACGCCGAACCCCTCTTTCGACCCTTCCATCTGCGCCCGCTTCTTCGGACTGCGCTGATCCCGATGCCGTTCACTTGCGGAGGATTTACCCCCGGATGTCGCCCCGGCGAAAGCCGGGGCCGTGCGCCTGAAAGCGTGTCTGGACAGGGAGGTGCAAGTCCCCCCCAGGTAGACGCTCTCCGGCCTGTAGCTG
>MGTY01000113.1 GCA_001799695.1 Elusimicrobia bacterium GWA2_69_24
TCCCATGTTTCCTCCCGATAGTGTCGTATGCGTCCTACACCCCTAGGATGCCATACCTGACTAGAATGCTCAACTCAAATCAAGCTCAACGATATCCCCGGCGGCGAGGAGGTGTTTACGGGGATGGCACGGTCACAACGCGGGAAGGACGACGATATTCACCAAAGCCTTCCCCTGGGTCGAACGGTACGCTTCGGCAGCGGGTTCAAGCCGCAGCAACTCCGCTTGCACCAGGGTGCGCACGGCCGGCGCCGACTCCAGGACCTGCGCCGATTCCCGCAGTTCGCGCCGCAGCATGTCTTCCTTCTCAGCGGCATCAGAATCGACCGGCGGCCAAAGGGCCATCCGCACCCGCCCCCGGTAATCGACCGAATCTCTTTCCACCAGGGCGGATCTCAGCAGTTCGAACCGCTTCATCTCGATCCAGTAGGCCATGGCCCGCAAGGCACTCCGGTCCGTAGTGGTCGAATGCAGGAGGACCGGCGGAAGGCATGCCTCCTTGAGGGCCTGAGCGTCGGCGCGCTTCATGACTTCAGCCACACGACCGACGGTTCGGGATGGGTCTGCGGACTTAAGCGTGACCTGAAACGGCTGCGTCTCGATCCCGCATGCCTTCTCATAGGTGGCTCTCCGCCAAAAGCCGGGCGGATGCGCCAAATCGTAGCGCACGGACCTGGGAGTCCGGGATACAGGTGCAGGCGCCGTGTACGCACTGGAGGCGAACGGAACCCAGGGCGGATCGGACAGCTGAGCATCCGCCACCAATACGCTCAGCCAAACGAAGCGTCTGGCGGCCTCATGCAGAGACACGAAGTCTTCGACCACCCCGCGTTGCTCGGCCACGAGGTCCGCGATGGCCGGCATCGTGCTTGCGACGGGCAGGATCCGCTGCCAATCCTCGTCCAGGACGCGCCGTTTCACGTACAACTCCGCCGGATCATCCCCGGCCATTTCCCCCCAGGCCTTCCGGTACTCCCACCGGGAGAACCCATAGAGGCCGCCAAGCCCGATGAGTTCCCGCACGGCGTCGCGCGCTTCATCCTGAGGGACCTTCCATTGGGTCGTGATGACCCGCGCCTTGGGATCCCGCTCGCTGCCCTGGACCGGATCGGCCCGGATGCCGCCATGACGCAGCAGAATCTTTGCCAGACGCGAGAACGTCTTCCTGGGTTTTTCGGACTCCATTGAGACGGAGACGATGTCATAGATCCCGGGGAACTTATAGCGGCGGGACCAAAACCCCGGATCCTCGACCCCCAGAGTCGTCGTTGCGGGATTCGCGAAGGCGGGGACCGCTCCCCCGCACATCATGACCAGGGTCAGCGGCAGTGCTCTCATGGGCTCGCACGACAATCCGCATCCGCGATCGAGAAATCCCAAGCGGCCCTGGCGATCGCCCCGTTTCCAACGACATCCGATGCGGATATCCAGACCGACATCTCCGCATGCCGATCCGGCCACGCTACGCGGGGCAATTCCACCTCCCAGCGTCCAGCAGGGCCAGAAACGGGCTCCTCCCGCGGCAGCGACATGCCGGAGACCCATGAAGTCCCGTCCCAAGAGAGGTCCGCTGAACGGTCATGGATGCCCCATCGGATCGCCTGAGCACCGGAAACATCGTCCTGAACCGATCCCGCGATGCGCGAAGGGACCTGACGTCCGCAACTCTGGGACCACTCCATCCGATCCACAAAACCGGTGGGCGCCTGCGTATCTATGACCACGCGCATCGAGGCGGGGTTGCCGGCAGCATCAAACACTCGGACTCGGAAAGTCCCGACTTCCGCCAATTGGAATGAGAGATTCTGCACCGTCAACGGCTTCTGCGTGAACATCGCATACAAGAAGGTCTCGCTGCTTGCGCTGGTCCTCCAGACTTCGACACGGTCGAGCCCGATGAAATCGGAAAGGCCGATAGCGACGGGTGGGGTACTGGAAAGGCGCACTGACTCCTGAGCCGCGGCGTAATCCGCTTTCAGGAGGCCGGCCAGCGCGGCCAGGACGATGAACGTCCGCGACGACATCACTCTCCGGGACCAGCGGTTTCGATGAGAGTCAGGTTGATGACCGCCTTATCCTCGACGCGCTTATACCTTTCTTCGGCCTGTTTGAAGCCGGCCAGCTTGGAATTGAGGAAAAGGGAGGCGATGGGCATGCGTTTGAGCGGTTCCGCGTTCTCGGCCAGTTCGGCGGAAAGAGCCTCGATCCGCTCCCGGATGTCGCGGATGGCCGATGGAGTGATGTTCTTCTGCCGGCTGTAGCTCTGAAGATCTCCCAGATCCAGAAGCATCCGTGCCGCTTTGTCGACACTCTTCACATCCGTCGAAAAGGACAGACTCTTCCTGACGCGTTGTCCCCCGTCATTCGAATTCTCCCCATAAGACGCACTCGCGCCCAACGCCGTCGCACCGGCTTTAAGAAATCTCTGCCGCGCCGCGGTCTCGGATTTCTGCAGATCGATGACGTTAATGCTGATATTGATGCTGACGGCATGGCTGGAACCGATGCTATACCCATGATCCCAGTAACCTGGGGGGAACGTCGCCGCCAACGCCGATGGAACGATCAATGTCAGCAAGGGGAGAATGTTCATGTCTCATACCTCTGCGCGGAATCGGTGACGGACGGATTTCCGCGATTATAGCACACCCACTTTGACCAATCCGGCCCACCAGAGGGAATCGGCGACAGACTAAAGTGAGAAGGGGAGCGCGAGGCCGGCGGCGAGGAGACGGTTGCGCAGGTCGAGGGTGGTGCGGGGGCCGAAGCCCTTGTTGTTGAAGACGTAGCGGATGGCCAGGTACTTGGCCTCGCAGAAGAGGTGCAGGCGCCGGCCCACCTTCACCCGGGCCCCGGCGAAGACCTGGTAGCCGGGAGCGCCGGTGCCGGTGCTGCCCGAGAAGGCGTCCGCGTCCCGCTCGATGCTCGCGCTCGAGAGTATCCCGATCGCGCCCCCGTACCCGATACCGAGGTGCGGCTGAAAAACCTCCCCGGGGAAACGTGCGACCAGGTTGGTCATGAGATGGAACGAGGAGAGCTCGGCCCGGGCGGAACGCCGCCCGCCGCCGTCGGAGTTCAGGGGCGCCGCGAGCCGGCCTCGGAAGGCGAAGGCCTCCAGCTCGAGTCCGAAGGCGTAGCGCGTGAACCGGGGAAAGACGCTCGCCTTGAGGCCCGCGCCGGGGCCCGCCTTGAGCCGGGTGTCCGGAATGGAATCGCCGCCCACCAGCAGGTCGCGGTCCCGCGGCGAACCGTAAGCCCCGTACACCGTGACGCGCCCATCGAGCTTCTTGGGCCGCCGCGGGGCTTCCGCGGCCCGGAGCGCGCCCCCGGCGCACAGGAGCAGGCAAGACAGCAGCGCCGTCGTCCTCACAGGTCCGCCTCCATGCCGTCGCTTCGCAGAAGCTCCCGCATGTCCGCCGGGAGCGGGGCCGCGAAACTGCGGCGCTCCCCGTCGCCCGGGTGGCGGAGGGTGATGCGGCGGGCATGGAGCATCTGACGCGGCGCCCCGAGGGCCGCCGCGTCCTCGGGCGTCCATTCCTTCCGGACCGCCTTCAGATAAGGTTCTCCGTCGCCCAGGTACAGCTTGTCCCCGGCCACCGGGAACCCCAGCGAGCTGAGGTGCACGCGGATCTGGTGCAGCCGCCCGGTGCGGGGCAGGGCGCGGACCAGGGAAAAGGCGTGGCCCACGGCCACGCGCTCCACCAGGGTGAAAGCCGCGTCCCCCCCCTGCCCCCCCACGGCCTGCCGCACACGGATGCGCCCGTTCTCGCGCCCGATGGCCCCGGAGACCTCCCGGGACTCGAAAGGGACCCGGCCGACGACGACGGCGAGGTATTCCTTGCTCACCTCCCGCCGCGCGAACTGCTCCTGCAGGCGGCGGGCGCTGTCGGGGTCCCGGGCCAGGACCAGCACGCCGCTGGTCTCACGGTCCAGGCGGTGGCCCAGGTGCAGCGCGGTCCCCGGCAGCTGCGCGGCCAGGATCGCGGTGACGGAATTGCGCACGATCTTGTCGGTCGGGTGGCTGAGCACGCCGGCGGGCTTGTCGACCACGACCAGGTGCGCGTCCTCATGCAGCACCGTGATGCGGGAGCAGAGGGGAGGCGGGTCCTCCCGGCGCGGGTAGAGCAGGACGACGGTGTCCCCCTCCTGGATGCGAGTGGAAGCCCTAGGGAAGACGGCCCGACCCATGCGCCCAACGCACTTCCCGACAGGGCGCAGGGCCGGGCCGCTGCCGCGGCCCGGGAGCAGCACCCGCTCCTCGACGATCATGCGCTGGATGGCGGCCCGGGAATAGCCGTGCAAACGCCGCGCCAGGAACAGGTCGAGGCGCAGGCCCGCGCTTCCCGGGACGTCGGAGGCCGGGCAGGGGACCTCGATCCAATCGTTCAACGGAGCGCCTCCCACCAGGACCGCTGCTCGTCCGCCCCGCGCGTCGCGGACAGCATCGCGGCCGGACCGGAGCGGAGGGACCGGGGGTCCGCCCACTCGCGCAAGGGCGTCCCGGTCTTCTCGTAGAACACCCCGATGGGCGGGGTGTCGAGAGGTTCGTCCGCCTTGCGGCGCGCGGCCTCCAGGTCCGCCGGGTCGTGCCCCACCCCGTCAAGGCGGTAGGCCGCCTTCGCCGCCCGGGCGCAGGCCTCCCCGGCGCCGTGCTCGGGGCAGAAGGCGACGCAGTCCACGAATGAGAATCCCTTGTGGCGGAGGGCGCGGCCGAGGACCTCGGCCAGGGGCTCCTCCTCCCAGGCCAAAGCGCGCGCCGCGAATCCGCAGCCCGCGGAAAGGACATCCCGGAGCGCCGCCGGGTCGGGGGCCGCGTTCCAATGGATGAAGGTCAGGTCCCAGTTCGCGCGCGCCGCGTCCAGCAGCCACCCGAGCGACATCCCCCGCGGCGAGCCGAGCGCCACCGTCCGCAGAGAGGGATTGGCCAGGCGCGTCCCCAGGGCGAAGGGGATGACCCGGTCCCCGAGGCCGGCCACCGCGTAGCAGCGGAGGGCGCGGGCCGGGTCCAGGGAGTCGGGACAGCCGTCCGGAGGGACGGGATCCATCCCGGAAAGGAGCAGGGTCTGATGCGGAAGGACGGGGGCTCCGGCCGCCGCCCGGGCGATGGCCGCGCTCACCGTGCGCCGGCAGCAGGCTCCGCCCCGCTGGACGGCGGGACCCAGGAAGGCCTCCGGGGCCGCCGCCTCCGTCTCCAGCGCGAGCGGCCGCTGCGGCGGGACGAACACGCCGCCGCTCCCGGCTGCCGTGCCGGCCGCCAGCGCCGCCTCTTTGAGAGCCAGCTTATCGCGGCGCAGGGAACGGTTCCTCGAGTCCTCCGCGCTCCACGGCGCCGCGACATGCTCCAGCCCCGGACGCCCCGGCAGCGAGCGGGGAGAGACGCCCTCGGGCGTCCCCGCGTAGCGGTCGTAGGCCGGGCCGTCCGGCAGCGGGTCCGCCGCCCAGACCCCGCGCCGGGGCGGCGGGAGCGGGAAGTCCGGGACAGGGACCGTTTCCGCCGTCTCCCGCAGTCGGTCCGGGACCAGCAGGGCGACGGGCGCCTGCCAGGTCTCGGCCAGGTCCAGCGCCTCGGCGGCCTTGAGCGCCGTCTCGGCCGAGGACCGGGGCCGCAGGACGACTCCCGGGAACCCGGAGGCGGCCGGCTCCTCCCGCAGCACGAACACCGCCGGGACCTCCGTCTCGGCCCCCCAGGCGGCCCCTTCGCAGGCCAGCCGGCCGGCCCCGGACGGGACCACCGCCAGGGTCCGTACGCCGCAGTAGCCGGCACCCAGGGCCATGTAGGCCGCGCTCAAAGCGTCGCCGGCCGACGCGCGCTCGAACCCCGGCGCGGACGCGGCTGCCGACGGGGCGCTCCCGGGGACGTCCACGACGAGGCGGCAGCCCCCGCCGGCCGCGCCCAGCGCCCAGGCCTCCTCCCCGCTCAACACCGCCAGCGGGCGCGCCTCCCCCCGGAGCTCCACGTCCAGCTCGGGGAGATTGGCTCCCGCCCAGGCGCCGCCGGCGCGGAAAGCCTCGGCGGGACCGTCGTCCCCGTCCTCCGGGATGGGCAGGCCGCAGAGCCGCGCCAGGACGCCGGCCGCGGCATGGGGACGGAACGCCGGGTCCGGCGCCATGCGGGCGAGGGGCAGCGCCAGGCCGCGGCGGACGGACGGCCCGGGCAGGGTCTCGGCGTCGTGGAGGACGCAGGAGGCTTCCTCCGCTCCCTGCGGGAGGGGTCCGCCCAGGCTCAGATGGACTTCCAGCCCCGGCGCGAGGGACTCCGGCCCCGCGGAGCGCGCCAGGACGCGGCGCCGGCCGGAACCGTCCTCCGCCGGCTCCCCCCGCGCTTCCACTCCGGCCCGGGCGCAGGCGCGCAGAAAGGACCGCGCGGCGCCTTCGGCGCCGGGGCCCGAGATCCCCGCGGCCAGGGAAGGATTCTTCACGCGGTCCGGCGGCGATGCCGGGAGGTCACGGTCGAGTTCATCCCGCCCCGCGCGGTGAAGCGCCCCGTCACCACGGCCCAGCGCGGGCGCGCGGCGCGGACCACGTCCCGCAGTATGCGGTTGACCGCGTTCTCGTTGAACACCCCGAGGTTCCGGAACGAGTTGATGTAGTCCTTCAAGGACTTCAACTCCAGGCAGGACCGCTCGGGCATGTACTCGATGATGACGGTGCCGAAGTCCGGCAAGCCGGTCTTCGGGCAGACGGCGGTGAACTCCGGGATCTCGATCCGGATCTCGTAGCCCCGGTACTGGTTGGGCCAGGTGTCGATGGCAGGCAGACGGTCCCGGGTACCGGAAGCCGCCTGCTCCGAGGTGTAGCCGAGCCGCGTGACCTGCCGAGGGCTCTTGGTGTTCTTCATTCCCGCAGCCTCCTGAACGAATTGACGGCGATGACAAGGGTGCTGCAAAGCCCCACCCCCGCCGCGTACGACGGATGGAACCAGACTCCGAAATCCGACACGAACGCTCCGGCCGCCAGCGGGAGCAGGAGGACCTGCGGCACGAAAGCCCAGCTCAGGTTCTCCCGGATGAGCCGGTGGATGCGGGTGGTCAGGCGGATGGCCTCCAGGAAGCTGCCCAGGTCGCGCCGGCTCACGACGAGGTCCGCGGCCTCGGCCGCCAGGTCGATGCCGGGCGCGTACTTGTAGAGTACCGCGCCCCCCTCGGAGTCCCGCGGCCCCGACTCGAACGCGATGCCCAGGTCCGCGTGGCTCAAGGCCGGGGCGTCGAGGAAGCCCTCGCCCACCATGGCCACCCGCTTGCCCGCGGCTTGCAGCGCGGTCACGATCGCGACCTTCTCCTCCTCGATCGCCTCCGCGTGGAACGCCGCGATGCCGACCTGCGCGGCGATGTGCCGGACCGTAGCCTCCCGGTCGCCGGAGGCGAGGACGACCTCGATACCCATGTCCTTGAGGGCCCGGACCTGCTCGGCGGCTTCGGGACGCAGCGGGTCGTTGAACTCCAGGATGCCGGCCAGACGGGCGTCCACCGCCACGGCCAGGAGCGGGTCCGGGCGCCGGGAGAACAGGCGGACGGTCTTCTCGTCGGGCTCGACGCCGTAGTACTCCTCGAGCCAGGGCAGCGTGCCGACCAGGACCAGCCGCCCCCCCATCATGGCCTTCACCCCGTTGCCGGGGTAGGTCTCGACGGAATCCACGGCCAGGGCGGGGGACTTCCCGGCCAGGCGGCGCTGCAGCGCGTCGGCGTAGGGATGCCCGGAACGCTCGCCGGCCGCCAGGACCATCTGCAGGAGCTCCTCCTCCTTCCAGGGATAGAAGCACGTCACTTCCGCGAGCTCCGGGCTCCCCTTGGTGAGGACGCCCGTCTTGTCCACGACGATGACGTCGGGGCGCGGCGCGTGCTGGAGCACGGAGGGATTGCGGATGCGGATGCCGAGCTGCCGCGCGCGGCGCAGGCCCGCGGCGATGGCGGCGGGAGCCGCGAACCCGATCGCCCAGGGCGTGGCCGCGATCAGCACGAAGCAGAAGGCCGCGAAAGCCTGGGCGCCGCGCCGGTCGAGCCCCTTCCAGGACCAGAAGAGCGCGGCCACCACCGAGATCATGACCACGGCCGGGACGTAGCCGGCGGCGATGCGGTCGGCGAGCCCGAAACCCGGGGTCTTCCCCTCCAGGCCTCGGCGGACCGAATCCACCACGCGGGAGAGCGCCATCATGGGGCCGCTGCCGGTGACCGTCACGGTCAACGGGCCGCTCTTGTTCACGGACCCTCCCAGCAGGCGGCTCCCCGCCGATTTCTCGACCGGGTCGGCGATGCCGGTCCACAGCGATTCATCGACCCGGGAAACGCCTTCCACCACCTCCCCGTCCAGGGGGACCTGCTCTCCCGGATCCACGCGGACGCGCGCGCCCACCCCGACCTCGGAGCAGGGGACCATGACCGCCGCCCCGGCGCGCAGGATCCGCGCCGCCGCCGGGATCCGGCGGGTCAGCTTCCACACGGCTTCCCCGCTGCGGGCCGTGAGCCAGGACTCCAGCCAGCGCCCGAAGTAGGGCATGAAGACCAGGAAGGCCAGGGTGCCGAACACCGGCGCGCGCACGGGTTCGGGCAGGGACTCCGGGATGAAGCTCGCGGCCGTGGTATAGAGGAACGCGGCGAGGATGCTGACCGAGATCAGCATGTCGGAGTCCGCGCGCTGGCGCCGGAGGCTCCGCCGGAGTCCGCGGTGGAAGGGCGCGGCGCACCAGAATACGAGGGGCACGGAGATGAGCCAGACCGAGTAGGGCGACAGGGAGAGCGGCTCGCGCAGCCAGAGTCCCGCGCAGAGCCCCAGCGCCGTGAAGAGGCGTCTCTTGGGGAGGTCGGTCAGAAGCTCGACTGCCACGAGCTCTCCAGCGCGCCCAGCCCCCCCCATACGCCGGGAAAGCCCGGCGCCGTCACTTCCCACCCTCCAGCTCGGACTCAAGCTCCTTGATGGTGGGCAGTGTGCCCTTTAGCTTGTCCGGCAGCGCCTTGGTCAGCTTGTAGGCCGACACGCCGATAGGTTTGTGCGTGTCGCGCAGGGCGTACTCCGCGATCATCCGGTTCTTGGACTTGCAGAGGATCATCCCGACGCTCGGCTGATCGTCCTTGTGACGCAGACGGTCATCCACGGCGGATAGATAGAAGTTCATCTTGCCGGCGTACTCCGGCTTGAATGGGCCGTTCTTCAGCTCTACTACGACATAGCAGCGCAAGCGCAGATGGTAGAAAAGCAGGTCGATGTAGAAGTCCTGGTCGCCGACATCCATGTGGACCTGCCGGCCCACGAAGGCGAAGCCGACGCCCAGCTCCAGCAGAAAGCGTTGGATGTGGTCGATGAGCCCCTGCTCCAGCTCCCGCTCATGAGCGTCAGAAGCGAGGGTCAGGAAGTCGAAGGTGTAGGGGTCTTTGAGGGCCTGTTGGGCCAAGTCCGACTGAGGCGGCGGAAGAGTCCGCTTGAAGTTTGTGACGGCCTTGCCCTGACGCTCGAAGAGACCGGACTCGACCTGGAGGACCAGCACGGGCAGACTCCAGCCGTGCTCGATGGTCATCTGGGCGTACCAAAAGCGTTGGGCAGGGTCTTTCAGTTTCTCAAGGAGAGCGATGTTTTGGCCCCACGGGATTTCCGCCACGCCTCGCGGCAGATTCCGGCCGTCCGATTCTGCCACGGCCCGTGGCAGAATTGAGGACCCTCCTTCCCGCCCGACCTGCGCAAGAACTCCCTCGGTCCAAGCCAGGTAGAACGCCCGCATGCGCCAGACGTTGCGGGGAGAGAAACCTGCCATGCCGGGAAAGGAGCGCTGCAGGTCCGCGGCGAGCTTGTCCACGACGGACTTGCCCCAACCATCCCTTTGCTGCCGATCAACGATGGACCTGCCGAGGTCCCAATAGAGGAGAATCAGCTCGCGGCTAGCCGAGAGCGAAGCCTTGACCTGCGCCGAGCGGATCCGGGACTTGATGTCCTCAAGGAACTCCGGGTAGCCGGCCGGCAGCCCGGCGGCGGCACCCGCCATGGTTCGTTGCGCAACGGATTTTATACGCTTCTTTGAAGACATGACTCGATCCAGTCGGCCCCCCCCGACACAAAATCACCCAGGCCGGCGGATTCGCCCGCGGACGTGCCGGTCTGCACGGGAAATGCAGCATGAGTCTAACAAATAGGGGGACAGCGCGAGCGCCGTGAAGAGGCGTCTCTTGAGAAGGTCGGTCAGAAGCTCGACTGCCACGAACTCTCCAGCGCGCCCAGCCCCCCCCATACGCCGGGGAAGCCCGTCCGGACGGCCTCATCCGCGCCGCGCCCGTCGTGGAGGGCTTTCAGGAACTCGGAGAAGCCGACCCGGCCGCCCCGCTCGATAAGGAAGCGCACCACGCTGCCCACCTGGAGGTACCACTCGCCGGCGCTCCCCTGGTTCTCGCTCAGGGGCGCCATGCCGATCATCTCCCGAAAAGGCAGCTTGCGCAGGGGCAGGGAAGGTCCCCCGCCGCCCTGGGCGCGGAGCGCCTCCTGCTCCTCATAGACGGCCAGCCCCTCGTTGACCCAGCGCAGGGCCTCGTCGCTGCGCCCCATGTACTCGAAGAAGATGAGGTGCGTCATCTCGTGGGCGAGTATGCCCGGCATGCGCGGCCCCTCGTAGACGAATATCGAGTTGCCCACGGAGACCCCCCCCGACCACTCCGGAAGGCGGGTCTTGCGGAGGTACTCCTCCCGCGAGGCGTAGGTCACGATCGGATAGAGGCCCCGCGGCACGAAGGAGTAGAGCCCGGTGTCCGTCATGACGCGGGAGTAGAGCGTCTCGGCCAGCTCGCTGACGGCCTGCGCGCGGTCCGCGCCGTAGGCGTGGACCCGAAGATGCAGGCTGTCCTGCCGGTTGGCGCCCGGGTCGAGCGGCTGGAAATCCCCCGCCACGATGCCGGACGAGGCCGGCCGCGCGACCCCTTCCTCCTGAGGCAGGGGGACGCAGGCGGCGCACAGCAGCAGGGCCGCGGCGGGGAGGATCGTGCGACTCCGGAGACGCACCATTTCGCGATTCTATCAAATTGCTAAGATGGGTCCGGCGGAGCCCCTCATGGCCACAGCGACTCTCAAGATCGAACGTATGACTCCCGGCGGACAGGGCCTCGGCCGCGCCGACGGCGGGCGCGTCTGCTTCGTCCCCTACACGGCACCCGGGGATATCGTCTCGGCGGAGATCCTCCGCGTCCATTCCGGCTACGCCGAGGCCCGCCTGCTCGAGGTCCGGGAGCCGGGCGCCTCCCGCGTCGTCCCGCGCTGCCCCCTCCATTTCCGGCCGGAGGGGACCGGCGGCCCGGCCGTGCCCTGCGGCGGCTGCGACTGGCAGCACCTCTCCTCCCAGGCGCAGTTGGAATCCAAGCGGGAGGTCATCCGGGACTGCCTCTACCGCATCGCCAAGCTGCGCTCCCCCCGCGTGCGGGACACCCTCCCCTCCCCGGAGTCCTGGCGCTACCGGAACAAGGTCCAGGTCCCCTTCGGCACCGGCCCGGGAGGGAAGATCGTCGCGGGCTTCTTCGCGCCGCACTCCCATCGCATCGTCGATTTCGACGACTGCTGGGTGCAGACCGAGCTCTCGGTGCGCATCGCCCTGAAGGTCAAGGAACTCGCGGGCCGTCTCGGCTGGGCCGTCTACGACGAGGACCGCGACCGCGGCTGGCTGCGCCACCTCTTCATCCGCACCAACCGCGAGGGCCGCGCCCTCGTGGCCCTGGTCACCCGGACCCCGGATTTCCCCAAGCTCGAACCGTTCCTCGACGCGCTGTGCGGGGATTTCCAGGATATCGCGGGCGTGTTCCAGAACCTCCAGCCCCTCAAGACCAACGTGGTCCTGGGCCCGGAATGGCGCCGCCTGCGGGGAGCCGAACGGATCGAGGAGCGGGTCGGCCCCCTGCGCCTGCAGATATCCCCGGCCGCCTTCCTCCAGGTCAACACCCCCGCCTGCGAGGTCCTCTACGGAGCGGCGCAGGAACTCCTGACCCGGGGGGATTTCCGCCCCACGCTCGCTTTAGACCTGTACTCGGGCGTCGGCAGCGTCGCCCTCTGGATATCCGGCTCCGCGGAGCGGGTCCTCGGCGTCGAGGAGAACCGCGACGCCGTCACCGACGCCTGGGAGAACGCGCGCAGCAACGGGGTGCGCAACATCCGCTTCCTGGCGGGCACGGTGGAGTCCCAGCTCCGGCGCATACGCGAGATCCTGGCGGGACTGCCGCCGGGCTCGGCGGCCGCGGTCCTCGATCCGCCCCGCTCCGGCTGCTCCAAGCCCGCCCTCAAGGCGCTCCTGGACGAGGCCATCGGCCGCGTCGTCTACATCTCCTGCAACCCGGCGACCTTCGCCCGGGACGCGGACTGGCTGTGCCGGCACCACTGGACGCTGTCGGAGGTCCAACCCGTGGACCTCTTCCCGCAGACCTCCCACGTCGAGCTGGTGGGCCTCTTCGAGCGCACGGCCTGCCCGCAAAGGTCGTAGGACGAAAGACCTATCCGGCCCTGGGCCGCAGGGCCCGCCCCCTGAGCGGGATTTCCGGCGAAACTATGGCACTTGCATCTCGCGAGCGGTCGGTCTATACTCTAGAGACGTTTTAGAGCAGGAGGAGCCTGCCATGAAGAGCCGCCTCTACGCTTCGTTGTCCGTATTCCTTTGCGCCCTGCTCGCGTTCGGCGCCCCCGTCTCCGCCCTGGCGGAGAATTTCCCCGACAAACTCGACAAGTGGGTCTCCTTCCGCAGCATCGAGAAGGGCTGGTGGGCCAACATCAAGAAATCCGTGGTCAAGTTCGCTCAATACAACGATTTCTTCAGCCCTACGCTGACCAACGGCGCCAAGCTCTACGTGAAGGAGTCGGAGAAGGACGGGGTGGCGACGCTCAAGGAAGCCAATTGCACCCTGAGCATCGATGTGGGAAGGATCTGGGACTCCTACTACGCGCAATGCGGCGGCGAGCGGATCGGCCTGCTCAAACCGACCGGGATCACCTTCGGGAAGGTGCCGAAGGTGGTGGTCCAGGGCCCGCCCCAGGTGGTCAAGAACGATCCGGTCCCCGAGGGGGGGACGGGGACGGGCACGACGAACCCGAAGGTCGGGACCGGCGACACCAACCCCCAGGTCGGGACCGGCGACACCAATCCCCAGGTCGGGACCGGCGACACCAATCCCCAGGTCGGGACCGGCGACACCAACCCGACCACAGTGAAGAAGACCCCCTTCGATGAGGCTCTCGAGAAGCTCGCCACGCTCTTCACGGGGAAGAAGGTCCCTCCCGCGGTCATCGAGTTCCTCGCGGCCAAGGACGAGAGCTCCAAGAAGGCCTTCGTGGAATGGATGGGCAAGGCCGAGACCACCGCGGACTCCCTGCTCAAGACCTACGAGATCAAGAAGCACGTGGTCGACTGCCTCACGAAGAAGAATCCGGCCATGCTCGAATGGCTCACGAAGAAAGGGATCGTGGACAAGGACCTCGAAGACATGATCTGCCAGGACGTGCTCGACAGCAAGAAGACGACGTCGACGACGAGCCAAGTGGTGAAAGAAGCGAAACCCCAGCTGACCGCGCTGGTCGGGGAGAACGGAGACCCCATCTCCGGGATCACGGACGGCAATCGGACCTCGGGGGGCGAGGTGAACACCAGCGGGGGGGCCACCACCACCTCACCCTTCGACCCGGACCTCGTCGCTCGATGCGATAAATGGAAAAGCTTCAATGAAAACAATAAACCGCCGCCAGGGCCGAACAGCCTGACCGACAACGGCACCCCGACCCCGGACCTGACCG
>MGTY01000114.1 GCA_001799695.1 Elusimicrobia bacterium GWA2_69_24
TGTGCCGTTCGGCGTGGTGCAGGGCAAAGCGCAGGCTGGACAACGTCTTGCCCCCCCCAGTAGGCACGGTCAGCGTATAAATGCCCTTGTCGCGAGCAGCACCCTCGCGACAGTGATCCGAAATGTTCCGCCGGATTTCATCCATCTCAGGATACTTGAGGGTGAGTCCTTGGAGATATTTCTCAAGGCGCTCAATCAGTAGCGGCCATTCCGTGTATCGCCCTTTGAGTCGATGTTTCGCATTTTGAGGCTTCTCAAAATCAGCCGCATCGACACGGTCAGCGTCGATCAAGCAGCTAAACAGAAAGCGCACGAGCAAGCCCAATTTGAACTGCGTGATCTTGTTCTTGAGGGGGTCCAGCCCTTTAACGTCGTTGCGTAGCATTACTTGGCGAATGGATTTCTTAACACCGTCGATTAACCCCTGACTTCCCACCAACTCGCGGACGCGTTTATCGACCAACGCATCCGTTTTGCTCTCGGCTTCCACGAGATGTGTTCTGCTATCTTGTTTACTGATTCGCTCCGTGAACACATCTTTGACAGGATGGTTGGCAACCGACGACAGGCAGTCGATCAGGCCGGAATGGTGTGAAGCGATACATAGACCACAAATCTGGCCAACAATCCGACCCATGTCCCCTTGCTTGGATAACTCCGCCCAAACCAGTTGTGCCCCTGCCGTGGAATGATCCACCTTGCCCTTAAGCCCACGCGCATCGACGTACTCATCTTCATCCGGATTGATCAGACCAACAGCGGATTGAAGATAATTTTGAAACTCACCGCTGTATTTACCCAAATCATGAAGCAGGCCCAGGAGTTCCCCCTGCTCGTTCAACCCAATTTTAGCGGCGAGAGACTTGGCAATATCGGCAACCTGGAGCAGGTGTTCATCTAGACTCTGTATTGCGCCATCAATCTCCCTCCGATGCGCAATATGAACCACAGTCATAAATTCTTAGGATCGCACGGATGCTCATCAAGGCGATGAGTGCGCCCGGAGGCCGGGTCCAGGTGAGCGATAGCTTCCGGCAAGGTCCCCCCTTGGGATGGAAGTACAACGCCATAGTGCAACTCTTGTTGACCGATGTAAAGTGGTTCGCAATCCTTGGGCGACTGTGCCCGGGCACAGTCCGGGGGGACTGGGGGCGACCACCGCCCCGCTGCCGATTCCAGTAATTGCGGGACGGGTTTGCGCCAACTTGGTATGATACCCGCGCCCAGCCGCTATTCTGGAGGACATCATGGCCGAATTCAAGCCCTACATCCCCGCGGAACAGGACATCCCCGAATTCACGCTCAAGGCCGTGCTCCTGGGCTCCTTGTTCGGCATCCTCTTCGGCGCCGTGACCGTCTACCTGGCCCTGCGCGCGGGCCTGACCGTCTCGGCCTCCATCCCGATCGCCGTCCTCTCCATCGCGGTCTTCAAGAGGTTCGGGAAGTCCACCATCCTCGAAAACAACATCGTGCAGACCATCGGCTCGGCCGGGGAATCCATCGCGGCGGGCGTCGTCTTCACGGTCCCCGCGTTCCTGTTCATCGCCAGCGGCGGCGCCAAGGAGTACTTCAACCTCCTGCAGATCATCACCCTGGCCGCGGCGGGCGGCATCATCGGCGTGCTCATGATGGTGCCCATGCGGCGGGCCCTCATCGTCAAAGAGCACGGGACCCTGCCCTATCCCGAAGGGACCGCGTGCGCCGAGGTCCTGATCGCGGGCGAGCGCGGCGGGGAGATGGCCAAGACCGTGTTCAGCGGCTTCTGGGCGGCGATGCTCTACACGGGACTCAACAAGCTCCTGGCGCTATGGAAGGAGACGCCCACGCTGCTCAACACCGGGCCCGGCGCGGTCTACAAGAACGCCCTGCTCACCACCGAGATCACCCCGGAGTACCTGGGCGTGGGCTACATCATCGGCCCGCGCCTGGCGGGCATCATGGTCTCGGGCAGCGTCCTGTCCTGGCTGGCGCTCATCCCGCTCCTCTCCATGTTCGTCCCGGACGAGCAGGTCCAGGCGGACCTGCTCAAGCTCAGCTTCACGCAGGGCTGGATCGATTCCCACAGCCACGCGGAATGGATGTACCGCGCCTACATCCGCTACATCGGGGCCGGGGCCGTGGCCATGGCCGGCCTCATGACGCTCCTGCGCACCCTGCCCACCATCTTCGCCTCCATCCGGGACTCCATCCGCGAGATGCGGGGCGGCGCGGGCGCCGTGCAGCAGCTGCGCACGGAGCGGGACATCCCCATCACTTGGGTGGCCGCGGGGTCCTTGGTCATGGCGCTGCTCATCCCCTTCCTCCAGAAGATGCCCGTGGGATTTCCCTGGTTCTTCCTGGTGAGCATCCTCGTCGTGGTGTTCGGCTTCTTCTTCGTCGCCGTCTCCTCGCGCATCGTGGGCCTCATCGGCTCCTCCTCCAACCCCATCTCGGGGATGACCATCGCGACGCTGTTGGGGACCTGCCTCATCTTCGTGCTCGCGGGCTGGGCCAACGACCCCTCCCAGCAGGCGGCGGCCCAGGCCGCGGCCCTGGCCGTGGGCGCCATCGTCTGCATCGCCGCGGCCAACGCGGGCGCCACCTCCCAGGACCTCAAGACGGGCTACCTGGTGGGGGCGACGCCGTTCCATCAGCAGATCGGCCTGCTCATCGGGGTCCTGGTCTCGGTGGCGGTGATCGGCTTCACCATCATAGCCATGCACAACTCCCCCATGGGCCCCATCGGCTCGGAGAAACTGCCCGCCCCGCAGGGGACCTTGATGGCGACCATCATCCAGGGCGTGCTCTCGCGGGACCTCCCCTGGGGCTACATCTTCGTGGGCGCCGCGCTGTCTTTGACCGTGCAGCTTTGCGGGGTCAACGGCTTGGCCTGGGCCGTGGGCGCCTACCTGCCCATCTCCACGACCTTCCCCATCTTCGTCGGCGGCGCCATGCGCTGGCTGTCGGACGTCATCCGGGGCAAGGCCGACGAGAGCGAGCTCTCCAGCGGCATGCTCTACTCCACCGGGCTCGTGGCGGGCGGCTGCATCGCGGGACTCCTGATCGTCCTGGCCTGGAAGTTCGCGCCGGGGCTGACCCACTTCGGTGAGAGCCTGCAGGCGAAGACCGGAGAGCTCACAGGCACCCTCATCGCGCTGGGCGCCTTCGGCCTCCTGTGCGCCGTCCAGGTCCGCAAGGCCCTGCAGAAGCTCGAGCTTTGAGCCTGGGCCCATGGCGCGGATCCTGATCGTCGACGACGAAAAAGAGTTCGTCTTCCTCGTGAAGTTCCTCCTGGAAAAGGCGGGACACGCCATCAGCACGGCGGCCAACGGCGAGGAGGCCCTCGCGGCGCTGGGCGTGGAGCCGCCCGATCCGCAGGCCGCCCTCCCGGAGCTCGTCCTGCTCGACGTCATGATGCCCATCGTGGACGGCTACACCGTCAGCGTCAAGATGCGGGAGAACGAGCGCACGGCCAGGCTGCCCATCCTGGTGGTCACCGCCCACGGCGACACCCGGCACCTCTTCGAGGGCGCTTCCAACGTGGCGGGCTACCTCCAGAAACCCTTCGAACCCAAGGACCTGCGCAGCCGGATCCAGAACATACTCCAGCCGGCTTCGCCGCGATGACCCCCCTCCTGCTCGCGGCGGCGCTGGCCCTGCTCCCGGGCGCGGCTCCGGCCGCGGCCGAGGACCTATATTCGCTGGGTATGGCCCAGCGTCGGCAAGGCGACCTCGAAGGCGCCCACAAGACCTTCATGCTCCTGCTGGAGGCCGACCCGCAGAGCGGCGGCGCGCTGGAAGGCCTGGGCCTGGTAGCCCTGTCCCTGCGCCGCTACGACGCGGCCCGCGAATACTGGTCCCGCTTGACCGCGATGAAGCCGAACAACGCCTACATCCTCTGGAACCTGGCCCGCGCGGACGCGGCCCTGGAGCGCGAGGGGGACCTGGCCGGCGACCTGCGCGGCGCGGCCGCCGCGGACCCGCGCGACCTGCGCGTCCTGCGCCGCATGGACGGCGTGCTCCGCCGGCACCCCGCCGCCTTTTTGGACGGACGGATCTACAAATCGATCGGCACCGAAGGCCTGGAGACCTCCAGCCCCCAGCGCATCGTGTATGAAGGCCGCTCCGGGGCGCTCAAGGCTCGCGGGCGCCTGCGCGAGGGGCTCGACCTCACCGCGGGCTACGCCGCGCGCCAGGAGGCCCAGCGCAACGACACGCGCGGCTTCACCTACTACGACATCCTGGAGCAGACCCTGTCCTTGGGGCTCGCGGCCCGGCCCCGCAAGGGCCTGGACCTCGAGGCGGAATACGGACAAGCCGTCCTGTCCGACAACAAGGGCGTGGGCGTGGGCCGCTCCGAGTTCTCCCGCGCGCGCCTGGGGGCCGAGTGGCGCCTGCCCGCCGCGACCCTGCGCGCCAACGCGCGCCGCGCGCCGACCTTCCTGCGCGGGGCCGGCGGCAGCGGCTTCTTCGCCGTGCTCCGGGCCGTCTCCGCCGGCGCCGAAGCCGAAGGCGACCTCCTGGGCTGGGACACGACGCTGCGCGGCGGCCTGGATGACTACTCCGAAGGGACCACCCTGCGGCCGTGGTCGCTGAGCACTCTCCGGGAGTACGGCGACCATCTCCTGCGCGCGCGGGCAGCCCGCGCGCAGCAGGAATACACCGGGGCCTCGCCGGACGGCCGCATCCAGTTCGCCCGGTTCCATTCGGCGAGCCTCCGCTACCGCTTCCTGCGCGAGGACTACTATCGCGCCGACCTGGGCTACGCCCACTCCCTCTACGACGACGGCAACCGGCTGCGCGAGCTCGACGGCGGGATCTCGGCCTGGCTGCCCTGGGTCCGCTCCCTCTCCGGCGAGTATCACTTCGAGTCCGTGGATTACCTCTCCCCGACCGCGGGCTACCGCTCCACCGACTCCCTCGCGCATTGGGCCGGGCCGCATTGGCGGCGCGTGCTGGGACCGGGGATCTGGGCGCATCTGGCCTGGGAGCACGGCTTCCAGCGCGATTCCCGCGGGGACTACGACGCCAACACCGTCCTCGGGGAGGGCGAATACTACTGGAACGACCAGGCCTCGCTGCAGCTCCAGGCCCGCGCCCAGCGCAGCACCCTCGATGACGAATCCTATTCCGTCGGCCTCAACGCCCGCTGGAGCTTCTAGCATCCCCCCCGGGATAAATTCATACAATCCGGCATAAGCCATGGGCGATGAGAAGAAGTCGGTCTGCATCTTCGAGGACAACCCCACCATCCAGGTGCTGCTGAAGATCTTTTTCCAGAAGCGCGGCTACCTCCCCGTCATCACGGGCGACGGGGTCGACGCGGTCTCGGTCGTGCGCCGGCACGGTCCCAGCCTGATCATGCTCGACATCATCATGCCCGGCAAGGACGGCGTGGAAGCCTGCCAGGAACTGCGCGCCGCCGGGGTCACGACCCCCATCGTCTTCCTCACCTCCAAGGCGTTCGCGGACGACAAGGCCCGGGGGCTCGCCGCCGGCGCCGACGCCTTCCTGCTGAAGCCCTTCAACCCGGCCGAACTGGATGCCACGCTCCGTCCTTTCCTCGGCTAGCCTCCTCGCCGCCGCCGCTGCCCCCGCACTGGCGCAATTCCCATCGAGCGTCGTCCTGCCGGAGACCGGAATGCGGCTGAGCCTGCTCATGGTCATCTACATGAGCATCGTCTTCTTCTGGCTGGTGGTCGCCCTCTTCGTCTACATCGGGCTATTCAAATCCTACCACGCCCTCCGACGCTCCTACCGCGACCTGCGCAAGGCGGTCTACCAAGAAGGCATCGAGAAGGTGCTCATGGAGGAGCCGCTCGAACAGCTCGTCGAATTCTTCCGGCCCCGCCGCTGGGGGGACCTCGACATCATCCAGGAGGTCCTGACCGAGTCCATGCGCCATCTGAAGGGCGCGCCCTTCGACACCCTGCGCGAGGTGGCCCTGAAGATGGGGCTGATCGACCACAACCTGCGGCGCCTGAGCGCCAGGAGCCATCACGAACGCGGCCACGCCTTGGAGGCCCTGGGACTCCTGCGCGCGCCCCAGGCCATCGTCGCCATCATCGACATCCTCGACGAGGAGACCCAGGACCTGCGCATCGTGGCCCTGCGCTCTTTGGCCGCCATCGGCGACCCGGCCGCCCTGCCCTATTTCGTGAAGGCCTGCGACGGACTCCCCGCGCCCCTGCTCATGAGGGTGGCCTCGCTCATGCTGGAGTTCGGTCCCATATCGCACAGATCCATCCAGCGCCTCATCAACGCGCATCCCGAAGCGTTCCCCCCCCGCATCCTGATCCCGATCCTTAAGGAGATCGCGCTGGACCTCGAAGAGGCCCGGGCGCGATGACCGAGTCCTACCTCTGGGGGGTCCGGGTCACGGAACTCGTCCTGGTCTATTACTTCTTCATCCTGAACGGGATCTACATGATCCTCTCCTTCATGGCCTTCCGCGCCATCTACCGCCACCTCCTGCGCAACATCTACGGCGGCTTCGAGCAGCTCTCCCGCAGCCCCCTCACCCCTCCGGTCTCCATCCTGGTCCCGGCCTACAACGAGAAGGTCGGCATCGCCACGACCGTCAACAACCTCCTGCACATCGACTTCATGCGCTACGAGGTCATCGTCATCAACGACGGCTCGACCGACGGGATGCTCGACGAGCTCAGGAAGGACTTCCGGCTCCAGCCCGCCCCCCTGCCCGAGGAGATGGGCCTCAAGACCGAGCCGATCCTCGGGGTCTACCGCTCGGCCGTACACCACAACCTCACCGTCATCGACAAGAAGAACGGGGGCAAATCGGACGCCCTCAACGCCGGCCTCAACGTCGCTCAGCACCCCTACTTCTGCACCATCGACGCCGACGCCATCCTCGAGCCCGACGCGCTCCAGCGCGTCATCCGCCCCATCATGGAGTCGCCGGTCCGGGTCATCGGCGTAGGCGGCATCGTCCGCGTGGCCAACGGCTGCCGCGTCGAGAAAGGCCGGGTCGTGGACGTGGACCTCCCCCGCAACCCCCTCCCGGTGTTCCAGGTCGTGGAGTATTTCCGCTCCTTCCTATGCGGCCGGACCGGCTACTCGCGGCTCAACGCCCTCATGATCGTCTCCGGAGCCTTCGGACTCTTCGAGCTCGAGCCCGTGATCGAGATCGGCGGCTACCGCCGGCAGACCGTGGGCGAGGACATGGACCTCGTCACCCGCCTCCATGTCCTGATGCGCGACCAGGGGATCAAGGACTACCTCATCGAGTTCGTTCCGGACCCGGTGTGCTGGACCGAGGCCCCCGCCACCTTGTCGGTGCTGATCCGCCAGCGGCGGCGCTGGCAGAAGGGTCTCCTCGAGGTCCTCTCCGAGCACCCGCAGATGCTGTTCAACCCGCGCTACGGGTGGCTGGGGATGCTCGCCTATCCTTTCTTCCTGTGCTTCGAAGGCTGGGGCATCCTCCTGGAGACGCTCGGCTACATCGTCTTCTTCCTCGGCTGGTATCTCAACGCGGTGCAGACGGACTTCATGCTGGCCTTCTTCATGGCCGCCATCCTCTGCGGGACGCTCCTGTCCTTGACCGGCGTGCTCCTCGGCGAGATGTCGCCCCGGGAATATCCCCGCTTCTCCCATTGGATCCGGCTCATCGCCTTCGCGGTCATCGAGAACTTCGGCTACCGGCAGCTCATCTCCTGGCTGAGGCTCATGGGGACCATCGATTTCATCCGGGGCAAGGGGGAATGGGGCCGGATGGAGCGCCGGGGCATCGCGGTGGACAAATGACCCGGAGGACGCTGTGCATCCTCCTATCCTTCTCCGCCGTCCTCCTGCTGACCTGGCGGGTCGGACGGCCGCGCTCGCGCGCCTCGGTCCCCACCGTGGAGCTCTCCCCGGTCCCCGAGGGCTCCGACAACGCCCGCCTGCTGCGGGAGCGCGCGCACCTCGGACCGACGGAGGCGGCTATCCTCCTCCTGCGCCCCGGGCAAAGGGCCCTGGCCGGCGCCGAGGCCTTCGCGCTGACGGGGGTCCCGTTCTGCGTGACGCGGGACACGGGCACCGCGCTGGACCATCCCCTGGTGTTCGTCCCGGCGGACGACCATTCCATCCGGCCCTCCGCCGCAGAGCTCGCCGCCCTCGAGGGCTTCGTCCGGGGCGGCGGGACCCTGATCCTGCAGGCGCCCGCGGACCTCCTGCCCTCCCTGACCGGCGTCAGCGGCCAGAAGCCCGGTCGCCGGCGCCGCCGCCTCGCCTTCCGCACCCTCGCCGACGAGGGCTTCCGGTACCTGGACACGCCCGAGGAGGCCGCCATCCTCCTGGCCTCTCACAAGACCTCCCGGGGGATATGGACCCACGGCCTCCTCACCTCGGCCCGCGCGGACGCCATCGCCGACTTCCCGGACGAGAGCCAGCCCGCCATCCTGCGCCGCCGCATCGGCGCGGGGACCGTCTACACCCTGGGTTTCGACCTGAAAGACCTCGTGCTTCGCCCCCGCGCGCGCCGGCATTTCGACGCCGCGCGCGCCGCCTCCAATGCCTTCGAGCCCGCGGGCGACGTCCTGCCCCTCATCCTGCGCTCCTGGTACGAGCGCGCCGCCCCCCGCGGGGCGCGCCTGCGCAGCCTCCCGGGCACCGCCGAGGGGCTCCTCCTGCTTTCCCATGACGTGGGCTGGGGAGCGTCCCTGGACGGGGTGCAGTCGCTCTCCGACGTCGAGAAGACCCGGCCGCTCCAGGCGACCTGGTTCATCCAGACGAAATACTCCAAGAGCGTCCTGCCGGGACCGGCTTACGACCTCTCCCTGATCCGCCTCATCAAACGCCTCCACGCCGCGGGCCACGAGATCGGCAGCCATACCGTGTCCCACGCGCCGGACCTGGCCGCCCTCCCGTTCGGGACGGGAAGGGAGCAGCGCCGGGATTATCTCCCGGAGCTCGACCGCACCGGCCGCACCAACGGCGGCTCGCTCATGGGAGAGGTCCAGGTCAGCAAGGACCTGCTGGAAGCCGCCGTCGGCTCCATCCAGGGGTTCCGCTCGGCCTTCCTCTCGTCAGCCGACGCCGTGGACGAAGCCCTCCTGCGCGCCGGGTACCGCTACGATTCCAGCCTCACCGCGCCTTCCGTCATGACCCACTTCCCCTTCCGCCTGCCCCTGCGCCGGAGCCTGGACTTCCTCTCCCCCATCATCGAGTTCCCCATGAGTTGGGAGGATGAGAACACCCCCATGGATCCCGTAGATGCCCGCAAGGTCCTGGACCTGCTCGGCAAAGTCTCCGCCAACGAGGGGATGTTCGTCTGGCTGATCCACCCCAACGCCATGCCCGGCAAGCGGGCGGCGCTGAGGGCGGTCCTGCGCGGGCTCCCCAAGGGGACCGAAGTCTGGACCCTGGGCCGTGCGGCCGCGTTCTGGTCCGCCCGGGAAAGCACCCGCTTCTCCGTGGAAAGCGCCTCCGCCAAGGAGCGCCTCCTGCGCGTCGAGTCCCCCGCGGGCGCCTGGGACCTATCCTTCGAGTTCCAGTCTCCCGTCCGCTCCTGCTCCGCGGGCCCCGGCGCCCAGGTCCGCTGCGCCGGCCGCCGCGTCGTGCTGGAGCGGTCCCCCGGCGGCCCCACCGACATCCGCGTCAGTTTGAAGTGAAGACCCCATCCCCGGCGTCCAACTGGGATCGGTTGCCTTATCGGGCTGCAATTCAGGGGAGTCGAAGAGACCGTGTATCTCGCAGCGCTCGGCCCTGACGACTTCGACCGCCTTGCGAAAGCCGAGACGGCGGCGAACGCGGCGGTTGCGCAAGCCGCGGCGGTCTGTCCGGAGCGGAAGGATCGTCGCGGGGTCTTCTTCCGGCTATGGAAGCCCGATGGGAAGGAGGAGGGACCAATTTGGGATGAACATCATTGTCCTTTGGGTGGGGATGAGGCCGCGGCTCCTTGGGGAGGGATTGGCACGATGGAAGGGCGCGCCACCAAGCGACTGGTCGATGGACTCGACACGAAGACCTGTAAGGGCGCCGGATCAGTCGAAGCCGATTCTGCCGGAGTCGATGCCGCGTAGCTGATCCCAAGATGTTCCCGAGGGACCCCCGATGGCGCTGTCGTGAGGTTCGCGGTTCTCCCGCCCTCGTTCGGGTTGTGATGGGGTGCGGTCCTCTCCTGGATCGGTACCCACCCGTGGAGTCGCCCCTGCGTCCGGGCCATCGAGCATCCCGGCCAAGGCCTTGAAGAAGTCGCCTATGCTCGTGGTGAAGCGCCGCAGCAGGGTCGGGTTGGAGTCACGATACTCCTTCGCCCAGACCAGCAGTGTCTCTGCCCGCACCGGATGCCCCGTGCGGTTGAGCTTGGCCAGGATGTGGCTCTCGCATGAGTTCAGCGTGCCGGGGCCGCTGCCGGAATAGCGGGTCAGGTACATGGTGAGTTCGATGTCCGACATCCCCACATCGATCACCGCGCCGCTGCGCATCTGCTCGGCAAAAGCTTCGGGGGCCGAGCAGGCCAGACCGGCCGTTGTCCGAAGATACTCCCAGGCTCCCTCAATCTTCCGGTCGCGCGCTTTCCATGCCTTGCGAAGCTCCTCGCCCCGCAAGCTGTTCCTTTCGCGCCGCTCCCTTTCCCCGGCCGCCGCCCCTTCCTGGATGTCGCCGGCGATCTCTCCCAGCCGATTCACTCCTTCGTAGAACGAGTTCTCCGAACCGGCCTTCGCCTGCTCCAAGTCGTCCCAGGTCGTGCGCCTGTCGAAATCCGGGGACGGGACCACGCTGCCGTCCAAATTGCTGGGCGGCAGCCAGGTCCGGGTGATGGGATTGGTCAGAAGCTGGGGCCAGGAAAGGTCCCTTCCGAGGCGCGCCACGGTCTTGGCCTGCTTGTCGAATTGGTCCGAGATGGCTTGGGCGCTGGCGGCCGCGCCAGTCTTCCCGAGTTTCTGGAGGAACACTGCCTGGGAGGAATAGGCCCGAGCTTCCCTAACGAACTCCTCATAGGGGTCCATCCGCGCACGGGAATCCGACATAAAATCGACCCAATGCACGGTCTCGTGGTAGATGAGCGACGCGAGGTCGTCCGGATCCATCGTGACGAACGCCTGCCGAAAGATGGATATGCGTCCATCCTTGGGCCAGAACTTGCCTCCCGGTAGGCCCATATCGAAACGCTGGTTGCCGGCAGAGATCACTGGGGTCTGGGCAAGCTGGTCCTTGAGGGCGCCCTCTTCCGGCGTGGTTCTCGGACGCCAGCGTCGAGACCGATTGTCATAGATCTCCAATTCGCTGAAGCGCGGCTCCCACCCGGGCATCTTCTCGAGGGAGAAGTCGTTAGGGAAGCTCTTCTGCGGAGGTTCCAGTCCGTATGCCCTGACCGTCAGGCTCATGGCCGCCTGGTAGAGCCTGTACTTGGCTTCTCTGATCGGCTCGAGTGTGCGCTGGGCCTTGAGGAATTCATCGCGCAGGGTATCGATCTTTTCCCTCTCCCCATATCCCCCAGCCTTGGCCTTCAGGAGGTTCTCCCGAACTGCATCGAGCGCAAGTCTGGCAACATTCTCCTCGGTCTCGGCATGCAGAGCCTGGCTGATGAGATTCGAGATGAGCTTCTTGACATCGCGGGGGTCGTTGGGATCGGGGTTTCTTGCCGCATGCGGTGTGGGCAGGAACTTGTTCGGACAGTTTCCGATCGATAGCTGCGGGGGTTTGCAGGGATCGATCTTCTCCTGCGCCGCAACGGGTGCGGCCAGGGCGAGCGAGATGAGGCTTAAGAGCAGGGCTCTCATGGCACGACCTCGAACTCGACGGGATCGGACACCGCGCGAACGAAATACTTCCCATGGCGACGCGAGTGTATGAGATCGACCCCGAAAAGATCCTTCACCAGGAAGATCGGTCCTACGGCCAGATGGTCGTACCGGTAGATGGGTTCCGCCCACAGTTCCTTGTACTCGTACACGGCCTGGATGCGGTATCTGCCCCCCCTCTTGAAGACATACTGGTCGAGTATTCTGAAGCCGGCCGGGGGTTCGGGAGCGCCGGGATTCTCCACATGCATCTCCCCCTCGGCGTATTCGCAGACTCGCTCTCCCCCTTCCACTTTGCACGGGAGCGCAGGAGCTACTAGCGCGTGCTGCCGGGGCTCGAGCACGGAAGGTATCGTTTCTATCGACCGGCCCGGCAGAAAATCGAAGGACCAATGATCACCGACGCTCAGTTCCTTAAACGCCTTCTGAGAAGCTTTATGGTCGAAACGATACGGGATCACGCTCCCGTATTCCGTACGCTCGGCTCCGGTCGGAGCCCCCAAAGGGGCGAGTTCGTTTCCGTCTGGGTCCAAGACCCGCAGGTAGAGTCCGATCCCGGTCGCGTGGGCGCTGTCCAGACCCCGCGTGGTCATGAAGTGTTCCGCCGTTAGCGCATGAAGTAGGAAGCAGGAGGTGTTGGTCATCCGCACGCGGTACCAGAGCGAGTAACGGCGCCCGATACGGGCCTTGGGATCGGCCAGCCCCAGTTCCAGTTTCAGTGGAGCGCACAAGGGCTGCCGGACCGTATCCCCATTCGTGCCCAGATCCCGACAAGGCTGTTCGCAGGACACCTCCTTTAAATAGGCGAACCGCATCCCGAGCACGTAGAGGGCGGCGAGCACGGCCAGGGCTGTCGCTCCAGTGAGCAGCCTGATCCTGCGGCTCATCGGCGGGTTTCCTCGAATAGGCCAGCATCCTCCACGGCGGTCCAGAGGCGGCGTTCCGCCGCGGCCAAGCCGGGTATGAAGCCGTTGGGCGGATCGTTAGGTTCGATGTGGTCCTTAGGGAAGTTCCTGGGCCAACGCCAGTCCGCAGACGGGTCATGGTTCTTCTCCTCGATCGAGGCGCGCGTCAAGGGGGCGAGCTCTTCGACCTTGGAGAGCAGGGCGAGGCTCGCTTTCCAGGCGTCGCGGATGGCTTCGGCGCGGAGTCCCAGCATGCCGTCGGGGAAAACGAACACCTTCCCTGCCTCCCGCTGGTCGTGAAACCATTCGATGCCCCCGGAATTGCAGCCCGGGACCGCGTACATGCTGGTGGAGGCCTTGCCGCAATCGTCCTGGAAGCGTTCCCACTGCCTATTGATGATTACCCGCGATTTGAGGTAGGGGATGGCGAGAGTGCGCAGGTTCAGGCTGCCGGTGGGCGGGATGCGGTCATTCGGATTCAACCCCGCAGTCTTGAGCCAGGAGTTATACTCCTCCTGTTTCGCAATCACGGATGCGTAGCCACCGGTGAAGACGACCCTCTTTTCGATCGGCTTGCGGCGCCGGCCCCAGACATCGAAACCCTGGGGGATATCGATCTGGTACTCCTCCGCCCAGTAAGCCACGCGTCCGTCCTTGTCGTGGAAGCACCATCTGCTGTAGCATTTCTGTTTGGTCAGCTCTTCCGGAGCGGGCAGATCGGGCGCGGGGGAACCGGAAGCGGCGAGTCGGATCACGCTCAAGGGCGAGCGCTCGGCTATGGCGTCGAAGCCGCCGGCGCCGCGGCGGGAAGCGGAAGACGAGGCGGGCCAGCATGCGATGGGTAGTGCCAGTATTATCGAGAGGCCCCGCATCGTCTCCATTCTTCGGTCGGGTCGTGGATTCCCCGGGGCCGATTCTCCGGACTCCAGAGGACGGAACCCTTAGTTATAGTCCCAGTTTAGCAGGCTGGCTGAATTAATGCCTGGGCCGATTGCCCTGTTTGGCGTTGGGTCCAGGGGCCCATCCCGGTCCAGACTCACCCTGGATTCTGCCGAGGCCGCGCAAGCGTCTCAGCGATGCCGTCGCCGAACGATCCGCAGGTCCGCGACCGTTGCCCGGCTCCCCCGGAGCCGCGGTCGGAGAGGGAGCCCCCGGAGTTGCGCGGAGTTTCCGTCCCGAGGTGCCTCCATGAGGATGGCAGGCGCTGCATGGGTCCCAAACCCCCTCGTAACTTTGGACCTTGACGAAACCGGGAACTTCGGCTATATCATTGTTGCCGGCCTCGGCGCCGGCGGCGGGACTTTAACCTTCGGATTAAATTGGCCCCGGCCTACTGGGACCTAAAGCGAGCGAGCAAACCCCCGCTTCCCCCCCGAGGCGGGGGTTCCTTTTTTCCCCGCGAGGCGCTACTTCCCGATGATCTTGCGCAGGGCGCTCAGCCTTTCCAGATTTCGCAGCTTCTTCATGACTGCCATAAGTTCGGCCTTTTGGCGGGGCGTGCGGTCATGGACCATGGAGTGAAACCGCTGCTGGAGCTTGTAATCCGTGCCGGGCCCGGTCCTCGGCGTTTCCTTGAATAAGTCGGCCAAGCCGATTTGCAGCGCCTCGGCGACCCGCGCGGCTGTGACCAGGCTGGGGGACTTCTTGCCGGTCTCGATGTAGGCCAGAAAGCCGGCGTCTGTCCCCGCCAATTCCGAGAGTTGGGCGATTGTGAGCCCGGCTCTCTTGCGCCGGGCGCGAATGGCCGCGCCCAGGGCGGCCAGCAGCTTCTTCTCGTCCATCATGTCCTCCATACATGTTACGGTTAGGGCTTGTGACTCAATAATATGGACATTTCGGAGGCCCGATGTTGAGCCGATTTCTAGACGCGAGGAGCGCGCATAGCGTGAGCTATGTAAGCGACGAGCAACGACGAAATCGGCCAATAGCGGGCCGTGCGTAAGGAGAACATTCTCTTGCACGGTCCCTGCCGGTCGATAGCGGCAGGGGCCTCCCCGAAGGGCCGGGGCGCTTTTGGACTGCGCCTTTGCGCTGCTCGGCTTACAGGCCTTCGGGCCTGCGCGCCTCGCATCGCTGCGGCTCGCTCCAAAATCGCCTCCGGCGAAATGTCCATATTATTGAGTCACAAGCCCTTACGGCGCGGAGGACAACATATCCGTTTGGTCACTAGGTTCTTCTTGTCTTGTTGACATGCCGTCATTTTCGTTCTATACGCTGAAGATGGCCGCGCAGTGGCGGCAAGGCCAGCGCGGGGGAGTGGCGTTATGGGAAGAACATTGTT
Organism: Elusimicrobia bacterium GWA2_69_24; assembly: GCA_001799695.1. GTDB lineage: Bacteria > Elusimicrobiota > Elusimicrobia > UBA1565 > UBA1565 > UBA10166. Next base: position 14,913 of record MGTY01000114.1, read on the forward strand.
GTCGAGCGGAATCGTCTCGAGCAAGCCTTGGCGACATTCCCGACGCCGGTGGTCGCAACGATCTGTTGCTGGGCTTGCTGCCATAATTTGTCTGACATACCCGCAACCTTCTTCCGCCAGCGCCTTCTATACATTCAACGGGCTATGGACAGGACCGAGCGCACCCTACAGAATAGCCATAGACACCAACGCCAATGTGATCTATGTCGCTGATCCCGGCAGCAGCCAATTCCGTAAATTCACCACAGCCGGGAGTGGTCTCGGTGCCTGGGGACGCGCGGGCTCCGGCAACAGCCAGTTCACAGACCCAGAGAGTGTGGCGATTGACCCGACGGGATCCTACGTCTTCATAGCCGAAGGCCCTGGCAATCATAGAGTACAGAGGTTTGATTCAAACGGGACTTTTCAGAATGCATGGGGCGAATTCACAGCCGCATCCGAAGACGGGAAGATCAGCCTGGGGGACCTGGCCGAATACCTCAAGAACCACGTCTCCCGCGAGGCCCGCCGGCTCTGGGATCGGCCGCAGAATCCTGTGGTCTCAGGGGAAAGCGATTCCATGCTGGCGCAGTACTGAAGTCCTACCGGGCGAACTTTACGCTCAGACGGCGCATCGAACACGAAATGCACGGGGCGAATCCCCCCGTCCGTTCCTGCTCCGCGGGCCCGGGCGCCCAGGTCCGCTGCTCCGGCCGCCAGGTCGTGCTGGAGCGGGCAATTTGAGATGAAGACGCCTCAAAAGAGTCCCCATAATCAAAGGCGATCGGCCCAGTAGCGCGGCTCACGGTGCAAGTGCGCCACGGCGACGACGACGAGCATTTTCCCATCCACCCCGAAGATCAAACCATACGGAAACCGGGCCAACAGGCAACGATGCATGTTTGGCTCGATCTTCGGGCAGGACAACGGGAAAGCCGCGGCGCGCCTGACCGCCCGGTCGACTTCAACGAGAAACTCCCGCCCCAACCCTGTCGCCTGTCCGTCGTGCCAGGCAACGGCGTCATCGAGTTCCTGCCGGGCCACGGCAAGAAGACGAACTCTCACACGCGGCGATGCTTGGCCATGACGGTCTCATAGGCGAGCGTCGGGGCTCGGCCGGTTCTATAGGCCGCCCAGCGCTTGCGGGCCTCCTTCGCCCAGACCCGGTCGATCTCCGGGTCCGGCTGGTCCAAGTCCGTCAGGATCGCGTCCACCAGACGCATTTTTTCCACGTCCGGCAAATCATGAATCTCGGCCGCCAGCTTTTTCACCGCCTTGGCCATGTCAGCCTCCGTTCTCGCCCGAGTCGTGGGGCGTTTTCCAGCATAACTCAGTATAACAGGAATCATGAACAACCGCCACGCACGCGTACTCGCGCCGGGAATCGATCAGGTCCGGAAGCGGTAGCCGAAGCGGGCCACGGTCTCGATCCGGAGGCCCGCCCTCCGACCCAGCGCCCTCCGGAGGCGGCTGACCGTCACATCGACGGCACGCGTGTCCGCCGTGCGGCTCATCCCCCAGGCGCCTTCCAGAAGATAGGCGCGGTTCAATACCCGCCCCGCCTTGCGCATGAGTATCTCCAAGAGCTCGAACTCCCGCGGACGCAGTTCGACGGACTTGCCGCGGACCCGGCATACGTGCCGGCCGGGATCGAGCGCGACCGGACCCCGCTCCATGACGTCGGACCGCAGTTCCTCCACGTCGTAGCGGCGGCGGAGCACGGCCCGGATCCGGGCCGACACCTCGCCCTCATCGCAGCCCCCGAAGGCGATGTAGTCGTCCGCGGCGAGATCGAAGGCCTGGATCATGCCCTCCTCGGAGCTGCGTCTGCTGGCCACGATCACGGGCAGGCCGCGGCCCTCCTTCGTCTGCCGGATGATCTGGAGCCAGGCCAGGCCGTCCAAGTCGGGGAGCCGCAGCTCGACCACGACGAGATCCGGCCTCCGGTGGAGGAGCTCTTCAAGCCCTTGGCTTGCCGTGGGGACGACGCGCAGTTCGTATCCGCCCGTTTGCGCGCAAGCGGACAGCAGACGCTCCAGCGCAGGATCGGACCGGATGGCTAAAATGCGGTAACTCATATTTCGCCGGAGCGCAGGAGGGACTTCTCGGCGAACCTTGGACTGATCCGTCCAACCCAGGCAATCACAATTATATCAGATTAATTCACATTGTCAAGTGCTGTATAGTCAATGAATTCACGTTGCTTTATATGCATTTATAATCCGTCGTAGTGTTACATTCATGTTACTTCTATGTTGTCTCGGTGTTACATTAACATTCCATATAAGAGGTAAGGATATCACGCTCATGGAGAACAACATGCATCGGATACTGGCGATCGAAGATGACCCTTTAATGCGCAGACTGCTCCGCGATACCTTCAAACCCGCCGGCTTCGACTTCCTCTCCTGCGATACCGGACTCGGGGGCCTACGGTCGGCGGAAGACGACAAGCCGGACCTCATCATCTTGGATTTCAACCTCCCGGACATCGACGGGCTGGAGGTCTGCCGCAGGCTGAAGGCCGGCGCCGCGACCAGGCACATTCCCGTGGTCATCCTCACGGGCGAGGCGCGGGGCGTCGCCCAGCGGGTGAGCGCGCTGGATTCGGGGGCCGATGACTATCTCTTCAAGCCTATCAGCCCGCGCGCGCTGACGAGCCGGGTCCGGGCGCTTTTGCGTCCCGCGAACGGCTGAAGAATTACCCGGGACATCATGGATCGAGCCGGCGGACCCAGCGGACACGGAAGCGGCCTCGGACGCGCCGCCGGCTTCCTGGCCGCTCTCTCCGTCCTCGCGGCGTCGGGCGTCTGGGCCGAGGTCCCGATGACCGGGGGCTCGCGGAACCTGCGGCGCAGCGCTTTGGGGAGCGGAGGACTCCTGGCCTCCGCCGCCGGATTCCGGCTCAACGGGACGGTGGGGGAGCCCGCCGCCGCGCCCCTGTCGGCCGCCGGATTCCGTCTGGGATCCGGGCTGCATTCCATCCTCGCCCAGCCCGGAAGCGTCGCCTCCATCGTCGCCGTGTCCAAGGCCACCGGCTCGCTCGAACTGGCCTGGACCGCGCCCGGCCGCGACGGCATCATCGGCGCCGTCGCGGGCGGCGCCTGGCGCATCGACTATTCTTCGGACACCGGCCACGCCTTCTCTCCCAGCGTCTACCGGGTCGTGCTCTCCACGACTTTCAGCGCGGGCGCGCCGCAGGCCTACACGCTCACCGGCCTGGAAGCCAACACCACCTACTTCGCGAGGATATACCTCTCCGACGACCGCGGGGCTTTGTCCGAGGATTCCTCCCCGAGCGCGGAATCCACTCTGGCCAGGACGCCGATCTCCCCGATGCTCAGCGGAGTGTTCATGAGCAGCGTGACCTTCACGTGGACATTGCCCGCGGGCGGGGCGGAAGGCTACCGGCTCGACGGTTCGTCCACGGATTTCGGAGCGCTCCCCCCGGACGACATCCTCCGGAGTTCCCGGACCTCGGACGGGACGGCCCTCACCCTGAGCGTCTTGGGGCTGCGCTCGAACACGACCTACTATTTCCGTCTGGGCAGCCTGAACTGGCAAAGCGACGTGAATTTCGTCACGGTCATCGCGACGGTGACCTTGCCCGGCGCTCCCGAGCCGATCATGAACCTCTCGTCGGACCCGGACGCCTGGGGCCGAAACCTGCGCTTCGCCTGGTCGAACCCGGTGTTCGCCGACCCGGCCGGGGTCCTGGTGCTCGCGAGCACGCAGACCATCTCCGCCGATGTCGAGAACGGCGTCGCCTACCCCGCGGGCTACGTCTTCGCCGACGGCAGCGTCGTACGCTCGAGCGCGGCCGCGGCCGACCACCTGGAATCGGGACTCGAGCTCGACACGACCTACTTCTACCGCTTCTACAGCAGGAATCTGTCGGACCTCTACTCCGTCCATGTCGCGACGGCGCTCTTCCTGGACCTCCCGCCCATGGGTCCGGCCGGGCTCTTCGCTTCGGCGGACGCCGGCCGCACGCAGATCGCGATCGGCTGGTCGAGCGTGACGACCAGTATGGACGGGACCCCGTTCCAGGACCCCGCCTCCCCCCGGAACCTCGAGCTGCGGCGCTACGACGTCTTCCGCGCCACCGGCATCGCGCATCCCTCTTGGGTCTGGGTCGGGTCCGCGACCACGGCCGGCTCCAGCTGGAGCGGCCCCATCCCGGACCCGGACTCGGTGTACTACTACCGGGTCGCCTCCCAGGACGACGTCGGCGGCGAGGACACCCGGATGGCCGTGGACACCCGGGGCAACGTCTACGCCCTGGCTCCGGACCGCGTTTCGCACCTCATGGTCCCCGCAGAACTCGCCGCGGTCCTGAGGCCCGAGGGGAATTCCTTCGGCTCTCCGATATTCCTGCGGGGCTCGGAGAGCCCCGCCGAGGTGGGCGGCCGCGTCGTCCGGTCCATCCGGTTCGATCCGCTGCAGCCCTCCGGCGCCATCGCCGGGAGCATCCGGACCGCCGACGCCGGGATGGAGGTCCTGCTCCACTACGACGTGCAGGGAGGGCAGGTGGTGCCCAGCGCCTACGCTCCGCAAGGGGCGCGCCTGGCCCTCGCGCCGGGGCCGCAATCGGGCCCGCCCAACGCCGAGGACCGCTTGTCCGCCTATTGGCACAACGGGGAGAAATACGTCAAGGTATTCGGCCGCGTGGACACGGGGGCTCAGACCGTCCGCCTGAACACCTCCCTGCCCGGCGCCTACCAGGTACGGAGTCTCGTGCGCACGGAGGGATTCTCCTTCGACGTCTCGCAAGTCACGAACAAGGTCATCACCCCCAATCACGACGGGATCAACGACTACGTGACCTTCATCTTCGACAACCCGCGCGACGCGGCTCCCTCGGGCAGGATCTATGACTTGCGCGGCGCCCTGGTGTCCGAGATGCGCCGCGGGACCCAGGTGGCGGACAGCCTGGTCTGGGACGGCACCGCCGGCGGCCGCGTGGTCCCCCGCGGCGTCTACATCTACCAGATCCAGGCCGAAGGGAAGACGTTCAATGGGACCGTGGTGGTGATACGGTGAATCGAACTCCCTGGAAGCCGCGCGAGGCGGGCGGGCGGATGACGCCTCGCCTGCGGCTTTTCGCCGTCGTCATGGGGGTCGCGGGGCTCCTGAACACGGCGGGTCCGGCCGGCGCCGCCTTCTCGGACCTGGGGGCGGGCGCCCGTGCGCCGGGGATGGGCGACGCCTTCGTGCCCGTGGCGGACGACGTCTACGCGCTCTACTACAACCCGGCGGGGCTCGGCCTGCTGCGCCGGCCCGAGCTGGGCGCCGCATACAGCCAGCTCTTCTGGGGCCTGTCGGACGGGTCCAACCTGAGTACCTCCTTCGTCGGCTACGCCCACCCCATCGCGGAGGGGAATCACGGCACGGTCGCCGGCGCCTGGAACACCTTCTCCCTCGACACGAACCTCTACCGGGAGGATGCCTTCAGCCTGTCCTACGGCCGGCTCTGGCTCGGCCGCCCCGAGACCGCCGAGCTCTACGCCGGGACCAGCCTCAAATACCTGCGGAGCTCCTTCGGCTCCTTCGCGGAGGCGGAGAACGGGACCGACGGGATCCAGAAATCGGGCCGGTCCGACCCCGTGCTCACCGGCCCCTCGCGCCACGAGGCGTTCGACGCGGACCTGGGACTCCTATGCCGGTTCCGGAAGCATTACGCCGTCGGGTTCTCGGCCCAGCACCTCACCCAGCCCGACATGGCGTTCAGTTCCGGCGACACGGACCGGCTGCCCCTGGCCCTCAAGGCGGGACTCGCCTATCGCAGCCTGGTATCCAATCTCGTGGTCCAGGCCGACACCCGCAGGGCGCCGGACGGATCCCAGGACCGGACGTTCACCGCCGCGGCCGAGCGTTGGTTCCCGCGCCTGCTGGTGGGAGAGTTCGGGATGCGGGGAGCCCTCTCCCTGGGGAGCCGAGAGTACAAACAGCTGACCGCCGGGCTCTCCTACCGCACACGCCGGCTGGAGATCAGCTACGGCTTCGCCATGCCCATCCAGACCGTGAGATCCACGGCGGGCACCCATCGCTTCGCGATCAATTTCCGCTTCGGCCGGCCCAGCGACGACGAAGAATCCCTCGAGATCGTGCTGGAGGCCATGCGGCAGCTCAAGGAGCAGGCCCGGGTACAGGCCCTGAAGGACCGTGCCGAGGGCCTCACCGCGGGTCAGCGCCGCGTCTACGAGGAATACGCGGCGCAAAGCCGGTTCCATCTCTCGCAGGGCCGCTATCAGGAATCCCAGCGGCAGTTGAGCCTCGCCCTCACCGTGGGCCCTCCCGGCGAGGAGCTCATCGCGCGCTTCGGCCGGCTCAACATGGCCGTCGAGCACTTCGCCAGGCTGCCCCGCTACCAGGAGGATCCCGCTGAAGCCGCCACGCACCAGGGGATACTGGCCTACGTGGAGGACCGGGGCCTGGAAGCCGTGCAGAAGCTTTCCCTGGCCCTCGCCCTGGGCCCCGCGGACCCCGGCGTGGAGCGGCTCCTCGCGGCGATCGAAGGCGCCACCGGCCTCCGGCGCGTCCAGGGGATCACGGTGACTCCCAAGAGCCTCATCATCGACGCCAAGCTCACCCAGGCCGAGGCGGCCCTCTCCGAGGGTCGCCATGGCGACGCCGTGGACCTGAGCCTGGAGGTGCTGCGCGAGGACGACACCCGCCCCCGCGCCTGGCAGAATCTCGGCACCGCCTATTTCGCCTTGAAGGATTTCGACAGCTCGCTGAGAGCCTGGCGGCAGGCCCTGCGCCACGAGAAGAGCCCCGCCATCCGCGAGGCGATACGGGGCTACCTCAAGTCGCTGGAGCGCTTGCGCCGCCGTGAGCCCGCGAAGACCGTGTCGCCCGTCCGCCCCATCCCCGAGCGCGTGCGTCTCTCCGAGCGCGAGGTGTCGGAGCTCTTCAACCGCGGCATCGACGCGTATACCCGCCGCGAATTCAACCGCGCCGCCGAGGCGTTCCGGACCATACTCGAGGCGCGCCCCAACCACGAAGAGGCGCTCAAGGCGCTGCACCGAGTCCAGGAGGAACTGCGATGAGCATCCGAGCGAAATTCATCTTGCTGACGCTCGCCCTGGTGGGCGGGGTGGTCGGCGCCACGGCGGCCATGGTCGTGCGCTACCAACGGACCGCGCTCACCGCCCAGACCCGGGTGCGGCTCGACACGGTCATGGAGGGCGTCGCGCGCATCGCCCGCGAGGCCATGACGGCGCAGGACCGGCTGATGCTCATGAGCTACCTCATGTTCCTCCAGAAGGAGCATCCGGATATGGCTTTCGCCTCCGTATCCTACCGCGGCCACACGGCCCGACTGGGCGCGGACCGGGCGGGCCTCATCTATCTCGACCGCCGGGTGGGACCCTCCGCCGGACCCCGCCGCTACACCATCGCGGCTTATCCCGACGCCCAAGGGAGGACGGACAGCGAACTCGACGTGTCGAAGGAGGGGATCCGCCTGCGCGTGGGCGGCCAGGCCGACCTGCGGATCGAAGAGGGAGCCGTACCGGCCGAACGGATGGACCTGCGCCTCGGCTTCATCCGCGCGCGCGTCGAAGAGGAGGTCGCGCGCGCCCTCGACCCGCTATTGCGCAAGACCGCAGCCATCGCCGCCCTCGCCATCGCCTTCGGGACCCTGGCCAGCCTGGGCCTCGGGGCGCTCCTGACCCGCCCGATCGAGGCCTTGGCGGCGGCGGCGGCGCTGGTGGGCCGCGGACGGCTGGATGTCTGCGTCCCGGCCGGCGGATCCGACGAGATCGGGACCCTTTCCCGGCGCTTCAACGAGATGACGGGGAGGCTCCGGGAATCCGTCGAGTTCCGCGAGGACATCCTCCACACCCTGACCCACGAGATCAACACCCCTCTGGCCGGCCTGCGCGGCTATCTGGAACTCTGGCAGTCGGACAAGGCGGCCGCCGGTCCCGCGGCGCGCGGCGAAGCCCTGCCCGCCATGCTCGCCGCGGTGGTGCGGATGGAAGAATCGCTCTCCAACGCCCTGACTCTATTCCGCCAGGATAACGCGGCCGACGGCGCCGCCGCGCATGGGTTCGTCTGGCTCGACGAGGTGGCAGCCGAAGCCGTAGCCGTCCTGGCCCCGGCCGCGGTCGCCCGGGGAGTGCGCCTGCGCCCCCTCCCCGCGGGAGCGGTCGCCTATCTGGTCGCTCCGCCCGAAGACCTGCGGCGGATCATCATGAACCTCATCTCCAACGCCATCAAGTACACCCCCGAGGGAGGAGAGATACGCCTGGGGCTCGAGGCGAACGGCTCCGAGATCGGCTTCTGGGTGCGGGACACCGGCTGCGGCATCCCGGCCGAGGACCTGCCCCATCTCTTCACCAAATTCTACCGCTCCCAGGAGGATCGCTCCCGGGCCCAGCGGATCAAGGGCACCGGCCTCGGGCTGAACATCGCTCATAAGGCCGCTTTGCGTCTGGGCGGACGGATCGACGTGCAGAGCCGGGTCGGCCAGGGGTCCGTTTTCCGCCTCACCATCCCGAAGTCGCAGTCGTCAGGGAGGCAGTCATGAAGTCCACAGCGATGGAACGCCGCGCAACGCTATCCCGGACCCTGGGCCGCTGCGCGGCTTTGCGCGCGCTCCTGGCGCTGCTCCTCGCGGGTCTGCCCGCATTCCCATGGGTAAGGGTGAGCTCTGCCCAGGCGCAGTCGGCTCCCGCCCTCATGAACTACCAGGGCCGCCTGACGGACGCGCTGAACAACCCCCTCGATGGGAACCACGATTTCGTCTTCGGGCTCTATGACGTCCCCTCCGGCTCGACCGCCCTCTGGACCGAGTCGCAGAACGCCGTCCCGGTCGCCAACGGGGTCCTGGCCGTCCAGTTGGGGAGCGTCGCGCCGCTCTCGGCGGCGCTCCTGCAGACCCCCGCCGTCTATCTGCAGATCTCGGTGGACGGGGTCGATCTCAGTCCGAGACAGAGGCTGGTCTCCTCTCCCTATGCCTTCATCGCCGACCGGCTCCAAGGCAGATCCTACGACGCGTTCGTCTCCACGGATGCGGCGGCGCAATCGGTCGCCGGCGACAAGACCTTCTCCGGCAACGTCGCCGTCACCGGCAGCATGAGCGTCCCCTCGCCGACGGCGGCGGGACACGCGGCGAGCAGGGCCTACGTGGACAGCCAAGTCGGTTCGGGAGCCTCGGGCTGGAGAGACGACGGGACCATGGTCCTGCTCACCGCGCCCGGGGACAGCGTGGTGGTGCAGTCCACCCTGACCATCCAGGGGACCGCCTTCTCGGTCGGCGGCTCCGCCCTGTCCGTCGCCGCGGGCAAGGCCGGCCTGGGGACCGCCGCTCCTGGCGCCAAGCTCGACGTGGCGGGCGACGCCCAGTTCGGCGCGGGCGCGGCCAAGTCCACCTTCACCGCGGCGGGCGCGCTCACGCTGGCGTCCGGGGCCGGCATCACGGTCGCCGGGAACGCCGAGCTCACCGGCCTGCCCGCCACCCCCTCCGGCGCCACCGCCGCCGCCAGCAAGGCCTATGTGGACGGCCAGATCGCATCCGGCGCGTCGGGCTGGAGGGACGACGGCGCCCAAGTACTCCTCGCCACCCCGGGCGACAGCGTGGTGGTGCAGTCCACCCTCACCATCCAGGGGAGCGCCTTTTCGGTGGGAGGTTCGACCTTGGCCGTCAACGAAGGCAAGGTCGGCATCGGCACGAACAGTCCCTCTACGAGTCTGGAAGTGCAATCTTCCGGGACCGGCTCCGCCATCCGACTCGCATCGAACGCCGCTTCAACCAATGCCGGAGTTCAAACCCTCAGCCTGGGGACCTATATCGGGGGAGCTTATACCCAGACGGCCGTCATGGGAGATACGAGCGGAGCTGACTCGCATTTCAAACTGTTCGCATTACAGGGGAACATCTATCTGGGATCCAACATCGGAGCAGCCGCGACCCGAATGGTCATCAATACCTCCGGCGGGGTCACAGTCGGGGGCAGCGACTTGGCAGGCGCCGCGAACCTTCTTCATGTGGACGGGTCGGCTTCCGACGTGGTCGTTGATATCGCGGGCAACGCCGGCATAGGGACGACGACTCCCGGCGCCAAGCTGGATGTGGCGGGCGACGCCCAGTTCGGCGCGGGCGCGGCCAAGAGCACCTTCACTACGACCGGAGCGCTCGCCCTGGCCTCGGGCGCGGGCATCTCGGTCTCCGGCAGCGCCGAGCTCACCGGCCTGCCCGCCACCCCCTCCGGCGCCACCGCCGCGGCCAGCAAGGCCTACGTGGACAGCCAGGTCGCCTCCGGAGCCTCGGGCTGGACCGACGACGGGACCCAGGTCCTGCTCACCGCGCCCGGGGACAGCGTGGTCGTGCAATCCACGCTCACCGTGCAAGGCGGCGCCTTCTCGGTCGGCGGCTCCACCCTTTCCGTCGCCGCGGGAAGGGTCGGCGTCGGGACCACCGCCCCCGCCGAACGCTTGGAGGTGGCGGGGAGCATCCGTCTCGCTGATGGCGCATTCATCCGCAACAGCGATTCCTCGGCCCGCATCCTGCTCGGCGCGCCCGCGGATTTCTACAAGCTGACCCTGACCGGGAATGTCAATGTCGGCAGCAACGTCTATCCGGCGGCCGACATCTACGGCAGGTCGCTGCTCGGGATCGGCGGCAACACCGCCGTCACCGTCGGCAATACCGTGGCGCCAGCGACGCTCAAAGGCAATCCGATCCATCTCGATGGGACCGCCGGCGTGGGGACCCCGGCGCCCGGGGCCAAGCTGGATGTGGCGGGCGACGCCCAGTTCGGGGCGGGCGCGGCCAAGTCCACCTTCACCGCGGCGGGCGCGCTCACCATGGCCGCCGGCGCGGGCATCGCGGTGTCCGGCAGCGCCGAGCTCACCGGCCTCCCCGCCAGCCCCTCCGGCGCCACCGCCGCGGTCAGCAAGGCCTACGTGGACAGCCAGGTCGCCTCCGGGGCCTCGGGCTGGACCGACGACGGGACCCAGGTCCTGCTCACCGCGCCCGGGGACAGCGTAGTGATCCAGTCCACGCTCACCGTACAGGGCAGCGCCTTCTCGGTCGGCGGCTCGACTCTGACTATCAGCCAGGGGCGGGTCGGCATCGGGACGACGAACCCGCAATCCGCGTTGAGCATCAGCGGAGGAGATGTGCGGATCGCCGGACCTGCGGCAGCCAAGGTCTACTTCAACCCCGCGGGAGGGACAAAAGAATGGCAGCTCGATGCGCACGGCCAGATAGTCGATGGCTTCAATGTCAGGAACAACACTGATGGGGTGAATGCGTTAAGCATATTGCCCGGCGGCGACATCGGCATGGGCACGACCGCTCCGAACGCGAAGCTGCAGGTGATGGGGAATCTGAACGTCTCGCAGGGGATGTTCAGCGTGCAGGACTCCGGCGGAGACATCCTCCGGCTGAGGGGCGAAGGCGGCATCGTCAGGCTGGACAACGAAGGCCTGGGGGGACACATGGCCTTCAGGACCAACATGGGCGGGACCGTCACCGAGGCCATGCGCCTAGCCAACACCGGACGGCTCGGCATCGGGATCTCCGATCCAGCCGCCCGGCTCCACATTTCAAGCGCCAACGCGGCGGCGGCGGACGCCCTCCTCCAAGTCTCCAGCGGAGCGTCCGCCGGCCAGGAACTGCTCGTGGTCAAGGGCGACGGCAGGGTCGGCGTCGGGAAGGCCGACCCGGGAGCCAAACTCGACGTGGCGGGCGACGCCCAGTTCGGCGCGGGCGCGGCCAAGTCCACCTTCACCGCGGCGGGAGCGCTCACGCTGGCATCCGGGGCCGGCATCACGGTCGCCGGTAATGCCGAGCTCACCGGCCTCCCCGCCAGCCCCTCCGGCGCCACCGCCGCGGCCAGCAAGGCCTACGTGGACGCGCAGGTGGGCTCGGGAGCCTCGGGCTGGAGGGACGACGGGACGCAGGTGCTCCTGACCGCGCCGGGCGACAGCGTGGTCGTACAATCCACGCTCACCGTGCAAGGCGGCGCCTTCTCGGTCGGAGGATCGACGTTGGTGGTGAAGGAAGGGAACATCGGTCTGGGAACGACGAACCCCGCGAACCGCCTTGATGTATCAGGCAACGTCGGCCTGACGGGTGACCTCGCCTGGGATAACGGCGTAGCGTTGGCCAAGAACCTGGGAGGACTCAATTCCGGCGTCGGTTTCAACTTCGGCGGCGCCTCCACTTTCGGCGGGACCAACGACAACTGGTTCGCCACCCGCTTCGGGGGCGGCTACCGGAAGATATTCCTCGGGGGCGATGCGAACGACGACAACTGGATCGTCGGGGGCTATACGAACCTGCGGCTGGGTGTCACGAACGCGGGAGGGACTCCGGGCTCGACGCCGCCCGGCCAATACGTGAACATCGCCGCGGGCGCCGTGACTCTGACGGACCAGACGCTCCGGGTGACCGGCGCGGGGGATTCGTCTTTCACGGGCCGCTTGGGAGTGGGCGCAGCGTCCCCCGGGGCCGATCTGGATGTGGCGGGCGACGCCCAGTTCGGGGCGGGGGCGGTCAGATCCACCTTCACTGCGGCCGGCGCGCTGACCATGGCGTCCGGGGCCGGGATCACGGTCGCCGGGAACGCCGAGCTCACCGGTCTCCCCGCCAGCCCCTCCGGCGCCACCGCCGCGGCCAGCAAGGCCTACGTGGACGCGCAGGTGGGCTCGGGAGCCTCGGGCTGGAGGGACGACGGGACGCAGGTGCTCCTGACCGCGCCGGGCGACAACGTGGTCGTGCAGTCCACCCTCACCGTACAAGGCAGCGAATTCTCGGTCGGGGGCGCCACCTTCGCCGTCAAGGACGGAAACGTCGGCATCGGAACGACGAGTCCCTCGGCGAGGATCCACTCGCGCAACGGACGCCTCCTCATCGACAATGCGCTGACCTACGGCCCTCTGAACATCGGACCGCTGTTCAACGCGAACAACGACGTTTCCGGCAACGCCCTGTTCAATATCACGGATCAGCAGAACTCCAACTCGCCGATATCGGTCAACATCGCCAAATTCACCGGAGCATCCCTCGGCAGCGGCGGCTATCCGGACCCGACCTCGCCGACCGCTTACACGACCAACAACCACACGCTGCAGGGCGGACGCATCGGCTACATCAATTTCCAATCGGCGGATGGGACGCAGCTGCTCACCGCCTCCGCCATCGGAGGAGGCATCGATGCGGTCAGGAGCGCCAACTCCATGGCCGGCCGCCTGACCTTCTGGACCAACAACGGCGCCGCATCGCCATTGGAACGGATGCGGATCACCCCGGCGGGCAGCGTCGGTGTCGGCACCGCGCTGCCGGGGGCGCTGCTCGACGTGGACGGCGACGCCCAGTTCGGCGCGGGCGCGGCCAAGTCCACCTTCACCGCGGCCGGCGCGCTCGCCATGGCCGCCGGGAAGGCCATCACCTTGAACGGTTCGGGCGGCTACATCACCACCGGCTCCTCGGTCAACGCCGGCGCCTTCTTCGGCGACGGCTCCAACCTGACCGGGATCATCCCCGGACACGGCGACGGCACCAACGCCGGCTCCGGCTTCCTCTGCCTCGGCACCGACGCCTCGGGCAACTGCCAGACCGCCCTGGTGGACTCCTCCGCCGTGTCCGCCTCCACCAGCCCCGTCCAGAGCGGCGCCCTCTTCACCCACGCCGCCCTGGCCGGCAGCAGCGCCCACTCCGCCGCGAGCGCCAACACCGCCGGCGCCATCGTCGCCCGCGACCCGAGCGGCGACTTCTCCGCCGGCACCATCACCGCCGGCCTCAACGGCCTCGCCGCCGCGGCCTCCGCCCTGGCCGCCGACCCCGCGGACTGCGGCGCGGGCCTGGTGGCGGTCGGCGTGACCGCGAGCGGCACCGCCGCCTGCGCGGCCGTCTCCGACTCGCTGGTCGACGACTCCACCAACGCGGTCACCACCAACGCGCTCTACGACCACAACGCCGGCGCCGCGGCCCACTCCGCGGGAATAGCCGGCAACGCCGCCACGGCCACGAACCTGGCCGCCGACCCCGCGGACGCCGGCTCCGGCTTCCTCTGCCTCGGCATCAACGCCGCCGGGACCTGCCAGACCGCCCTGGTGGACTCCTCCGCCGTGTCCGCCTCCACCAGCCCCGTCCAGAGCGGCGCCCTCTTCACCCACGCCGCCCTGGCCGGCAGCGGCGCCCACTCCGCCGCGAGCGCCAACACCGCCGGCGCCATCGTCGCCCGCGACCCGAGCGGCGACTTCTCCGCCGGCACCGTCACCGCCGGCCTGACCGGCGCCGCATCCCTCAACGTCCTCAAAGGCGGCGACACCATGACCGGCCAGCTCACCCTCAGGGGAGCCACGGTGGACGTCTCCTCCATCAGCGCCCTGGGCGCGGTGGGCATCGGCGGCACCGGGCTCTCCAACGGCACCCTGGTGGTCAAGTCCACCTCCACCGACGCCGCAAATCCCGTCGTCAACATCCAGGCCAACAACGGCTCGGAACTCGTCCGCGTCCAGCAGGACGGCAGCGTGGGCATCGGCACGTCGAACCCCGCCTCGGGCAAACTGCAGGTCGAAGGCGGCTCGGCGCCAGGGGCGACTGCCGTGTATGCATACTCCAACAGCGACGGCGGTCAAAGCCTCTACGGGGTCACGGATCACTCCAACGGCCAGGCCGTTTATGGCCGCGCCGGGGGCGCCGGGACCGGCTGGGCGGGCTATTTCAGTGGCAAGACCCACATCAGCGGCAGCGTCGGCATCGGGACCACCGATCCCTCACTCGGGACGCTGCAGGTCAGCGGCGCCGGGGACGCCAAGATCGTGCTCGAACATACCGGGGGAGCCGATCTGGAGCTGCACTCCAACGACGGCGCCGGTCTGCCCGGCCTCCGGACGATTCCGCAAAGCACGGCTCTGAGCCTGCAGGATACCGGGGATGTGGTGCTGGCGCGGACGGCGGGCAGGGTCGGCATCGGGACGGCCCAGCCGGCGGGCAAGCTCCACCTTTCGAGCGGGACCCTCCTGGTGGACGGGGACGCCGCGACTCCGTTCCGGGTCGGGGAGTCGACCTTCGTCGTCACATCGGACGGCGACATAGGCATAGGGACGGCGGATCCCGCCTACAAGCTGCAGGTTGCGGGCGGGGCGCTGAAGCTCGATGACGGGCAGACGCTCAACTTCGGCCCCGGGGTCTACGTGAAGGGCGCCGGGAACAACCTGCAGCTCTACTCGAACAACACGCTCATGATCGAGTCCGTATCGAACGGCTCCGTGAACGCGAACGCTCAGCTCAACATCCCGGCGGCCGGGCTGAGCGTCGGGAGCGGGAACGCCTGGCTCAAGTCGCAGAACGTCGGCGGGAGCGGCTCCGGAGCCTACCTCTACGGCTACGACGGCTTGCAGTTCGACAACGAGGCGTACTACGGCGGCCCCATCACCTTCAGGTCCGCCGGCGCCGAGAAGCTCCGCCTCACCAGCGCCGGAGCCCTCGGCCTGGGGACGACGACTCCGGGGGCGCGGCTGGAGGTCAAGCAGGCCAGCGGGGATGCCTACGCCGTCAAGGTCTCCAGTGAGGACGGGGCCGCCATGCTCGTGGTCAACAACGCCGGAAACGTCGGCATCGGAACGGCGAATCCGGACAATACCTATCAAGGCCTGACCGTTTACGGGTCCAATCCCTCGGTCCGTCTGAAAGGCAGCAGCGCCAATTCATGGAACTGGCTGGAGTTCGTCACATCGGGAGGGACGAACAATTTCAGCTTGGGGGTCAACCAGACGCTCCCCTATTTCGGGATCAAGGCCGGAGCGGGGCTGGATGATCCCCATTTCGCCATCGTTCCCTCCGGCTATGTCGGCATCGGGACGACGGATCCCGACTCCTTGCTGACCTTGGGCGCCCCCGCGGGCTCGCACGGCTACATTCGCTTCAAGGGTCCGACGATCGCCGAGGGCAACATCTACCACGACGGCAGTTACGGACTGCATCTGGATACCAATGGCAACTTCCTGCCCATCAAGATCGACGGCTCGAGCCTGATACTGGGGATGACCGGCAGCGTCGGCGTCGGGACGACGGCGCCGGGGGCGAAATTGGATGTGAACGGAAACATCGCCATCGCGGAAGGCGCGGGGATAAGCCCCGCGGAGTTCGCTCACAACACGGGGCACGACAACACCATCACCTTCGGGCAGAACGGAGGGTCGTGGGGCGGGCTGCGCGTCATCAATTACCATGACGGTTCGTTCAATAACCAATACGTCGCCTTCGACACGCATCACGGCGGGATCAGCTCGGGCGAGCGGATGCGCATCGACCGGGACGGCAACGTCGGCATCGGGACGACGAACCCCACGGCCAAGCTGCACGTGGGGGGAACCCCGGGGGCGGACGGGATCCGTTTCCCCGACGGAACCCTCATGACGTCCGCGGCGGGGACCTCTACGGGGCAAACCAGTACGACGGACCTCAATTTCGCCGCGGACTCGGACGCCAATGGTTCGGGCGTCATGGCCCTCTCCGTGAAAGGCCAGGAGACCATGCGCATCGCCAACGATGGCAACGTGGGAATCGGGACCACCAGCCCGGCTCGCCGGCTGCACGTCTACCGCGCGAGCGGAGTGGACATGGCCTTGGACCAGGACGACCCCGCCGCGCCCTCTTGGCTCTATTTCGGCAATGACGGGCCGGGCAAC
Organism: Elusimicrobia bacterium GWA2_69_24; assembly: GCA_001799695.1. Classification (GTDB taxonomy): domain Bacteria; phylum Elusimicrobiota; class Elusimicrobia; order UBA1565; family UBA1565; genus UBA10166. The sequence goes on from MGTY01000114.1 coordinate 31,545, forward strand.
GCGAACGCCGGCCTCGGCCTCGGAGGGAGCGCGTACGCCAGCTACGGCGGGGGAAACTCGCTCAACCTCTGGAACAGCCTCAACGGCCCGTTGACGGTCAACTTGAACGGCGCCGAACAGCTGCGCGTGACCCCTGGGAGCAGCGTCGGCATCGGGACGGTGAACCCGGCGTCCAGGCTGCACGTCTCCAGCGCGAACGCCGCCGCCTCCGACATGGTATTCCTCGTCTCCAGCGGCACCTCGGCCGGCCAGGAACTCCTCGTGGTCAAGGGGAACGGCCGGGTGGGAGTCGGCACGGACGCCCCAAGCAATTCCCTGCACATCCGCGATGCCAGCGGCACCCCGGGCCGGGCGAACGTGCTGATCGAGGCCACGAGCGAGAACGCCTACCTGACCCTCGGCGCGGACCAGTACGCCGCCAACAGCATCGCGACGATCGTCAAGATGGGTAATACCGGGCTGCTCAAATTGAACAACACGGGCAGCTCCTCCCCGGCCCATCTGGTCGTGGACAACGCCGGGCGCATCGGCGTGGGCGCGGTCCCGGCCGCGCAGCTGCACGTATCCAGCGCCAACGCCGCGGCCGCCGACACCGTGCTGCTGGTGTCCAGCGGCACGGCGGCGGGACAGGAGCTCCTCGTGGTCCGGGGGAACGGCGGGGTGGGGATCGGGACCTCGAATCCATCGTCCTCGCTTCATATCGCCAAGGACGCGGACACGGTCGGGGACTTCGGCGCTGGGCCGAGCCTCATCGTGGAGAACCAAGACTCCGACGCGAGCGGGGGCGCCGCCTCCTTCCGCCTGATGCGCGGGCCTGCCACGAAGTGGGCGTGGATCAACGACCTCGACTCCGACGCCACGGACAAACTGACCCTCTGGGGACAAGGCGCGGTCCGGGCGGTGACCGTGGCCCAGGCCACGGGGAGGGTGGGCCTCGGGACGTCCGCGCCGGACGACCGGCTGCATGTCGTCGGGCAGGTCCGCATCGACGATGACACGGACACCACCGACAAGGGCTGCCTCCGCTACAACGGCACGGCGAATCAGCTCGAGTACTCCAACGACTGCGCGGCCTTCCAGTCCTTCGCGGCGTCGAGCGGGGGCGGCTGGACGGACGACGGGACCCAAGTGCGGCTGCAGACGGGCACCGACGCCGTGGTCATCCAGTCCACCCTGACCGTGCAGGGCGACGCCTTCTCGGTCGGCCTCTCGACGCTCGTCGTCAAGGAAGGGAGGGTCGGCGTCGGCACGACGGCGCCGGGGGCGAAATTGGAGGTTCAAGGCGCCGCCAATGTCTTTTCGCGGTTCGATTTCACAGCCACCCGCGGGGTATTGCGGCTGATCAATAACAGCATGGGGCTCGCCAATACCACCGATCTGGGAATCGACTTCTCCCCGGATGTCGGAAACCCCTTTGCCGGCATCTATTCCGGCTGGCAGGAATCGACATCCGATGGTTTTCTGGCATTCAAAACGTCCAATGACTACGGCGCGACGCTTCCGGAGAGAGTCCGACTGACAAGCACCGGAAACGTCGGCATCGGGACGACGGCGCCGTCCGCCGGCTACCGCCTCGACGTGAGCAGCCCCGGAGCGTCCGGCATCCGGATCTCGGACAGCGCGAACACCTCGTCCTTACGCTTCGAGTTCGACAACGCGGCGTCCACCATCACGGCGGCCAAGAACGGCGCTTTCGCCACGTCCATCGACTTCCGCACCCAACTCCCGGCCGGCAGCCTCAACGACACCATGACCCTCAACGCGGGCAATGTCGGCATCGGGACGACGGACCCCAAAAGCGCGTTGGATCTGTCGGGAGGGGTATTGACCTTCGGCTCCACCTCCTCGAGCAGCACGGTGCGGCAGGACCTGACCACCGACGATCTCGTGATCACGAACAACCGGAACGCAGCCGATTCGGATATCGTATTGAAAACGATGGCCGCATCCGAAAGGATGCGCATCCAGGGCGACGGCAACGTCGGCATCGGAACCACGAACCCCGCGGCGAAGCTGGACGTGGACGGCGACGTGGCGGTGGGCGCGCCGTCGGCCACGGCGGTCATCAAGGCGGACGGCGGTCCCCTCCAGATACGCGGCACGACGGACGTGGTCCTCCACACCGACAGCGACAACGACACGAGCGGCGACATCGTCTTCCAGAAGGGCGCCGCGGGCTCGCCGACGAACCTCGCGAGGATCACCAACGGCGGCAATTTCCGGGTCGGCAACCACCTCAACGACGCCTACCTGCTGACCGTGGACGGTGACGTGGCCATAGGGCAGGGGACGGTCGGCTGCGTGGTGGATCGCGACGGGACCATCATCGCCGGGACCTGCATCTCGGACGAGCGGCTCAAGAAAGACGTGCGGCCGCTCGACCCGGTGCTCCCGAGGCTGGCGGCGCTCAGGCCCGTCACCTACAACTGGCGCTCCCAGGAGTTTCCGGAGTTCCATTTCGGCGATGCCTCCCAGACGGGCCTGGTGGCGCAGGAGGTGGAGAAGGCATTCCCGGAACTCGTGGAGACCGACCCGAAGGGGTTCCGGCGGGTCAACTACAGCCAGCTCCCGCTCTACCTGCTGCAGGCGTTAAAGGAGCAACAGAAGAAGATCGGGGAACTGGAGACCGCGCTGGCCGCGATCGCCGGGAGATAGAGAGCGATACGGAGCCGCCTTCCGCTCGCGCGGCCTGCCCCGAACCGAATAGGCTCATTGGGCACTTGCGGCATAGGACGATAGCCGCCGCGTTCCTGCCCGGAAGACTCAGGCCCGTCCGCCCCCGTTGCGGTAGGATGGACCCATGATCCACTCCAACAGAACCGGTCTACGCCGTGCCGCGGGAGCCCTGCTCCTCGCGGCGCATTCCGTCCTCGCCGTCACCGCTCTCCAGGCTCAACCCGTGCGCGGCGCGGTCGTCACGGCCCCCATCGTCCCCGGCACGCTCCAATTCGGCGCCGCGGCGGCGTCCCAATTGAATTTCGGCCAAGCGGGACTCGGCGCATCCCAGTTCAACCTGGGCACGGTCGGTCTGACGGCTCCCGCATTGAACCCCTCTTTGTCCGCCCTGACTTTGCCGACGCCCGGCGCGCAGACCCGCGCCGTCCCCGCGGCGGTGTCCGCCACCCCCCTCGTGGCCGGACGGGCCCTGCCCCGCGCCTCCAGCGTCATCGCGGCCCGGGCCGAAGGCTCGGCGATAGGCCGCTCGCTCCTGAACACGACGGGCCGCCGGAAGGACGCCCCCGCTTCGACCCGCGAGGGGGATGAGGCCGCTCCCGACCTCGCCGCGGGCGCGCTCTTCGACGGCTCGAAAGCCCAGGCCCCCAAGGAATGGACCTTCATGGTCTTCCTCAACGGGCACAACAACCTGGACAGCTTCGGGGCCATGAACATCAAGCAGATGGAGCAGGTCGGCTCCAACGACCGGGTCAACATCGTCGTGCAGTGGGCCTCGCTGGGCAAGCCGACCAAGCGCATGCTCATCCAGCGCTCCGAGAGCGGCACGGTGAGTTCTCCGGTCATCGAGACCCTCCCTGCGGTGGACATGGGCGACGCGGCGCAGCTCTCCGAGTTCATCCGCTGGACGGTGGAACGCTTCCCGGCCGCGAAGTACATGGTGGACATCTGGGACCACGGCGCGGGCTGGCACGTCCAGCCTCGCGGCGAGATCACGCCGCACGACATCTCCTACGACGACCAGACTGGGCACCACATCACCACCGAACAGCTCGGCGACGTGATGCGCAAGGCGGCCAAGCTCATCGGCCACCCGGTCGACGTCCTGGGCTTCGACGCCTGCCTCATGGCCATGATCGAGGTGGTCGCGGAGACCGGGGGCGCGGTCCGCTACGTGGCCGGCTCAGAACAGACCGAGCCCGGCGCGGGCTGGCCCTACGACAAGGTGCTCAAGGCTTGGCTCGCCGCCCCGCCGGACGACGGCCTGTCGCTCCTGCAGGCCCTGACCAAGCATTTCATCGCGGCCTACAGCCGCGGCGTGACCTTCTCGGGGATCGACGCCCGCAAGCTCCCCGCCCTGGTCGCGGCGACCAAGACGCTGGCCGCCGAGATCGCCAAGCTGGACGCCGCGGGCCTCGCCGAGGTCCAGAAGGCCTCCCGGGCGACCCGCCGCTACGCCTACCGGGACTACGGCGACTTCCTGGACTTCGTCCTGCGCCTCGCCAAGGCCCCCGTGCCGGTCGTAGCGCCCCCGGTGCTCGACGCGGTGATCGCGGCCTACAAGGCCATGGTGGTCTCGAACGGCGCCAGCGCCGACATGTCCGGCTCCAACGGGATGTCGATCTGGCTGCCGACCGACTCAGGGACCTGGGGGAGCTACGCGAAGCGCTACCTGGGCCTGGTCTGGCACAAGCTCAGCGCCTGGGGCGACGCCCTCCGCCGCATGACCGGCGGGACATAAGTCCGTCGCCCCGGGCTTGACCCGGGGTCCAGGTTCACGGCCTAACAGCAACTGCTGGATCCCGGCTTTCGCCGGGATGACGGGACATCTCCGGCTTTCGCCGGGATGGCGGGACATCTCCGGCTTTCGCCGGAAAGACGAAGTGGGTAGACTAGCTCTTCGGGATCAGCTCGTAGAGGGCGGTCTTCCCCATCGAGCGGGAATCCCATTCTCCGAGCAGCTGGAACCGCTTCGGGGATGCGGCGATGGTGGCCGCTTCCAGCTTCCCCCCCGCCAGGAGGGCCAGCCAGGCGCCCAGCAGTTCGCCGTTCATGGCGAGGTAGCGGTGGAACCCGGACCAGCCGGTCAAGTCCAGGCTGCCCTGGCTCAGCCAGCGGTGGACGATGGGGAGATGATAGGACAGCCCGTCCCAGGAATCCGCCGGGACCTCCCACGCGAGATAGAGCCGGAAGGCGAACGCCCCCGCCAGCGCGACCGCGGCCTTCGCCATGAGCCCGTTATTTGAAGTAGGCCGAACGGGCGCCCATGAGCTTGGCGATCTCGTCCTGCGAGAGGATCTGCTGGCGGCCCAGGAGCTTGGCCACCAAGGTGATCTTGGCGTAGTGCTCCACGATCTCCATGCGCCCGAAGGCCTCGGCCAGGTCACGCCCGTAGGCCACGACCCCGTGATTGGCCAGGAGGATGGCCCCGGATTCTCCGATGTAGGGATCGAGGGACTCCGGGACCTCGGGGGTCCCCGGCGTCGCGTACGGGGCGAGCGGAACCTTGCCCAGGGCGAGGATGGCCTCGGCCGCGATGGCCTGGTCGAGCGAGATCCCGGCGCAGGCAAAGCCCGTCGCGATCGGGGGATGGGCGTGCACGACCGCGCAGACATCGGGCCGCCGCTCGTAGATGCGGCGGTGCATCAGGAACTCGCTGGTGAGCTTGCGGCGGCCGAAGCGGACCTTCCCCGCCCCGTCCACGACCAGGATGTCCTCCTCCTTCATGGAGCCCTTGCTCATGTTGGAGGGCGTGACCAGGAAGAGCCCGCTGTCCAGGCGCAGGCTGATGTTGCCGCTGGTGGCGGCCACGAAATCCCGGTCGAAGAGCTTTTGGCCGGTGGCGATGATCTCGGAGCGGAGTTGGCTTTCGGTGGGCTTGATCACGCTCACGCCCCCCGGATGAGCTTCTTGTAGTGGATGCGCTTGGGCGTCGCAGCCGTGCCCAGGCGCTCATGGAGGTCCGCCTCATAGGCGGACCAGTTGCCCTCGAACCAGCGCACCTTGCTCTCGCCCTCGAAGGCGAGGATGTGCGTGGCCAGACGGTCCAGGAACCAGCGGTCGTGGGTGATGATGACGCTGCAGCCGGCGAAGTTCGCGATGGCCTCTTCCAGGGCGCGCAGGGTATGCACGTCGAGGTCGTTGGTCGGCTCGTCGAGCAGGAGCACGTTGCCCGGGTCGCGCATCATGCGCGCGAGGTGGACGCGGTTGCGCTCCCCCCCCGAGAGGAACTTCACCGCCCGCTGCTGGTCCGAGCCCGAGAAGTTGAAGGACGCCACATAGGCCCGCGAGCTCACCTCGACCTTGCCCAACTGGACCTTGTCCAGGCCGTCGGTGATGGCCTCCCAGACGTTCTTCTCGCCGTCGAGCGAGGAGCGGTCCTGGTCCACGTAGCTGAGCTTGACCGATGCCCCGACCTTGAAGGTCCCGGCGTCCGGCTTCTCACGGCCCGTGATGAGCCGGAACAGCGTGGTCTTGCCCGCGCCGTTGGGGCCGACCACCCCGACGATGCCGCCCTTGGGGAGCTTGAAGCTGAGGTCGTCGAAGAGCAGTTTGTCGCCGTAGGCCTTGGACACTCCCTGGGCCTCGATGGCCACGTCGCCGAGCCGCGGGCCCGGCGGGATGTAGATCTCGAGCTCGCGGACCTTCTCCTCCTGCGGCTGGGAGAGCATCTCCTCGTAGGCCTGGATGCGCGCCTTGCTCTTGGCCTGCCGGCCCTTGGCGCCCATGCGGACCCAGTCCAGCTCCCGTTCCAAGGATTTCTGGAACTTGGACTGCGACTTCTCCTGCTGCAGCAGGCGCTTCTGCTTCTGGTCCAGCCAGGAGCCGTAGTTCCCCTGCCAGGGGAAGCCCTCGCCCTTGTAGAGCTCGAGGATCCAGGCGGTCACCTTGTCGAGGAAGTAGCGGTCGTGGGTCGCCACGATGACGGTGCCCTCGTACTGGCGCAGGTGCGCCTCGAGCCAGCCCACGGTCTCGGCGTCGAGGTGGTTGGTAGGCTCGTCGAGGAGCAGGATGTCGGGCTTGCGCAGGAGCAGGCGGCACAGGGCCACCCGCCGCTTCTCTCCGCCCGAGATGACCCCGGTCTTGGCGTCGGGCGGCGGGCAGCGCAGGGCGTCCATGGCCAACTCGAGCTTGTTGTCGATCTCCCAGGCCCCGGCCGCCTCGATCTTGTCCTGCAGCTCGCCCTGGCGCTTCAAGGCCTTGTCCATGGCCTCGTCGGACATCGGCTCGCCCAGGGCGGCGCTCACCTTCTCGAAGTCGTCGAGCAGGGCCTTGAGGTCGGCCACCCCTTCCTCGCAGATCTCCTTGACCGTCTTCTCGGGGTCGAGCTTGGGCTCCTGCTCGAGCATCCCGATGGTGTAGCCCTTGGACTTGGAGATCTGACCGCTGAAATCCTGGTCCAGTCCGGCCATGATCTTGAGCAGCGTGCTCTTGCCGCTCCCGTTGTCCCCGATGACGCCGATCTTGGCGCCGAAGAAGAACGAGAGCGAGATGTCCTTGAGTACCTGGTTCTTCGGGGGGAAGATGCGGCTCACCCCGCCCATCGAATAGATGATCTGCTTGGTGTCGACTGTGGTAGCCATGGCGAAGCTATGATAGCAAGTCGCGCGGCTTGCGGCCCACCGCGACCAGCGCCGAGCCCATGGGGAGGTCCCACCAGCGCAGCCAAGTGGTCTCGCAGCGGCCCAGGGCCAGCAGGACGCCGTTGAGCCACTCCGGCGGCGTCGGGCTCCCCCCCGACAGCAGGGAGAGGAACGCGAAGCAATGGGAGACCCGCACCGGCTCGAAACCGGCGTTGGCCAGCAGGTCCCGGAGGCCGGAGCGGGTGATGCGCAGGTAGGCGGGGACGGTCAGGAGGATCGCTCCGCCCGGCCTGAGGTTCTCCCGGACATTGGCCAGGAGGCGCCCCTGATCCGGCACCTGGTTCAGCAGGTCCATGGCCACGAGCGCGTCGAAAGGCGCGCCCTTGAGGCGGAAGTCCCCGGTGAGGTCCGCTTGCGAGCACTCGATGCCCCGACGGCGGACCTGGCCCACCGCCTCCGCGCTGGACTCGAAACCCGTAAGGTCGGAGAACCCCCGTCCCTGCAGGAAGCGCAGCAGCCCGCCGCTGCCGCAGTCGAGTTCCCCTATGTGGGCCTTGCGGTGCCCCGGGGCGTACCCCAGCAGCGCGGCGCGGGCCAGCCGGTAGCGGGTCTGATGCCACCAATGCCAGACCTCGATGTCCGCGAGCTCCTGTCCCTGGTTCATGCGGGGCACAGTATACCTATTCTCGCCCCCCATCCTCGGCTAAGCAGCTGTGCCCGGGCACAGTTGTCCCCGCGATTCCCGGGAGCATGAAATCCTTCGCGATGGAGCCCGCTTCCATGATCCAGGCACGGCGTCGAGATCCTTGCTCAGTTTGCTTCGGTGGGCCGGTTCCGTCGGCAGCGGCAAGCCGACAAAAGACGTGATCCGTTCGGTCGACTTTTCGACTTTCCAGCCATGCCCAAGCTGCGCTGGCATGTCTTCACCGTTGCCCCAACGGGCGATTTCTCTGACGGAGACGCGAGGTACTCCATTTCTTATCCGCCCGCCGGGCCAAGCCCGGTCCGAGGAGTAGGGCTCGCTCCCCCCCTTGCGCGCGGGGGGAGAGCGCATTATCCTATTACCCCATGCGCTCCCTCGTCGCGCTGAGCCTCGCCCTGGCCGCGCTCCCCTGCGGGGCCGCGTCCGTCCAGACCCCGCTGGAGCTTCCGGCACTCCCGGTCCCCTCGCAATCCGCCGCCGTCGGCGGGTCGCTCGCGCTGGGCTCACAGCTTCCCTCGGAGTCGGCCCTGGCCACCCCGGCGCTGTCCCTTCCGGTACTGCCGACCGCCCTGCCCGCCGTCTCGGTCCCGGCGGCGCGGCCCAGCATCGGCGCCGCGGCCGTCCAGCCGCGGTCTGGGGCCGTCCAGCCGCGGGCCGCGGGAACGGACCCCAAGCTGCCGGCCGCGCGTTCCCAGGCCGGCATCGCGGGACGGGCGCCCGAGGCGGCGGCGATATTCGACGGGGGCAAGGTACTTCCCGCCGTTCCCGTGGAGGCCGGCGTACCGGACCTCATCCCCGAATGGCCGGGAAAGACCGGCGACACGGTCCGCCTCAACGGCCGGTCCTACGTCCTGGGCGAGAAGCTGGGGGAAGGCACCTCGGCCTGGGTGTACAAGGTGAAAGGACGCCCGCTGGTCGTCAAGCTCATCTACCCGGACCTCAAGGACATCCCGGTGTTCGGCGGCGAGAAAGACGCCCTGGAGGCCATGTCGCACACCCGCATCGCATACGCCCGGCTCCATGACGCGAGCGCGGACGGAATGACCCTGGTCAAAGACCTCGTGCGCGGTGAGGAGATGTGGAAGGTCGTGGACAAAGGGCCCCTCTCGCCCGCCCAGACCGGATCCCTGCTCGACCTGGCGGCCGAACTAGTGTCCATCGGCCACACAGCGGACCTCAACTGGGGCAATCTCCTGTGGGACGGAAAACGCTGGGTGATGATCGACTCGGGCGGCTTCCAGCAGGTCGGCCCCTGGGGCCCCCTGGGCCAGATACTCAGCGAGGAACGCCGCGCCCGCTCCGGGATAGACGCCGGAGCCTTCCTCCGGGCCCTGCGGGCCCGCCTAGGCCCCGATTCCGAAGCCTGGCGCGGCGTCCAGACCGGCGCCGCCTGGCCCTACCAGAAGGCCATCCTGGCGGAGCTCGGCCCCTGAGGCCGACGCCTCATGAAAGCCCCCATCATCTTCGGCTTGGCCGCGGTTCTATCCGGCTGTTTCGCCTTCCCGGGGAATCCTCCCAAAAACACCCAGAAGATGACCTGCGTGAACGAAGCCGCTGAGTCTCCTAAGGATGTTAAGGTGAAAGCGGGCGCTGCCTTCTGTTTTCTCTATGGCCGGCATCTATCGGTAGGCTCCGATATCGCTTTCTTGCCGTCCGGCGATGAAGGCGTCGTCGTATTCCGCGGCGAGAGAAGTGATTATCTGAATCCCAAGAGAGCCCACATGCCCGGCGGCGACGGCAGATCAGTCTGGTTTATCTTTGAAGCCCTGAAACCCGGCCAGGCGACATTGACCTTCCAGCTCAAGTTCCGGGGAGCGGTGGAAGCTACCCCGGTCTATAGGATCACGGTAGAGCCCGGATAGAGTATGCAGGCGGACTCTTGCGCCTGCGACTTTCCAAGGCGGGATCCGTCGATCGCAGAAGCTGTGCTCGATGCCCCGGCTGCAGCCCGTCAGGGCGCAATCCGGGTTCCGACGGGCCTGGAGGCCGAGGACCCAGCCCGCCTGGGCCCGAAGACCCTCGCGGCGGACCGGGCTCTGCGTTATCCTGACGGCGATGGCCCAGAAGCGCTCGACCGGCACGGTGATCCAGGGAGTCCCCACGGGGGTACTCTTCATGCTCCTGCTCATCCAAATGACCGCCGGGCTCTGATCCTCCTCCAGCCGCCCCCGCCTCCCGTCGTGCCCAGGCGCCCGCGCGCCGCGACTCCCGAAAGCCCTGATAGTCTCACGGAGCATCCATGAACCGCAGATCGACCCTGCTAGCCCTACTCGCCCTGACGACGGCCCTGGCGGCGTCCGCGCAGCAATCCCTGGCCGACCTCGCCGCCGACGACGCCGCCGCCCGACTGTCCGACGTCGTCGACGCCGCGGCCGCCCGCGCCGCGGCGGCGCGCTACCGGCGCCACCGGGTCCGCTTCCGCGCGACCCTGTCCGACGGCGGCCTCCTACGGCAGGCCGCGGTGGTGACCCTGAGCTTCGAGATGGAGGCGGCAGCCGACATCAGGGGCGAACGCTCGGTCCGCAACCTGGCCTGCGCCGTCGAACTGCTTGCCGGCGGCGACCTGGCCCTACCCGGCTACGTGCTGGCCTGCGCCGGTCCCGAGCCGCGCCCTTTCGCCTTCTCGGCCGAGACCCGCGACGGCGTGGACTTCACCATCGAGGCCCCGACCCGCGTCGACGCGCGGGCCGACGGCACGGTCTTGGAGCCGGTGCTGGGCCGCGACCAAGCGGGCCGCCGGTACGGGCAGGACGTGCGCCTGGTCATGCATCCGTACTGCTCGCGGGACCTGCAGTCCTGCCGGCTGGGCCTCGTGGCCGGTGTGGCCGACCTGATCGCCTTCCCGACCTACCGCCTGCGCTCCGACGAGGTCTTCTCCATGGCCGCGGAGCCTTGAGCGCCGTCGGGGACCGGATCCCAGCTCAATCAGGCGACGCCGGAGGCTGTGTCGATTCCAGCGACTGCGCATCGCCGATGGCGCCTTCGATCTGACCGGCCTTATTGCGGAACCGTCCCAGCCCGAATCCGATAGAGACGTTCTCGCAGCTCGACTTGACGCAGCGCGCCTCTCCAGGCGGCACGGCGGCGCACGGCGGGTGGAGGAGCAGGCAGCCGCCCCCAGGAATCGCGGCAAGCAGCTTCTCCAAGAGAGCATCGAGCTTCCGGCTGCTCCTCGCGGCTTGAGGCGGAAGGCATGAGTTCCAAGGGCTGGGGAATAGGGAACAATCCGAATCCCGCTTGCAGTCCCTGGGCGCCCGGCTCAATCCCATCCGATATCCATCCATCAGCTTATCGCAGGCGGAATGTTTGTGCAGGACGCTCATGGGGATGGCATGGCTTCGCCCCAGGGCGGACACCTTGGCGCTCCAACCCCCGGCTTTCTCATCCCCAGCGAATTCCTTCACATGGATCTTCTCCCCGAATCCGAAGGCCCTCCGATCGGACTCGATGCAGAATCTCTCCGGGTCGAACCTCCGGCAGACCTCGACGCCGTGGGACAAAGAGAAGATGTAGTCGCCCGCTTCGGGTTCGGGGGCGGCGTCCACCAGGTTCCGCAACCGGAAGTTCTCCCCGTTGGTCCACCGCTCCCAG